>NZ_JACKZK010000037.1:0-44378 GCF_014230245.1 Pseudomonas sp. MSSRFD41 | reverse complement strand
TGAAAAAGCCCCGCTGCAGCGGGGCTTTTTCATTCCTGGGACTCCTTGCCGACCTCGTACTGGCGCAGCTTGTTGGCGATGGTGGTATGGGACACCCCCAGGCGCTTGCCCAACTGGCGGCTGCTGGGAAATTCGGCATAGAGGCTTTCGAGCACGGCTTTCTCGAAGCGCCCGACGATCTGCTCCAGCCCGCCTTCCAGGGAAAACTCGCCAAGGGGTTGGCGCGCACCATAGTCCGGCAAGCGGATATGCTCGGCCTTGACCATGCCGCCATCGCACAACGACACCGCCTGGAACAGCACGTTTTCCAACTGCCGGACGTTGCCCGGCCAATGGTAGTGGCTAAGCCGCTCCATGGCTGCCGGGGCCAGCTGCGGCAAGGGGCAGCCGATCTGCCGACTGGCCTGGTCGAGAAAATGCTCCACCAGGGGCGCGAGGCCATCCAGGCACTCGCGCAGCGGCGGAATGTGCAGGGACAGCACATTGAGCCGGTGGTAGAGATCCTGGCGGAACTCGCCCCGGGCACAGAGCTCGGACAGATCCAACTGGGTGGCGCAAATCACCCGCACATCCAGGTACACCTCTTCGTCGCTGCCGACCCGGCGGAAACAGCCGTCCTGCAAAAAGCGCAGCAACTTGACCTGCAGCCGCGGGCTCATTTCCCCCACGCCATCGAGGAACAGGGTGCCGCCCGCCGTCAACTCCAGCAGGCCCAGCTTGCCTTCCGCCCGGGCGCCTTCGAACGCCCCGGGGCCGTAACCGAACAGTTCGGTTTCGGCCATTGACTCGGGTAGCCCGGCGCAGTTCAACGCCATCAACGGCGACTGGCCGCGCGGGCTGGCCAAATGACAGGCGCGGGCCAGCAGCTCCTTGCCGGTGCCAGTTTCCCCTTCGATCAATAGTGGTGCGTCCAGGGGCGCCATGCGCCGCGCCTCGCGCACCACCGCCGCCATCACCTTGGAGCTCTGGAAGATACTGTCGAAGCCACGTAGTTCCTGCTTGCGTACGTTGTAGATACGCTCGCCGACCCGGTCCGCGCGATGCAGGGTCAGCACCGCGCCAGCCATGGCCTCGCTATCGTCATGCTCGGACTGCAAGGGTGCGATATCCGCCAGGAATACGTCACCCTTGACCTTGACCCGCAACCCGTTGATCCGCGACTTGTTGGCCCGCACCAACTCCGGCAGGTCGAAATCCTCGGCATAGCGCGACAGCGGAATGCCCGGCACCTCGTCGACCCGCACCCCCAGCAACTGGGCGGCGGCACGGTTGGCGGCGACGATGGAACCGCCCATATCGATGGACAGCACAGGAAAGTCCAGGGCCCCCAGCAGCGCGTTGAGCTCCATGTGCCGACGCTCGCTGGGCATCAAGCCGACGCGCTTGACCCCGAACACCCCGGTGATGGATTCGAACTTGGGCCGCAGGGCCTGGAACTGCAGGTTGATCAGGTTCGGGCAGTGCAGGTAGATGGCGTTGCCATGCTCCCCCCCCACCTCGCCCCGGGCAACGTTGATGCCGTACTCCACCAGCAGGTTGAGGATGTCCCGCAGGATGCCGATGCGGTTCTGGCAGTGAACTTTGATGCGCATGGAATAAAGGCCCGAAAGGAAATATAGGGGGCATAAACGCCGGCTGACGACGCTTTTGGCGTCATGGCCAGCAAAGTTTCTGCTGGAGGCCGCAGATAATCGTCAAGATTATGTGACAGCTTCCGCTATTTTCAAATCGTTCATCCCCAGTGGTGCAGGGCTTGCGCCAATTTCGTAACGAAAATTTTACAGAAAAGTCACTCAAAGGCGTCCTTACAACCACCGCCAGCTGCTGCAAAGCGTCGCACCCTGGCGTATCACTGGGGTCATTCATAACAAGAACGCATCCCCTGGCAGGAGAGCAGCATGAAGCAGACGCAGTACGTGGCCCGCGAGCCCGACGCGCAAGGTTTTATCGACTATCCACCCGAAGAACACGCGGTGTGGAACACCCTGATCACTCGCCAGTTGAAAGTGATCGAGGGCCGTGCATGCCAGGAGTACGTGGATGGCATCGAGAAGCTGGGTCTGCCCCACGATCGCATTCCGCAGCTCGGCGAAATCAACAAGGTCCTGGGCGAAACCACCGGCTGGCAAGTGGCCCGGGTCCCGGCGCTGATTCCCTTCCAGACCTTTTTCGAACTGCTGGCCAGCAAGCGCTTCCCAGTGGCGACCTTCATCCGCACCCGCGAAGAACTGGACTACCTGCAAGAACCGGACATTTTCCACGAGATCTTCGGCCACTGCCCGCTGCTGACCAACCCCTGGTTCGCCGAGTTCACCCACACCTACGGCAAGCTCGGCTTGCAAGCCACCAAGGAAGAACGGGTATACCTGGCCCGCCTGTACTGGATGACCATCGAGTTCGGCCTGGTGGAGACCCCAGCCGGCCGGCGCATCTATGGCGGCGGCATCCTGTCTTCGCCCAAGGAAACCGTCTACAGCCTCTCCGAAGAGCCGGAGCACCAGGCCTTCGACCCGCTGGAAGCCATGCGCACGCCGTATCGCATCGACATCCTGCAGCCGATCTACTTCGTCCTGCCCGAGCTCAAGCGCCTGTTCGACCTGGCCCATGAAGACATCATGGCCCTGGTCCACCAAGGCATGCAGCTGGGCCTGCACGCACCCAAGTTTCCGCCAAAACCCAAGGCGGCCTGAGCGGCCCGCACTCGCGAGCCGCTGCGAAAGATAGTAACGTCCACGGGCTGCGCGAAATCTCACGAGCGCAGGCAATCCCGCCTGGGACAGGTGACAAATGGCGGCCCGGCCACGTCGGACCGACATTTTTCGCCGATACCCGGAAGAGATTGCCCAGCGCAGCAGTTTTCCCCAGCCTGCCCCAACAAGAATCGATTTCGGGAATACACCATGACCGCTCTGAACCAAGCCCATTGCGAAGCCTGCCGCGCCGATGCCCCCCAGGTCAGCGACGAAGAACTGCCGGTGCTGATCAAGCAGATCCCTGACTGGAACATCGAAGTTCGCGACGGCGTGATGCAGCTGGAAAAAGTCTTCCTGTTCAAGAACTTCAAGTTCGCCCTGGCCTTCACCAACGCCATGGGCGAGATCTCCGAGGCCGAAGGCCATCACCCGGGCCTGCTGACCGAATGGGGCAAGGTGACCGTGACCTGGTGGAGCCACTCCATCAAGGGCCTGCACCGCAACGACTTCATCATGGCCGCCCGCACCGACGAAGTGGCCAAGACCGCAGAAGGACGCAAGTAATGCATTTCGACGCCATCGGTCGTGTGCCTGGCGACCCGATTCTCGGCCTGATGGGGGCCTACGCCAGCGACCCCAACCCGCGCAAGTTCGACCTGGGCGTGGGGGTCTACAAGGACGCCCAGGGCCTGACGCCGATCCCGCGCTCGGTAAAACTGGCCGAACAGCGCCTGCTGGAAAGCCAGGACACCAAGATCTACATCGGTGGCCACGGCGACGCGGCCTTCGGCAAGGTGATCAATGAACTGGTGCTGGGCAGCGCTTCGCCGCTCATCGCCCAGCAACGCGCCGGGGCTACCCAGACCCCAGGCGGTACCGGTGCCCTGCGCCTGAGCGCCGACTTCATCGCCCACTGCCTACCGGGCCGTGGCGTGTGGCTGAGCGATCCGACCTGGCCGATCCACGAGACCATCTTCGCCGCGGCCGGGATCAAGGTCAGCCACTACCCCTACGTGGGCAGTGACAACCGCCTGGACGTCGAAGCCATGCTGGCGACCCTGAACCAGGTGCCGGAAGGCGACGTGGTGCTGCTGCACGCCTGTTGCCACAACCCCACCGGCTTCGACCTGAGCCAGGCCGACTGGCAACGGGTGCTGGAGGTGGTGCGCAGCCGCAAACTGCTGCCGCTGATCGACTTCGCCTACCAGGGCTTCGGTGATGGCCTGGAGCAGGATGCCTGGGCCGTCCGGCTGTTCGCCGCCCAGCTGCCGGAACTGCTGATCACCAGCTCCTGCTCGAAGAACTTCGGCCTGTATCGCGACCGCACCGGCGCCCTGATCGTCTGCACCCAGGATGCCGAGAAACTGCTGGACGTACGCAGCCAACTGGCGCACATCGCCCGCAACCTGTGGTCCACGCCACCGGACCACGGCGCCGCCGTGGTAGCGACCATCCTCGGCGATGCGCAGCTCAAGAGCCTCTGGAGCGACGAAGTGGAAGCCATGCGCCTGCGCATCGCGCAACTGCGTGCCGGCCTGGTGGAAGCCCTGCAGCCCTATGGCCTGGCAGAGCGCTTCGCCCATATCGGCGTGCAACGCGGGATGTTCTCCTACACCGGCCTGAGCCCCGCCCAGGTCCAGGAACTGCGTGAACACCACAGCGTGTACATGGTCAGCTCGGGCCGGGCCAACGTGGCCGGGATCGACGCCAGCCGCCTGGATCAGCTGGCCGAAGCCATCGCCCGGGTCATCTAGCCAAGGGCTTGCCGGCGAGGATGGCCCCTGGCGCCTCCTCGTCGACGATCGGTCCTCGATGAACCGCCTTTCATCCTGAAAAGTGCGATAAAAATCTTTTTGTCATTTCCAGTGCTGTATCCTGCCCAGGCTTTTTTAAAAGCGCGGACCTACCCAGCGATTTAAAAAACAGACTTTGCGAGGAGCAACGATATGCACGAGATCCCGAATCTCCCCTTCCCGAGCCTGCACGAAACTGAGCAGACAACCCCGCCGCAAACCAGTGCCGAACAGCCTGCTGCGAAAGAAGCCGCCGACAGCCGCAAGGCTGACCGCGAAGAGTGAAGAAGCTCTAGCCAGACCGTGTGGAAAGCGCTACTCAAGCGCTTTCCACACCGCCTGAATCCTCTCCCGAGCCCTCGATGACCAACACCTTCGACGAAACCCAGGCCAACGTACTGATTGGCGCCACGCAGCAGATGATCGAGATGTGGAACCGCCTCGCCCCGGAGAAACAGGCCGCCCTGCTGGCTCGTTTCGGCACCCGGGAAAACGCCCTTGCCGCCCTGGTCACCACCCGCCTGCTGGACAACCAGGACACCTGAGCCTGTACTCGAGCCCATGGGGCACATCGATTTCTTCCCCTGCCCCCGCCCTCACACCGGTATCATGAGCAGCCTATCTATCTAGCTGCAGTAGCGGACCCCTTCCCATGCCAGATACCCAGCGCCCCTTGGCGGTCACGCTGCAAGTCGTTTCCATCGTCCTGTTCACCTTCATCGGCTACCTGAATATCGGCATACCCCTGGCGGTGCTTCCCGGCTACGTCCATAGCGACCTGGGCTTCGGCGCGGTGATCGCCGGCCTGGTGATCAGCGTGCAATACCTGGCCACCCTCCTCAGCCGCCCTTACGCCGGGCGCATCATCGACAACCAGGGCAGCAAGCGCGCGGTGATGTACGGCCTGGCGGGCTGCGGCCTGAGCGGCGTGTTCATGCTGGCTTCGGCCTGGCTGCAAGCATGGCCGGTGCTGAGCCTGGCCAGCCTGCTGCTGGGGCGCCTGGTACTGGGCAGCGCGGAAAGCCTGGTGGGCTCGGGCTCCATCGGCTGGGGCATCGGCCGGGTCGGGGCGCAGAATACCGCCAAGGTAATCTCCTGGAATGGCATCGCCAGCTACGGCGCGCTGGCCATCGGCGCGCCCCTGGGCGTGATGCTGGTCGACCGCCTGGGACTGTGGAGCATGGGCGTGGGCATCATCCTGCTGGCCGTGCTGGGCCTGCTGCTGGCCTGGCCCAAGCTCGCCGCGCCCATCGTCGCCGGTGAACGCCTGCCATTCATCCACGTCCTGGGCAAGGTCTTCCCCCACGGCTGCGGGCTGGCCCTGGGCTCCATCGGCTTCGGCACCATCGCCACCTTCATCACCCTCTACTACGCCACCCGTGACTGGTCCAACGCGGTGCTGGCCCTGAGCCTGTTCGGCGCCAGCTTCATCGGTGCGCGACTGCTGTTCGGCAACCTGATCAATCGTCTCGGCGGCTTTCGCGTGGCGATCGCCTGCCTGTCGGTGGAGACCCTGGGACTGTTGCTGCTGTGGCTGGCCAGCGACGCCCACTGGGCCCTGGCCGGCGCGGCGCTGAGCGGTTTCGGGTTTTCCCTGGTATTCCCGGCCCTGGGCGTCGAGGCGGTGAACCTGGTGCCCGCCTCCAGCCGAGGCGCGGCGGTAGGGGCCTATTCGCTGTTCGTCGACCTGTCGCTGGGCATCACCGGGCCGCTGGCCGGGGCGATCGCCGCCAGCGCAGGCTTCGCCTCGATCTTCCTGTTCGCCGCCCTGGCCTCTTGCAGCGGGCTGCTGCTGAGCCTGTACCTGTATCGCCAGGCACCACGACAGCGCCAGGACCGTAGCGCGACCTAGAAATCCACCTTGCCGCGCCCGGCCTTGATGCTGCCACGCTTGGCCTTGCCTTCCAGGCGACGCTTCTGCGAACCCAGGGTCGGCTTGGTCGGGCGGCGCTTCTTCTGCACCTTGACGGCGCCCTGGATCAACTCCACCAGGCGCAACAGCGCATCGGCGCGGTTCTGCTCCTGGGTGCGGTATTGCTGGGCCTTGAGAATCACCACCCCATCGCTGGTGATCCGGCTGTCACGCAGCGCCAACAGGCGTTCCTGGTAGAAAGGCGGCAGGGATGAGGCGCGAATGTCGAAGCGCAGGTGCACGGCGCTGGAGACCTTGTTGACGTTCTGCCCACCGGCGCCCTGGGCGCGAATGGCGGTCAGCTCGATCTCGGCATCGGGCAGATGCACGTTGTTGGAAATCACCAGCATGGAACAGCAATCCTTTTTAGCGGCCCACAGAATACGCCCATTCCCCCGCCATTACGCCAGGGCCAGAAATGACAAACCCGGCCGAAGCCGGGTCTGTCGAGGCAGCGAGCGCGCTTATTTCAGCACGGAGCCGGCGGCCTGCAGCGGCTGCTGGGCGGCACGCTTGTTCTTGATTCTGTAGCAGACCCACATGAAGACCAGCCACACCGGAATCGCGTACACCGAAACCTGGATGCCGGGGATCATCAGCATGATGCCCAGGATGAACACCACGAACGCCAGGCAGATGTAGTTGCCATAGGGGTACCACAGGGCCTTGAACAGCGAGGTCTGGCCAGTGCGGTCCATGTGCTGGCGGAACTTGAAGTGCGAGTAGCTGATCATCGCCCAGTTGATCACCAGGGTCGCCACCACCAAGGACATCAGCAGCTCCAGGGCATGCTGCGGGATCAGGTAGTTGAGCACCACCGCGACGAAGGTCACCACCGCCGAGGCGAGGATCGAACGCACCGGCACGCCGCGCTTGTCGATCTTGGCCAGGCCCCGCGGGGCATCGCCCTGCTCGGCCATGCCCAGCAGCATGCGGCTGTTGCAATAGGTGCCGCTGTTGTACACCGACAGCGCCGCGGTCAGGACCACGAAGTTGAGGATGTGCGCCGCGGTGTTGCTACCCAGCATCGAGAACACCTGGACGAACGGGCTGCCGCTATAGGCATCGCCGGAAGCGTTGAGGGTAGTCAGCAGGGTGTCCCAGGGAGTCAGCGACAGCAGCACCACCAGGGCACCGATGTAGAAGATCAGGATGCGATAGATCACCTGGTTGATCGCCTTGGGGATCACGGTCTTCGGCTTGTCGGCCTCGGCCGCTGTGAAACCGAGCATCTCCAGGCCACCGAAGGAAAACATGATGATCGCCATGGCCATCACCAGGCCGCTGACACCATTGGGGAAGAAGCCGCCATGGGACCACAGGTTGCTCACCGACGCCTGCGGGCCGCCATGGCCGCTGACCAGCAGGTAGCTGCCCAGGGCGATCATGCCGACGATCGCCGCCACCTTGATGATGGCGAACCAGAACTCGGCCTCGCCGAAGACCTTGACGTTGGCCAGGTTGATGGCGTTGATCAGGACGAAGAACGCGGCCGCCGAGGCCCAGGTCGGGACGTCCGGCCACCAGTAGTGGATGTACTTGCCGACCGCGGTCAGCTCCGACATGCCCACCAGGATATACAGGATCCAGCAGTTCCAGCCCGAGAGGAAACCAGCGAAGCCGCCCCAGTATTTGTGGGCGAAGTGGCTGAAAGAGCCGGCTACCGGCTCCTCGACGATCATCTCGCCCAGTTGGCGCATGATCATGAAGGCGATGAAGCCGCAAATGGCGTAGCCGAGGATCATCGCCGGGCCGGCGGACTTGAGCACCCCGGCCGACCCCAGGAACAAGCCGGTACCGATTGCGCCACCCAGGGCGATCAATTGGATATGGCGATTTTTCAGGCCGCGTTTCAGCTCGCCTGACTGCGAGTTTTGTCCACTCATAAAAACTTTCTCACGCAAGGTTTGATGATATTTGCAGACGTTGCCGCCCGGTGAAGGCTTAAGCGGCGCGGATCAAACCCCAGCGCAAGCACCAGAAGTTCAGCGTTTTTTTAACGGTCATGCGTCACCTGTTTGTTTTTATCTGTGACGAAATCGAACCCATCGCGCTCGTGACGCGACGGAATGAACAAGGTGGATAACCTTGAGTTATTGGTTCTGTGCAGGTGTTTCCAGGGCTATGCAGGCAGGCTGGAAACCGCTGTCCAGACGCAAAATGCGCGGGTACGCAGTGGGGTCACAGTTAAAACGCCGGGCATTGTACACCCCTGACCCCCTGCCGCCAGACATCGCTGTATCAGCGTGCCGGTAACCGGGATCTTGCGTGGCCTGCTCGATGCTCGGCATCGGCGGCGAAAAATGAGACGGACCGAGTGGGGTCGTCGATGGAAAAGCGACGGTCGACGCTCTTCGAAGGGGATCGATGGAAGTCGGTTACGGCGTTCATTGCGCCTCCTTCTTGTTATGCACCTGTACGCAGGCAGGTGTACATCTCACCTGCCCGGACGGCCTGGAACAAGCGGGCCAGAGCCTTTGGCAACCGATGGCGAGCGGTCCTGCGGAAAATTTTCCTTACAGATAAAAAACGAGCGTCCATCCACGGGGCAAAGCGCCATATTTCGTAAACATGCCTTTACACGCCGTAACGTAGATTTGCCATTCCGCTACCAGGCCTGGACCGCCTGCAAATTGACGCTAGCGTGCCCCAGCTCGCAGAAGCTGCCTAGGATTCTGTTTTATGAGGTGAATTTCCCCAACCAAAATAGAAAATAAAGTTCATAAAAAAATATTCTAATTATTTTTTTGCACTTCAAAACACCCTGGTCTAGGTTTCCAGCCACTTGCCGGCTCAGTCACCCGGCAAGCTCGAGGAACGAATGGGCGGCTTCGGCAACCCTCCGTTCACGGCTGTCGATCCGTTCCGCCAATGGACTGCCAAGCGCAATGTCATTCAGGAGAAGCACCATGCAAGCACTGGAACAAGAGCTGGAAACCGAACTGCAACTGGACGACTGGTTCGAAGCTGCAACCCACGATGCGGCCGTGGAAATGATGCAAGCCGATGCCGTGGTGCCATTCGGCACCGCCATGTGGCCGATGTAAGACGCCCGCGGACCGGGGCAGGCCCTGCCTGTTCCGGTCATCTTTGTCCTACAGGGAGGTTTTATGGACCAGACTCGCGCCATCCGTCATTTCCTGTACTACCTGGAACGGCACCCGGCCCTCGACGGCCTGGCAACCGCCCAGGTGCTGATCGGCCATACCGCCGAGTACCAGGCCATGACCCTGGCCATCATCGAACAAGCCCGCCAGGCCACGCCGCTGACCATCAGTGCCCTGCGCCTGGACCTGGAGCCGGCCGAGAACCTCGTCCGGGCCATCACCGAATGCGACCTGTACATTTTTTTCTACGATTCCTCGACCCTGCCCCAGCCGCGCCCCGACGGTCCGGAATTCCTCCGCCCGCTCCATGGGCTGATGGCCGAGCACTGGAAGAAATCCTTGCTGTTCAAGGACTACGGCGAGTACTTCTACGACACCTTCAGCGTCGAGCCCCAGCGCATCGCCGACCTCAACGCAACCCTGATCCGCCGCCTGTCCCAGGCCAGCACCCTGAGCTTCAGCGATCCCCTGGGGTCGTACTTCGAGGCGCCACTGCACACGGTGAAGAAGTGGACCGATATCAACGGCGTGGGCAACTACGACCTGGCGCCGGGCGAGATCGCTACCCACAGCGACGAAATCAATGGCCATGTGAAGTTCCTCGGCACCTTCCTCAGTACCATTCCCTTCGCCCGCAAATACGGGGTCCTGCAGGTGCCGCTGGAGCTGTGGATCGAGAACTCGAGCATCCGCCAGGTAGCGAGCCAGGTGCCCGGCCTGGTCAACGACTTCAACAAGTACCTGGATGCCAACCCGTCGAACCGGCGCATCGAGGAACTGGGCATCGGCACCAATGAAGGCATCAAGTCGCTCTACGGACGCAACTCCGGCTTCGAAGAACGCCATTGCGGGCTGCATCTGGGGCTGGGCGGGGGCGCCAAGGGTAGCCACCATCTGGACCTGATCTTCAGTTCCGGGGTACTGGCAGCGGACCGCAAGCCGGTATTCGACGGCCGGTTCGCCTTCTAGCCCGGCCAGGATGGCCGGCAAAAAAAAACGCCAACCCGAAGGTTGGCGTTGTTTCATCCCAAGAGGGGCTTATTCCGGCTTGCGTCGACCGAAGCCCGGACGCTGGCCGCTACCGGCCGGAGCGCCACGGCGCTTGCCCGACGGTGCATCCTGGTCCAGGCCCGGGCTTGGGCGCTTGGATTTCGGCGCAGGGCGCTTGGTATCCGCCGGACGTTCGGCTACCGGGGTTCCACGGCTCGCTGCCGGGCGCGGGGTCCGTGGAGCGCGCTCGCCATCCTGGCGGCCAGCCGGCTTGCGGCCAGGGCGTTCGGCTTCCAGTTGCGGCTCGCGCGGGGCTCGCGGGGCGACCGGGGCACCATTGGCCGGGCGCAGGGTGCGCACACGCTCGCCCTTGGCCATCGGCCGCGAGGATTTGCGCTGCATGCGTTCCAGGCGGTCCTTGGACTTGGCATTGAGCTGCGGCATCGCCACCGGCGCCAGGCCGACTTCGGCGCTGAGCACATCGACCTCGTACTGGCTCATTTCGCGCCAGCGGCCCATGGGCAGGTCGGAGTTGAGGAACACCGGGCCGAAACGCACGCGCTTCAGGCGGCTGACCACCAGGCCCTGGGATTCCCACAGGCGGCGCACTTCACGGTTGCGACCTTCCATCACCACGCAGTGGTACCAGTGGTTGAAGCCTTCGCCGCCGGGAGCTTGCTGGATATCGGTGAACTTGGCCGGACCGTCTTCGAGCATGACGCCCGCCTTGAGGCGCTCGATCATCTGGTCATCCACCTCGCCACGCACACGTACCGCGTACTCGCGGTCCATCTCGAAGGAAGGGTGCATCAGGCGGTTGGCCAACTCGCCGTCGGTGGTGAACATCAGCAGGCCGGTGGTGTTGATGTCGAGGCGGCCGATATTGATCCAGCGGCCTTCGCGCGGGCGTGGCAACTTGTCGAATACGGTGGGGCGGCCTTCCGGGTCGTCGCGGGTGCAGATCTCGCCGTCGGGCTTGTTGTACATGATCACGCGGCGCACCGACTCGGCGGCCTCTTCGCGCTTGACCACCTTGCCATCGATGGAAATGGCATCGTGCAGGTCGACGCGCAGGCCCAGGGTGGCCTCCACGCCGTTGACCTTGATCCGGCCCTGGCTGATCCAGGCCTCGACGTCGCGGCGCGAGCCGACGCCGATGCGGGCGAGGACTTTCTGCAGTTTCTCGCCGGCTGGACGGATTTCCTGGTCGTTCTGGTCTTTGTCGCTCATCTGGGCACCTCCCGGTGTGGCGCTTCAGGCCGAGCCGCCTGAAGGCATGGAAACAGGTTCTATGGCAATGGGCTCGCCAAAAGGTGGCGAATCATACGCTGATGGCGGCGGTTGCGCATCACAGACTAGTCGATCATCGGCCATCGTGGCGCTTTTCCGCTGGCCGGCGGCCGCGTGTCAATCCTCCAGCAGGCGCCGCTCTTGCTCGATCGCCTCGGCCAGGGCCTGGGCCTCGGCTTCTTCCTCGCTCAGATGCGGTTCCAGGGACGCCACGGCGGCCAACAGCTTGGCCCGGGCCTCGGCGACACCCAGCACATCGTCCCCCGGCGCCTCGGGCGACTCGTCCGCCGGGAAGTCCGCCAGAGGCTCCAACGGCTCGCCGCTGGCAGGTTCAGGCGGCTCGCCAGCAACGGTTGCACTGGGCTCCTGCGCCTCGTGAAGCTCGTCCTGTTCGGGGTCGTCACGGTGCAGATCATCGAAATCGGTCTTGAGCCCTTCTTCCATGGAGTCCAGCTCCAGCAACAAGGTATGGAAGCTGGTTTCCTCCTTGGGCGGCTCGGGCTCGGCGCTGGCGTCGGCCAGTTGTTGCAGATGCTCGGGCACCGGCGCATCGTCGAACTCCAGCACCAGCTCGGCCTCCATCTCGCGCAGTTCGGCCAGCGGCGGCAGCTCGTCGAGGCTCTTGAGGTTGAAGTGATCGAGAAAGGCCTTGGTGGTGGCGAACATGGCCGGCTTGCCGGGCACGTCGCGATACCCCACCACTCGAATCCACTCGCGCTCGATCAGGGTCTTGACGATGTTGCTGTTGACCGCCACGCCGCGCACATCCTCGATCTCGCCACGGGTGATGGGCTGGCGGTAGGCGATCAGCGCCATGGTTTCCAGCAACGCACGGGAATAGCGCTGGGGCCGCTCCTCCCAGAGACGGCCGACCCAGGGAGCGAACTTCTCGCGGATCTGCAGGCGATAGCCGGAGGCTACTTCCTTGAGCTCGAAGGCACGCCCCTCGCAGGATTTGCCCAATAGCGCCAGGGCCTTCTTGAAGACCGCCGGGCCAGGCCGCTCGGCCTCCTCGAACAGTTCGTAGAGGCGCTCCAGGGACTGGGGCTTTCCCGAGGCCAACAGGAAGGCTTCGAGCAGGGAGGCCAGCTCGCGGGGTTCATTCAGGTTCATGATTTAAGCTCGTTATTCGGCTCGCGCCCGTACGTGGATGGCCGCAAAGGGCTCGTTCTGCACCAGCTCGACCAGGGACTCCTTGACCAGTTCGAGGATCGCCATGAAGGTCACCACCACCCCCAGGCGCCCTTCATCGGCGCTGAACAGCTCGACGAAGGGCACGAAACCGCCGCCCTTGAGGCGCTCCAGCACATCGCTCATGCGTTCCCGGGTGGACAGGGCCTCGCGGCTGACCTGGTGGCTCTCGAACATGTCGCCCCGGCGCAAGACCTCGGCCATGGACATCAGCACCTCTTCCAGCGCCACGTCCGGCAACAGCTTGCGCACCTGGGCCTGGGGCGCATCGAGCTTGGGCACCAGCACCTCGCGACCGACCCGGCTCAACTCGTCGATGCCTTCGGCGGCGGCCTTGAAGCGCTCGTACTCCTGCAGGCGACGGATCAGCTCGGCCCGGGGGTCCTGCTCTTCTTCCTCGATCTCGGCCGAACGCGGCAAGAGCATGCGCGACTTGATCTCGGCCAGCATGGCCGCCATCACCAGGTACTCGGCCGCCAGCTCCAGGCGCACCGACTGCATCAACTCCACGTAGCCCATGTACTGGCGGGTGATCTCCGCCACCGGGATATCGAGGATGTCGATGTTCTGCTTGCGAATCAGGTACAGCAGCAAGTCCAGCGGGCCCTCGAAGGCTTCGAGGAAGACCTCCAGGGCATCGGGCGGGATGTACAGGTCCAGGGGCATTTCCATGACCGCCTGGCCGTAGACCATGGCGAATGGCAGCTCCTGCTGGGCGCCGGCCTGCTCGTCGACGGTTTCCACTGCGGACATCTAGGCCTCGGCCATGAAGGGCGCTGGATCGCCGCAACCGACGCGGATCACTTGCGGCTCGCCATCGGCGAGGCTGATCACCGTGGAGGGTTCGGTGCTGCCGAAACCGCCGTCGATGATCAGGTCCACCTGGTGCTCCAGCAACTGGCGCATCTCGTGCGGGTCGCTCAAGGCCTCGGTATCGCCGGGCATGATCAGGCTGACGCTCATCAGCGGCTCGCCCAGTTCGGCCAGCAACGCCAGGGCGATGGGATTGCTCGGCACCCGCAGGCCGATGGTGCGGCGCTTGGGATGCAGGAGCAGGCGCGGCACCTCACGGGTGGCATTGAGGATGAAAGTGTAGGGCCCGGGCACATGGGCCTTGAGCAGGCGGAAGGTGCCGGTATCGATCTTGGCGAACAGCCCCAGTTGCGAGAGATCGCTGCAGATCAGCGCAAAGTTGTGCTTGTCGTCCAATTGCCGCAGGCGCCGGACCCGCTCGATCGCGCCCTTGTCGCCCATCTGGCAGGCAACGGCGTAGGACGAATCCGTGGGGTAGATCACCACACCGCCGCCGCGAATGATCTCCACGGCCTGCTTGATCAGGCGTGGCTGGGGGTTTTCCGGGTGGATCTGGAAAAATTGACTCACTGTCTCTACCTGCTCAGGCGGCAATAATTGGCTCATGCTTGAACCGACACCAAAGTGGCGGCAGGTCCTCGGGAACCGGGCGGTACTCACCGATCTCGGACCAGCCCCCCGGGCCATGAAAATCACTGCCGGCGCTGACCAGCAGTCCGAATTCACGGGCAAGGATGGACAGGCTGCCCACTTGCTCCGCGGGTTGGTGACCATTGACCACCTCGATGGCGTGGCCACCGGCTTGAATATAGTCGGCAATCAGGCGGCGACGCTTGCTGCGGGTGAAATCGTAGTGCCAGGGATGGGCCAGGCTGACCCAGGCGCCCGCCTCGCGCAGGGTGGCGACGGTTTCCTCCAGGGTCGGCCAGTGCTGCTTGACGTCCCCCAGCTTGCCGGCGCCGAGCCATTTGCGAAATGCCTCGGCACGATCCTTGACGAAACCCGCACGCACTAGATAGTCGGCGAAATGCGGGCGCGCCGGGGCATTGCCGCTGTCGCCCAGCTCCTGCTGGATCGCCCGGGCGCCCTCCAGGGCTCCCGGCATGCCCTTGAGGGCCAACTTGCGGCTGATTTCCTCGGCTCGCAGCCAGCGTCCTTCATGCAGCTTGCCGATGGCCTGCACCAGCGCCTGGGCCTCGACGTCGAAGCCATACCCCAATACGTGAATGGTTGCACCGCCCCACGTGCAGGACAGCTCGACACCGTTGACCAACTGCATGCCCAGCTCCCGGGCGGCGGCGCGCGCCTCGGCCAGGCCCTCGACGGTATCGTGGTCGGTCAGGGACAGGATTCGCACACCTTTCTCATGCGCCCGGGCCACCACCGCCGCGGGCGCCAGGGCGCCGTCGGAGGCCGTGCTATGGCAGTGCAAATCAATGTTCACGGGACGGTAAAACCTCGAATCAGCTGGCGCTTTCGCTACCTGGGATGTTTGTTATTATGCCGACACATCCTGCTTCTGGCTGCCACTGTGAAACAATTCATCGACTTCATCCCGCTGTTCCTGTTCTTCATCGTCTACAAAATCGACCCTCGCGTCGTCGACCTCGCCGGTCACCAAGTCACCCTGGGCGGCATCTACAGCGCCACGGCGGTGCTGATCGTCAGCTCCCTGGTGGTCTATGGTGCGCTGTTCGTCTCCCAGCGCAAGCTGGAGAAAAGCCAGTGGCTGACCCTCATCGCCTGCCTGGTGTTCGGCAGCCTGACCCTGGCCTTCCACAGCGAAACCTTCCTCAAGTGGAAAGCCCCGGTGGTCAACTGGCTGTTCGCCCTGGCCTTCATCGGCAGCCACTTCATCGGCGACAAGCTGCTGATCAAGCGCATCATGGGCCACGCCCTTAGCCTGCCGGACGCCGTCTGGACCCGCCTGAACATCGCCTGGATCGCGTTCTTCCTGTTCTGTGGCGCGGCCAACCTGTTCGTCGCCTTCACCTTCCAGAGCATCTGGGTCGACTTCAAGGTATTCGGCAGCCTGGGCATGACCGTACTGTTCCTGGTGGGCCAGGGTATCTACCTGTCGCGCCACCTGCATGACACCGACTCCACCACTCCGAAAACCGAGGACTGACATGCTTTACGCAATTATTGCCACAGACGTCGCCAACTCCCTGGAAAAACGCCAGGCCGCGCGCCCGGCGCACCTGGAGCGCCTGAAGCAGCTCCAGGCCGAGGGACGGGTGGTGCTGGCCGGCCCGCATCCAGCGGTGGACAGCGAAGATCCGGGCGCCGCGGGCTTCACCGGCAGCCTGATCGTTGCCCAGTTCGACTCCCTGGCCGCCGCCCAGGCCTGGGCCGAGGCCGATCCGTTCGTGACCGCTGGCGTCTATGGCAACGTTCTGGTCAAGCCCTTCAAGCAATCCATGCCGTAACCCTCCCTCCCACGCGGTGAACCTTAGCGGTTCATCGCGTTCTCAATCGCTCATTATTCTCGTTTGACGGCCGACAACCTGCCCAACATCCGATTGGAATCAGGAGTTTCGATGCGCCAAGGTCCGTTGTGCCTGTTGTTGGTCATGTTGTCGATCGGGTCCCCGGCACTCGCCGAGGAACCCCAGGAAGGCGGCTACTCGACGCCGCTGTCCCTGAGCGCCGGTAGCCAGATCACCGAGCTGCAGCAACGCTTGAAGGAAAGCGAGCGCCAGCGCGAGGAATTGAGCAAACAGCTGCAAAGTGCCGACGCCGAACGGGAAAGCCCACAACTGGCCCGCTTGCGCCAGGAGAACCAGCGCCTCAAGCTGCAACTCAAGGAGGCCCAGGCCAACCCGGCGCCGCGCCTTTTGACCGAACAGCAACAATGGTTCATCACCGGCGGCGGCGTGGCCCTCATCGCCCTGCTCTGCGGTATCTTTGCCAGTGGTGGGCACCGCCGACGTCGACAATGGCTAAATTGAGTGATTCATGAGCGACCTGTTACTGATTGATGATGACCAGGAGCTGTGCGAGCTCCTGAGCAGTTGGCTGAGCCAGGAAGGCTTCCAGGTTCGCGCCTGCCATGACGGCCTCAGCGCCCGCCGGGCCCTGGCCGACAACACACCGGCAGCCGTGGTGCTGGACGTGATGCTGCCCGATGGCAGCGGCCTGGAGCTGCTCAAGCAACTGCGCAACGACCATCCGGAACTGCCGGTGCTGATGCTCTCGGCCCGTGGCGAACCCCTGGACCGTATCCTCGGCCTGGAACTGGGCGCCGACGACTACCTGGCCAAGCCCTGCGACCCTCGCGAACTCACCGCCCGCCTGCGTGCCGTGCTGCGCCGCAGCCACCCCGTAGCGACCTCCAGCCAGTTGGAGCTGGGCGACCTGTGCTTCAGCCCGGTACGCGGAGTGGTCACCCTCGACGGCCAGGACATCAGCCTGACGGTTTCCGAAAGCCGCCTGCTCGAAGCATTGCTCAAGCAACCGGGCGAACCCCTGGACAAGCAGGAACTGGCACAGATCGCCCTGGGCCGCAAGCTGACCCTGTACGACCGCAGCCTGGACATGCACGTGAGCAACCTGCGCAAGAAGATCGGCCCCCACCCCGACGGCCGCCCCCGGATCGTCGCCCTGCGCAGCCGCGGCTACTACTACAGCCTCTAGCCACTTGACCGTAGCCGCTCTGGAACAAGCGACAACATCACCAACGGCGGTTTTGTCAGCGCGCCGGCCTTGCGTCTTTACTCAAGCTTTACCCTCAGCTGACCGCCGCTGACCTTGAGGTGCGTAACCTGCACTCATCCGGAACCGACCGGGAATGAGACAAGGAGACACACCATGCGCAAGACCCTGATCGCCCTGATGTTCGCCGCCGCCCTGCCGACCGTGGCCCTGGCCATGCCTGAAGGCAACGGCCCCACGGGCCCGATGGATGGTCCACGGCACAGCGAGCACATGCGTGGCAAAGGCCCCTGGAGCCAGCTGGACCTGAGCCGCGAACAGCGCCAGCAGATCGACAAGCTGATGGGCGAGCAAATGCACGAACGCAAGGCGCTCGTGGAGAAGTACCTGGAGAAACTCTCCCCGGCCGACCAGAAGGCCATGAAGGACGAGCTGGCCGCCAGGCACCAGAAGACCCAGGCCGATATCCGCGCCCTGCTCAAGCCAGAACAACAGAAGCAGTTCGACGCCAACCTCAAGAAAGAGGAAGAGCGCCGCGCCGAATGGGCCCAGTTCGAGGCCTGGAAAGCGCAACAGCCGCAAAAAGCGCAATAATGCGCTAGCGTCCCTCCCCAGCCCAGTGGCCCCGCCACTGGGCTTCGTGCATTCAAGGAGTCTTCGTGCGTTCATTGTTCTGGCGTGTCCTGGCCAGCTTCTGGCTGGCCATCACCCTGGTTGCCGGGCTGTCGATCCTGCTGGGCCACATACTCAACCAGGACGCCTGGATCCTCAGCCGCCACCCGGGCCTCAACAGCCTTGCCGAGCAATGGACGCAGACCTACGAGGAACAAGGCGAAGACGCCGCCCAGGAAATCCTCCGGCAGCGCAAGCGCCAGTATCACATCGACGTCCAGGTGCTCAACGAGAGCGGCGACCCGGTGGTGCGCGGCACCTTCCCACCCCGCGCGGCCGCCCTCGAGGCACGCCAGAACAACGATGACCGACGCCTGCCCTGGCGCCGTCTGACGGTCGAATACACCAGCCCGCGAAGCGACGACACCTACCTGTTCATCTACCGCATTCCCCACCCGGAACTGAACGCCTGGCATCGCGACAGCCTCACCTGGCCGCTCAGCGCCCTGGTTATCGCCCTGGTGGTGCTGACCCTGTTCAGCCTGCTGGTGACGCTATCGATCACCCGCCCCCTGAGCCGCCTGCGCGGCGCGGTGCATGACCTGGGCCAGACCACCTACCAGCAGAACAGCCTGGCCCGGCTGGCCAACCGCCGTGACGAATTCGGCGTACTGGCCCGGGACTTCAACCGCATGGGCTCGCGCCTGCAAGGGCTGATCGGCAGCCAGCGCCAACTGCTGCACGACGTATCCCATGAACTGCGCTCGCCCCTGGCACGCCTGCGCATCGCCCTGGCGCTGGCGGAACGGGCCGCCCCCCAGGAACGCGAACAGCTCTGGCCGCGACTGACCCGTGAATGCGATCGCCTGGAGGCCTTGATCAGCGAGATCCTGGTCCTGGCCCGGGTCGATGCCGACAACGCCAGTGCCGAGCAGGTGGACCTCAATGCCCTGCTCCTGGCCTTGCAGAAAGACGCACAGCTGGCTTGCTCCGAGCAACGGGTACAGATCCAGGCCCAGCCCCAACTGCAAATACGTGGCTGGCCTACCCTGCTCGAACGGGCCCTGGACAACCTGCTGCGCAATGCCCAGCGCTTCAACCCGGCCGGGCAACCGATCGAGGTCCAGGCCCGGCGCCAGGGCGACCGAATCCTGGTCAGCGTGCGCGACCATGGCCCCGGGGCGCCCGAGGAGTACCTGGCCCAGCTGGGCGAGCCGTTCTTCCGTGCCCCCGGGCAAAGCGCCGCCGGGCACGGCCTGGGCCTGGCCATCGCGCGCCGCGCGGCAGAACGCCACGGCGGCAGCCTGCTTCTTAACAACCATGCCCAGGGCGGTTTCATCGCCACCCTGGAACTGCCGCTGGTTCCCGGCGCCGTGGTCCAGGCCTGAATGCACGACGGGCAAGTCGCCGCCACCGGGGCCGGTGACGACGTACTTGCCCGCTAGTAACGCGAGATCGCCGGAGCCGGTCAGGGCTTGGCGGTCCAGGCGCTGACGAACTCGCGGGTATCGACTTTCGGCGCGATCCGCGGCTCGTTCAGTGGCGTCCCCAGATACAGGAAAGCGATGACTTCTTCCCCTTCGGCCAGGCCCAGGCCCTTGGCCACATGGGGCGAGTAGGACAACTCGCCGGTACGCCACACGGCGCCGATGCCCTGGGCGTAGGCCGCCAGCAGGATGCCATGGGCCGCACAACCCGCAGCCAGCAATTGCTCGCTGCGGGGTACCTTGAAGTGCTCTTGCAAGCGGGCGACCACCACGACCACCAGGGGCGCGCGCAGCGGCATGGCCCGGGCCTTGTCCACTGCGGCCTGAGTCACTTCGCCGCCCTGCAGTTGCACCGCCTCGACCAGCAACTCGCCCAGGCTGTCGCGCGCCTCGCCCTCCACCGTCAGGAACCGCCAGGGCCGCAATTGCCCATGATCGGGGGCTCGCAGGGCGGCGGCGAACAGCGCCTCACGCTGCTGCGCATTGGGAGCAGGCTCGACCAGGCGGGGCACGGAAACACGGTTGAGCAAAGCGTCGAGAGCCTCCATCGGCCACCTCCTTGGAAAAAATGTCCGGCTATTCTAGCGGTATCCGCTGACCGGATGCCTGGTTTACATGCCCTGCCTCGCAGGTAGAATGATCGCCTTTCTCTCCCAGCCCGAGCTGAACACATGGCGTTGCCGACCCTCAGGATCATTGGTTTCATCATCGGCATCTTCCTGATCACCCTGGCCGTCGCCATGGTCGTGCCCATGGTGACGCTGGTGATCTTCGAGCACACCGGCGACTTGCCATCGTTCCTCTGGGCCAGCCTGATCACCTTCATCGCCGGCCTGGCCCTGGTGCTTCCGGGGCGACCCGAGCATGTCCACCTGCGCCCCAGGGACATGTACCTGCTGACCGTCTCCAGCTGGGTGGTGGTGTGCATCTTCGCCGCCCTGCCGTTCCTGCTGACCCAGCACATCAGCTACACCGACTCGTTCTTCGAGAGCATGTCGGGCATCACCGCCACCGGTTCCACCGTGCTCAGCGGGCTGGACGACATGTCCCCGGGGATCCTGATCTGGCGTTCGTTGCTGCACTGGCTGGGGGGCATCGGCTTCATCGGCATGGCGGTGGCGATCCTGCCGCTGCTGCGCATCGGTGGCATGCGCCTGTTCCAGACCGAGTCCTCGGACCGCTCGGAGAAGGTCATGCCGCGCTCGCACATGGTGGCCCGGCTGATCGTCGCCACCTACCTGGGCATCACCATCATCGGCAGCCTGGCGTTCTGGTGGGCCGGAATGAATGTGTTCGACGCCATCAACCACGCCATGTCGGCGATCTCCACCGGCGGTTTCTCCACCTCGGACGAGTCCCTGGCCCACTGGAAGCAACCGGCGGTGCACTGGGTGGCCGTGCTGGTGATGATCCTCGGCAGCCTGCCGTTCACCCTGTACGTGGCGACCCTGCGTGGCAATCGCCGGGCGCTGCTCAAGGACCAGCAAGTCCAGGGGCTGCTGGCCATGCTGCTGGTGACCTGGCTGGTACTGGGCACCTGGTACTGGTGGACCACCAACCTGCATTGGCTCGAAGCCCTGCGCCACGTGGCGCTGAACGTGACCTCGGTAGTCACTACCACCGGATTCGCCCTGGGCGACTACAGCCTCTGGGGCAATTTCTCGCTGATGCTATTCTTCTACCTGGGTTTCGTCGGTGGCTGCTCGGGTTCTACCGCCGGCGGGATCAAGATCTTCCGCTTCCAGGTGGCCTACATCCTGCTCAAGGCCAACCTCAACCAGCTGATCCACCCTCGGGCGGTGATCAAGCAGAAGTACAACGGTCATCGCCTGGACGAGGAAATCGTCCGCTCGATCCTGACTTTTTCGTTCTTCTTCGCCATCACCATCTGCGTGATCGCCCTGGCCTTGTCGCTGCTGGGCCTGGACTGGATGACCGCCCTGACCGGCGCCGCCAGCACCGTTTCCGGCGTGGGCCCAGGCCTTGGGGAAACCATCGGCCCGGCGGGCAACTTCTCCACCCTGCCGGATGCCGCCAAGTGGATCCTGTCCCTGGGCATGCTCCTGGGGCGCCTGGAGATCATCACGGTGTTCGTGCTGTGTATTCCGGCGTTCTGGCGTCATTGACCGAGGCCGGCAACTCCGCCAGCCGCGCCCGGTACTCGCCGGGCGTGGCATCGAACCAGCGACGGAAGGCCCGGAAGAAGTTGCTCGGATCGGCGAACCCCAACAGATAGGCGATCTCCAGCAACGTCATGTTCGGCTGCGCCAGGTACTGCTCGGCCAGTTCCCGGCGCGTGTCGTCGAGCAGCGCCTGGAAGCTGGTGCCCTCTTCCTGCAGGCGACGCTGCAAGGTGCGCTGGGACAGGTGCAGGATCTGCGCTACCCGCTCGCGCTTGGGCTCGCCCTGGGGCAACAGGCGGCATAGCACCTGGCGCGCCTTGTGGGTCACCCGGCTTTCGGAGAAACGCGCCAGGTACTCGCCGGCAAACCGGTCGTGCAACTGGGCCATGGCCTCGTTGGCAGTGGGCAACGTGCTCTCCATGTCGGCCCGCTCGAAGATCAGCGCATCGAAGGGCGCGGCGAACATCAGCGGCGCATGGAACATGTCCTTGTAGGGCTGGGTGTCCTCGGGTTGCGGCCCCTGCAACATCACCTTGCGTGGCCGCAGGTCACGGCCGGTGAGCCAGCCGCACAGGGCCAGGGCGCAGGCCAGGGACGCCTCGGCGCTCTGCCGGGTCGGCGGCAGGTGGTCGCCATGCACCGTGAGGATCAACGCATAACCTTCGGGCAACAGGCGAAAGCTCAGATCGGCGCTTTCGGCGATGATCCGCTGGTAACGCACCAGGCGCTGGAAGCCCTCGGCCAGGGTCCGGCTCGACATCAGGGCATAACCGGCCACATTGAAGGACGCCGGGCGCACCACCTTGCCCATGTTCAAGCCGATCGCCGGGTTGCCGGACAGCTCCACCGCCCGTTGCCACAGCCGGGTCATGGAGTCCTGGGTGAAACGCGCGTCCGGATCTTCCAGGGCGGCATAGTCGAGCCCCAGTTGCTCGAACAGGACACGACAATCCAGGCCATCCATTTCCAGGGCCTTGACGATTCCCAGGGTCCAGCTCGCCGACGTGGTTCGTTCGCTCATGGGGGCTTCTTATATGATGAGCCGCAGGTAACGGCCAATTTCGCAAGGATACTAACCCGTAGGGGTAAATCTACAGCTCTTTGTTATCAAGGCCTGCATGGACAAGAATTTTCCTTGTTGGGTCTTGATAGGGCCTATTGGGGCCTGCAATGACAACATAATGCCAACTTGGCATTCCCCTCCTACGGCGTCCTGCCGAACGATCACAAAATCAAAACAACTGTATATGCATACATACGAGTGGTGATAACATTTTCAAGCCTCCCACAGAAGAGCAGTTCTGCGGTAGGCCCCGGGCGCCTCTAGGGGCGCCCGGTTCTTTTCTACTGCAGAACCTCCTGGCCGAGTCGATACAGGAAAGCAGGCGTCCCTGTGTTGTTCACCGTTCTGATTCGTGCGTAGTAGCCAGCGGGCACAAACCCCCTAACGCTTACTGAACCCTTCTGTACGCTCTGTAGTGCGATGGCAAGCGTTACGACCTGGCTGCAGGGCGAGACGTCGACGCTTTGCACCGATGTCGTAAAGCCGGCATCAGCTGCAATGTCTAGGAACACATCCCCATCCTGGCCGCTCCCGATCGACGACGTGACTGTGCATTGCACAGCATATTGAACATTCGCATCCCGGGTGGCGCTCACCTGGAACACGGTATTCAATGCTCGCGTGACCTGAGACTGGCTGCGAACAGTACCGGAAGTGACGCGGCCTTGAGCATCCGTGGTTACGCCTGAATAGCTCCCTGCCGTTCCTGTGTTCGGCATACTTATCGTCCCGCTGGTGGTAATCGTTCCACCGCTTAGGCCTGTACCTGCGACGATGCTAGTTACTGTTCCGGTCCCCGGCGCATAGTTCGGGATGTTCAATACGCCAGTAGTACTGTTATAGGTCGCTGCACCGCCAGTGCCGGAGGTTGAGAGTGAAATGGCCGATCTCGCCCCCGACTGAGTGATGAAAGACGCTGGATTGGTAGCGTTATACGGCGTGAAGCCAAGAGCCCCGGTTACCTGCCCACTTGTAATGTTCGTTAGAAATCCTGAAGGGTTCCCAGCTAAAGGATACGCATCGGTGATACCGTACCCGGCCAATGTAGTCGGCTTATTCAGGATTCTTGCCAGTCCACTCACAGCCGCCCAATCGCTGTTTACCTGCGCCGCCGGAATAGCTGGAGCACCTGACAAGTCAGAATAGGCCCCCGATGTTGCCACCGCGGATAGCGCCGGCTTGTTCAAGATTTGAGCCGGGCCATCAATAGCCAGCCAGTCAGCATTAACAGGATCTGATGGGGTCGCCGGCCTATTGATCAAATCAAGATAGCTGCCACTTGTTGCAACTGCTGCAAAAATCGGCTTGTTAGTTACACCTGGCCAGTCAGCAGTAGTTTCAATCTCACCATACCCGTTCAAATAGATGTTAGGACCAAACCTCCAGATTTTCGGAAGGTTTGTGTAACCTTCATAGCCAAGGATGCCATTCACGCCAACCCCTGGCCCCTCCACAGTCCTTGTTACCGTTGCGCTGTTAGCTATGTTTCTCTGATCTATGTACATCTCGTTTGCATCAGCAAATGCGAGAACAGGAAATAATGCAAAAGCAATTGCAATCTTCATTGCGAGCGCTCCATCGTTATTGCATAGGAGCAGCTATGCATCAATACCAGAATATTGAATCACTAGAAAAGGGGCATAAGCCCCTTTTATCTTAATCCTGCGAAATCTCAGGATCAAATTGGAATAACCCTTCAGGAGCACTTACGTTATCATCAAGGACAAAAATATCGCCTGAATCATTTTTATAAGCTACCTGTCCTATTTCAATCACCTTACCGCTGATGACATCAACCTCTATTCTAGAAATTTTCATTTTTAGCTCTCATAAAGAATATTTACATAGCCACCATCAAACAAATCTGTTCCGTTAGCTGTTGTAAGACGTATTCTGTCAAGCGTCCCAGTAAGAACCTTCAATGAATTTGAGCTGCCAGTTCCTCCAGTATTGGTCTTCATGACGTTACCAGAAAGTATCCAATTAGATGAGCCAAAGTTTATAGCCGTGACAACTCCAATCCTTTGAGTTGCCGCATCATCAGGGTCAGTTGTCAGGTGTAGACCAGTATTGGCAGTGTTTGTAATTGGGAATGCCCCAGATCTTGTAGTCATATAGCCGCCAGAATACCCAGACGTTTCAACTCCAGATGAAGTACCAATCTGCACAACCAAAGGACTTGTACCATTGGTGCTTACATGGTTGATTAGCATTGTTATACGCTTGGTTGAAGCAGGAATTCCGGAGAAATCAACCGATGTCCCTGACGAGGTTTGCACAGGCGACGCCGAAACAATTCTATTGTTGCCGATAATCGCTTGTCCACCCTGACCCTGAATCTGAGTGGGCGGGCTTATCCAGGCGCCTGGAGTTGTTTGGGTAGACTCAACAAACCCCATCACCCGATACGGAACACCCAAAACAGAGGAAGATGCATAGAAAACATTGGCCTGGGATGAGCCTGATGAAATACCCACTACGTCAATTTTCGTAGTCTCATCAAGAGGAATACCATTTGACAGGTTTGTTACTGCAAGCTGAATGGTTCCAGCATTGTAAATTGCAATGACTGCCAGTCTATTAACAACTCCTGGCAGCGTTCCAAGCGTTGCACCGGACGGAACAGTCAAACTAATTGCTGCTGCTACCGTCTGGGTTACTACAGACCCGCTATTCAGGGATGGGGACCTGAAGTCGATAATGCAAGGCTGGAGCGTCAACGTCAGAGCATTACCACTAACAGATGCTCCAATTGTTCGAATTTGAGGCTGAGCACCAGTCGCCTTACGTTGAATTTCCAGCCATCCATTGATGGCGTCATAGATCAAATAAACACGACCAGAGATATCTCCTGCCTGAGGATCAATACCGCCCGGGTATTTTAGGCTCCTAACACCGAGCCCTTGGAAATTCGCCGTCGATGGCCCCGTATTTGGCTTCGTTGTAACAAAACCAAACTGAATACCATCAAGATAAGATGAAGGAGTATTCGTATTGGCTTTTGGGACGAGGATGTATGAATTTGAAGCTGAGCCTGAATCTTCATTATAGTAGAACGTACCACTCGAAACTTGAGCGGAGCTCGCCAGCGGATAACCGCCCGCAGTAATGCCGTCCTGAACAACGAGAGTGCGTTTTTCAGTATCAACCACAACCTCTCGCTGAGCCCCGGTAAATGCCAGAATCTCCGATGTTGTGCCGCCCCTGAGCTGCAGTTGGTCAGCCATTAGCTGATACCTCCAAGATCTGTTGAAGAGTTCCCCTGCGCCAGGTCGACACGCTGGGGCGGTATGTTCTCGAAATTGAATGGGGCGCTACCCACGGCGCCCAGGTTCATTATCGGCTTTTTTGAATTGTAATAGTTAGTCCAACTTATGTTCGCGTTGAATAGGTAAGCGTTTATGAACCGATTTGTCAGACTGATGCTCAGTGGCACCAACTGAGTCCGAATAATCGTCGTGGGGCGAGTACCGCCGATGCTACTTGGCGCGTAATAAACCTGGGCCCGGAAATTATCCAGAACCTTAATCGAATACTCACCACTTACCTGGAGCTGAACTGAAGATCCATTCCAGGTTGGCACGCCACCTGCCCCAGTTCGCACAGGCTGCGGCAACATCACAAATGAACCATCTTCCTGATACGCGCTAACCGGGATCTGGTTGGAAACGATCTCCGGATCTAGATCGGGCCGACCAAAGTAGATATACCCGTTAGCTACAGGTCGCCCTCTTGTAGGGTCGGGATAATAGTCGTACGGTAGGCGTGCTTCGTTTTCGTCTGCCATCGCGGCTCACCATTCTGATTTGATTTGAGGTGACTTCATGATCTATCTACTTGCTTGGCTCGCTTTCGCCTACATCGCCAACCGACTGAGTTAACCAGCCAATTGCGCCGTTAGAGCGGATTGCGGCTTTGCTTGCTGGAGGCAACCGTTTGAACCATTCCTGGTAAACCCTGGTCTTGGTGAGCCTTGCCTCAGCCGCAGCTTGTCTCTTTGGGTTTTCAGTCGATCGGATGTACTCATTAAGTGCTGACTTGAACTGAGGACTGGCCAGAAGATCGTCTGCAGCTTTCATGAGCGGAACTTTATCTTTGCTCAGCCCTCGAGCAATTACCCCAGCAGCTCCTGCGCCTGGTACACCAGCGGCCGTCCCAACCCCCTCTGCAACAGCTACTTGCTTTCCAATCCCCCAAAGCTTGGCCAACGTTCCACCCGGCTGAGCAAATGGCTCTAAAAGTGCATTGATACGGCCAGTAGTAATCCTTTCTTTATTGGCATCACGCATGCCCTTTGCGACCTTTGCAATGTCGTCCAGCGTGTGTCGCGCTTCTGGTGGCATATACCTATAAAGGCGATCTCGCGCAGCAGTGTTTCGGCGCAGTCCTTCATACCAATCAACAAATCCAGGAGCGCTAAGCTGCTTCTCCATACGACTACCAGAGGTAAATGCATCATTCAGCGCTGTCATAACTACCCGCTGCTGCATTTCCTTTGGAACTGATGCCATTACCTTGTCGAACTCTTTGTAGTTGCCGCTGGATAGGCCCTTAATAGCGAGACCTGTTTTTGCAGTGATCGCCCCAGAAAGATCTTTCCCAAGCACGGCCGCCAGATCGTCCTCAATGGCTTTTCGTGTGCCAATCAGTTGCTTGGCTGCACTGAATAGCTCGCCTGCGCCTAGAGAGTTTGCGGCCGCCTGCTGGTCATCAGAAAGCCTCGCGTATAGCTGCTTGAGGGATCCGCTCTCCGCGTCCTTGAATACTCCTCTTCCTCGCAGCCCTTCACCTACTTGCTTGCGAAGTTGGTCAACTCGGGCATATGTGGGGAGGATTCGCTCATAGGATCTGGCTTGCCCATAGGAGGCCAGCGATTCTGCAGAATTAGGATCAACTCCAGCGCGCCTTGTCCCGCCAGAGAGCATTGTGAGAGCACGGCGCTCGATAGGGCTTAGAGCATCAGCACCACCGAGTTCTTTCGCCTTATTGGTCAGGTACCCGATTGTGGAATCGGCTGTGATTTTCGTTGTGGGAGGGATTGCCTTGTTGACCTTGCTGTACAAGTCATCGCTCTGACGCGTTAGGTCGTCAATGGTTGCCAGTCCTTTCGTTCTGAACTCAGACGAAAGTGCAGCCTTGTCGATGTCCCCGCCATATTGCTGGATCAGGTCATCAGCCTTCTGAGCAAGCATTGAGGCTGCTTGCTTTTGCTGGGCGTTCAGCTGAGATCCGGGAATGCTTGCAAGCCCTTGCTCGATCTCGCGATACGCTTGGCTGCGCGAATACTGAGATGGAATAAGCTGGTCACGGATGCCGAGTCGATCTGCCGCCTGCAGGATTGTTTCATCTGGCTGCACTTCGGAAGCCAGGCGTTCCATCGTTGGAATCTGTTTTTTCTTGCTTGCCTGGGTCGCTTCAGCAATGGACTTGGCCACACCTTCTGAGGCTTGCTGACTGGTCGGGCTGGACTGGGCACCTGCTGGTGGCTCAATAGCTTCCCTTGCAATTGCCGGTTCGACCTTTGAGGCGGCTGGCGCTGCTTGAGCCGCAGCAGCAGGCTCAGCAGCTACCGCTGCCGGCGGGACCAAATCATCAGCAGCAACAAACGTCTCTTTACCCTGATACAGAACGCGCTGATACAGCTTTCCTTCAGGCGTCGTATAGGTCTGAGGGAGGATATCAACTGGGTGTTCTTTTCCTGCTGAATTCCATGTCCAGACGCCAGCATCTTGCACAGGAACTGCTGCCTCTGGAATTGCTTTGGCAGCAGCGGCGGGTGCTCCTAATTCTGGTTCAACACGCGCAGCCGCGGCTGTTGCCCTTGCAGGGAGAATCGACCGGGCCATTGCGGGAAGATTCCTTGCCCCCTGGGCAAGAGCGGCACCCTCACCAATCATTGGCCCAAGAGCGGCCAGGGGAGCCAAAGCCTCCCCTACTGCCTGGGTTTGTCTTTGGCCTGATTCAGTACGCGGCGCATAGGTCAAAGCTGCACCTGCTTCCGATGCAGCCTTCTCGATGCGATCTGCGGCCTCCTGGGTTCCAAACTTGCCAGCAGCCATCTCATCAAGAATGCCCTTGATGGTTCCACCGATCATGCCTACAGCACCACCAGTCAGGCCTGTAGCAAGTGCAAGAGCGGTTTCACCACGTCCGATATAATCTTCTGCAGCTTGGTCGGCTACATCCAATGTAGATCGTTGCGGTGTATCCGGACGCATATCAACTTGGCGCCCGTTAGCATCTAAGACAGGAATATCCTCATTGCGTTGCCGCTGAACTTGATCTGGTACCACTTCAGACGGAGGCATCATATCTCCAGGACCAGCAAATGGACTTAGTCCCTTAGCCTCTCTTTCTCGAGCATGCTGGACAGCTTTATCAACAATGGCCCTAGTAGGCTCTCCACCACTAAGTAGGTATTGCTTTTCATCCTCAGTCAGCGTTGGAACAAGAGTGGGTATTTCCTTCTCACCACTTCCATAGTCCACCCCAATAGAAATCTCCGTGGAGAAATCTCCATCTGGGCGTTTCAACTCGCCAAAGTAGCCAGCTCCTTTATCGGTACCATCCTGGCGCTTACCATAGTTAGTCATCGATTGAGCTGGTGGCGTTGCTGGGGCCGATGCTTTCTGGCTATAGAGCTTCTTGGCCTGAGAGATCACTTCCTCCTGGCTGGCACCTGCTGGACCTTCCAGCGTGATGATCTGGCCGTCTGGCGCTTCGACTTTGTAGGTTTGAGTGGCCATTATTCAACGATCCTCCACCCGCCGGCAGCGGGTGGCGGAGCCGCCGCTGGTTGTGGTGATGGCTTCCGTTGTGCGCCTGCTTTGCCCTGCTCTTTCCAGGCCTGGAGCATGCCGCGCTCGCTGCCAGTGTTGGAAATGTAATCTGCCTTGAAGTTGTGGAAGTCGGCGTTGATCTGCGCCAATTTTGCCTGGCCTCGTAGATAGCTGGCCAGCTGTTGCTTGTTGGCGTTGTCAGACGGGATAGGGCCAAGGGCCAGCGCCACGTCGGCATCAGACGCTGAGCCGGGTGGAAGGTTGGCCGAGGCCTGAGCAGCTCGAGCTTGTGCGAACTCTTTGCGCAATTCGGTAACAGAGTCTTGGCTGCCAGTGATTTCTTTGACCTTCTCAGCCCAAGACCCACCAAACACACCACCTCGCAAATTCGATTTTTCGATATCGTTTGCGAGGGAGTTGTATTTGCCGATTTTGTTTTCTGCGTCTACCGCAGAATCGATAGTTTTGGCCAATCGAGTTTGCACGCCTGGCGCAAGTTCACGGCCCTCTTTGCTGACAAAGCCAGAGGCTTGCCCAAAGGCTTTTGCGGCTTCAGGATCTGTTTTGGCGAGCTCCTGGTACTGTTCGAAGTCCTTCTGATGCGCTGTACGCTTATCGCTAGCGCTACCGCCAGCAGTGGCAGCAGCACGGGCATAGGCGCGCTGATTTCGGCCGGCCTCGGCACGATCAAACCGAGCGTCCTCACGATCCATTTTGGCGCGCTCCAGGTCGAGCTTGGCTTTAGCTTTTTCCCTTTCAGCGATAACGGAATATTCCTTTGGCGCGCCAGCAGCCCAATCAAGTTCGATGCCTTGCAAGGTACCGTTCGGATCTTGCAGATACTGTTGGTAAGCCTGAGCGGTATGGGTTGGATCGCGCCCTTGGTCCTGCAACGACTGGATCCGCTTCTGAAAAATTGCCTCTCGCTGATCAGGAGACGCCAGCAGCAAATCGCGGGCGAAGCCGGCCGCTTCCTTCACCTTGCGCTCATCGTTCAACCCCACGACCTGATGCAGGTTCTGAGCGATCTCAGGATATTGAAGCGAAACCTTGGCCATCATGTCAGGATCGCCGCTTTCATAAGCCTGCTGAGCTGCAGCAGAGGCCTCTGCCTGGCGCTGCTTCTGCTCTTCTTCGGCCCGCATCTGCATACGTCCTTGACGGACGTTGGCCAACGTAGCGCTAAGCCCCGAAAGGCCAGAGCTGTAGTCGTTGCCAGGGTCGACGTAAAACGGATTATTGGCCATGGTTTATTCCCAAAGTCCTGTCCAGCTGCCGATATCACGAGCAGCCAAGCCGCCGGTGAGCTCGCTCTTGAGTAATCCACCGAGGGAAGTCAGGGATTTGCGGTTGCCGTGCTGCCACTGATAGCTTTCGTTGCCAAGCGCAGCGCCGACAATGGCGCCGATTGGTCCTCCTACCGATGCACCACCGGCCGCCCCCTGGCCTGCCGCTGCTGCGGAGCCCATAAAGGTGCCTTTGTCTCGACCTTCAACTCCCTGCGGGGTCTGCATGCCTTGTCCGATGCCATAGACATCTTTCGCCATGTTCAGACCGCCAAGGACGGACCCAAACGTACTGCCTGCACCCTGGGCGCCGGCAGATCCTGCAGAACCAGCCGCAGTACCTCCCGACACTGCCGATCCGGAGCCAGAAGCGGCGGTAGAACCTGCTGCTCCAGCCGACCCGGCATAGGTCGAGCTTCCAAGTTCGCCAGCCTGCAATGATTGGCCCAGGCCATAGCCAGTACCGCCAATCTGAGCACTACCAGCAGCAGTTCCACCGTTGATGCTGTTGTACACGGCACCCAACCCTTTTACGGTCTTAGCCAGCTGCATTAGGTTTGGCTGTTGTGCCTGCCCCGTTGCGGTTTGACGACTTTGAAAAGGCTGGTACTGATCCCGCTGCCTTTGCAGGTTCTGCGGAGTGAGCGGCGTATATTCAAAGGCCATGTGGGTCTACTCCAATTGCTGCATAGTCAACGCACTTAAAGCCGTGATGCTCTGTTACGACATACGGGTGCGTCTTCTCCACCTCCTGAGCGAGAACCCCTGATGACTTGCCGAAAAGCCCCAGCGCTGACGCGGCTTTGTTCCATACCCACGAATAGACGTTGTGACCATTGCGCTTGCCGATCAGGGCGATTTCATCTTTCAAGCGTGCATCGGAGAAGGTTTTGTAGGAGTTATATCCTTCTAATGCCAGGGCTCCTGCGCCCATGGCGTTGTTGACGCTGGCCTGCTGAGCCGCCGCACTAGACTGCGCGCCCCCGATGATCCCCTGGGCCATGGTCTGGCCTACGCCGGACATCGTGCTTGCGATGTTGTTTGCGTTAGATGGAAGCTGCGCCATTCCCTGAAGGCCGGATAGCTGATTCGCGTAGGAGGCTAGATATGCATTCTGGTTTGCCTGTGCAAGCGCGTCCTGAACGTTCCCTGAGCGCAGGCCGCCAGTTGTCGAGGCGTTACGCAGCACGGCTTCTTCGCCGACCTTAACCGCGTTTGTGTAGAACGGACTCGACATGGCCCGATCCGAGATCGAGCTTCCATCTGGGATGATGTTTCCGCTTGCGTCAGTGGTGAACCCGTATTCAGCCCCAAGCCCCTTAAGCGCACCTTCTCGATAGGCTTGAGGGAGACGCTCGGTCTCTTTGAGATAGTTCAACGCTTCGCGCTGAGACTGAGCCTGAACCTCTGCAGCCTTCTTACTATCGTTTCCAGTCTTTCCGCCGCTCATTTTCGAAACCTCGCATAAACCTTCAGATGCTCATGGCTTACTACGTGCTCAAAGCCACATTTCTCCATGACCTTGGCGACACTTCGAAGCTCAATACTTCCCATCACCACCTCGCACCACGGCATCAGCCCAAACACCAGGTCTACAAATTCGTTTGTGGCTGCCCTCAATTTTCTGAGGGCCGCATGCTTCGCTGAAAAGTGGCAGAAAATCGCATTCTCCCGGCGAGTCATTGAGACGTAGACATCACCCTCTAACCACTTCCAGATTTGATGATCTGGCTCCCACCAGAGATCGCCGACCTCTTCACATAAGAACGCCTGCCGGAACATCACACAGCTACCCATCCAGCGCGCGCGCCAATCACTGGATTCACATAAAGCTTGCTGCCAGCCCTATCGAAGTACTGGCGAGTGCGGTTTGCTGGAATGTTCAGCGTGTTGGGGTCGCCGTCACCAGTCAGCATGTAATCTGCCCCACGGGAGATGTAGTCGTTCACCATCGGGTCAGGCCATCCCGTGAAACTCATCACGTCGGATGCAGAAAGATCGAGAGAAAGATCGCCGTTAGCCAACTTCTAGATACCCCCGCCCGAATGCCATCTTGGCGCGAGATGCGCCGCGCAGTTTGAATCCGGCCCAGTTCCGCACATACCCCATGCGGTTCACGATGTATCGCTGGTTGTACTCGCCCGGTGCTCCATAGGTCGCCGTTACCTCATGCCCGTACGTCACGCCGTCATAGGTCATGGAAACGAACAGGGTGGCATCCATTGAAGGCGAATGACCTGGGATGATCTCGATGTTCAGGCTGTCTACTGACAAACCTTCCAGATAGAGGAATGGGGTATAGAGAACCCACTCCCCCATCTCTCCGTATTGATCAACAGAGAGTGGGTCGAGGATGCCCAGGCGAAGATCAATCTTGTCGCCAAACACCCACTTGCCTAGACGCGGGTCAAATACCCCATTGATCCCACGCCAGGGCAGCGAGCCGGTACCGCGTTTGAGAATCGACCAGGCGTTATCGATGCCAGACGTATTGGCTACGGTCTCGTTGAACAAGAGGGTTTCATTGGGCAGGTGAATGTAGATGAAGGCCATGCTGTCGACCTCCACCGCTTCCATCGACAGATTCACCAACTCTGGCTCGGTGTACTTGCTCAGGATTCGATCGATAGCACGAGTGGAGATCTGCTTGTTCGACCCGACTCCAAGAACGTGCACACCAAGATCAGACTCCTTGCGGCTACCCACGATGTACCAGGATTCTTTGAGCTCGCACTTTGCATGCGTGGCCACGATGCCAATCTTCAAGGCTCTCCCTTGAATGCGGCTGAATGCAAAATTGGTGGACGCCACGTTCGAAAAAAACTCAGTGGTATAGCGCCCGAAAACAATCACCTTGTCATCGGCAGTCTTGCCTACACCTAGTGTCGGATCCGGGGAAAATTCAGCAGTAGCAAACGCCAGGGGATCGAACGATTCTTCATCGTTGATCTTGGTGTGATAGAGATACTCGCCATCAGTCAAGAAGTAATAGCCATCGACCCAGGTACCATCGATAGGCTTCTTGATTTCCGGATCAAGGATCTGGCGGAACCCTTTCACAGGGTCATAAAGCCAGAACGCACCACCACCGATCACGGCTTGAGTGTTGAATGAATACGGCATCGATACCTGCTCAGTGCCTGGGATGTTCCCAAAACGCAGATTCGATCCATCCTCCTCAACAACCAGAAACTGTGTGTACGAAACACGGAAATGCATCTGCAGGCGTTCATTCCACACGCCGCCGCGGTCAGGACCTGAGCCAGTTCCGTACTCAGTCAGCCCAGAATGCTGCAGCATGTAGCCAGCAGCGCCCATAATCGGCTTGGGCACCGCGTACATGTTCTCTGGAATAGAATCGAGATAGTCCGTCTGGGGGCTTATCTTGTCGCCCTTGATCAGAGTAATTGGCAGTTTCTGGACAGGCATATCAGGTCACCACCCGTCAGACGTTCTGATCCCCTACGCGAACGTAGGGGGTCACTTGGAAGTTGCGGATTCGGATCTCAACGCGACCTTCAGTCGTCTCAATCCTGATTTTCACTTGCTGCCAGATAGATGGAGCAAGGTCGGATGGAGCAGAAAGGCGGTAGTCGACATCTGCAACATTGAGCGCGCTCGAGACCACGATAAGACCGTTGTCACAGGTCACGGCGAAGGTACTGATAGCCTCGTCAGTCCGCAGGTAAGCCTCAAAAGACTCTTTAAAGTCGTTCGTCTCGCCCTGCATGATTTCTAGGGTGTCAGGCTTGTTCGGTGGCAACTCGTTGAACTGCGCGTAGAACCGCTGCCAGCGCTCAAAACGCCTGTTCCCGCTGCCGATAGGTTGACGACTCGGATATTGAACATTCCGAAGCTGGTTGCGTGCACAGATGCCAGATGCCACCGACAGAGACTGTGAGGCCTGATTAAACAGGGTCATCGGCGGCTCTTTGTTGAAGTCGGAAATCAGCCTTACCGCAAGATTGCAGGTGACCATGTTCCAAAATTCCTGGGGAACGCCCAGGTCGCTATTCGGGTCAGGCTGCTGTTCGAAGTTGTAGCCAACCTTGATCCCCCTGGCCGCCAATTCCGACATCATGCTTTCAAGCTCGCCCAAGGCCAGCTCAAGATCAGATGGATTTGGATTGACCGTGAGCCCAGAGATGCGCAGCTTTGAGTAAGCTGCAGCTATCCGGTCAGCCTTGAGCGGAGTCATCAGGACACCAACGCTTTGCGCAGAGTGTTGATGCGCTTGGTTTCCCAGCCATCAATACCCGCTTCTTTTGCAGCTTCACGGACCTCTTGATCAGTGAGCTCAATACGCACCGGCTCTTCAGCAGAAGCAGCCGATGCAGTTTTATAACCCGGGGGATTTACCATCCATCCAGAGGCAAGAAGCCCTTCAAGGTGTACAACCTCGCAGATGGTCATCTCGCACTCGATGCCATTCTCAACATGGCCAACACCTTCTCGATATAGAACGCACGCCATACGCTGGCTCTCCAAGCTCGGGGCCCCATGGGCCCCGGCCATTGAAGGTGATTAGAAGGTCACAGCGCCGCCGCAACGGGACGGGTCTTTGATGGTCACACCCCACCAGGTGAACAGGCGGTAGCGGAACTGCATGTTGATCATGTTGGCGTCGTAGATCATGTACATCTTCAGGCCGTTCTTCATGGTCTGATTGATGACCTTCAGGCCATCGAACGACTTGAACAGATCAGCTGGGATACTGCCGCCCAGGACTTCAACGGCATCTTTGTCGTAGAAGAGGTTGAGCTTTTTGGAAGCGTCGATGTTGACCCGGTTGACGGTGGCCGTGTTGAGGATGCGGGTGTTGACGTTGGCATACGCCTTTTCCAGCGTACTCAACGCCGGGTCGTCCAGGGCGATCGGTTTCGGGAACACTGTGATCGACGTGCCGGTCGGCTTGCCGACAATGGTAAAGGTCATGGCTACGCCGGTGTCCGACTTATCTGCCAGGCCTACCGCTTTGACAGTAACGGCGCCGTTGGAAAAGGTGATCTTGTCGCCGATGTTGTAGCCTGCCGATGCGGTGACAGGAATTGTCGCGGTGCGATAGTCGACGTTGGTGACGGTATTCAGCACCGGGTCAACCAGACCAGCAGTAGGCGCGAACGATTGGTTTGCAGTCACGGTGGTGGCCGGGTCAGCGCCGCCAGCGATGTTCGGCAGGAACGAAGCGGTGTAGATGTCGAACTCGGCGACGTTCTGACCGATCTGGCCGGTAGCCCAGGTGCTTTCTGGTCGACCCTGCAGGGTCTGACGGGCAGCCAAATCCTTGCCGAACTTCAGGTTGTCGCGGTCGTTGAGCAGGAAGCAGCGCTCCGTCTTCGCGCCTTGGCGCTCGTTCATCAGCGCTTGAGCTTCAGCGATGAAGTCATAGCCGCTGGCTTGGTTAGAACGGTAGAACATCGCGCCTTGGGTGCCTACGGCACTGGCAATGGCCTTGTTCAGGTTGGTTGCCTGTTGACGGCCGGCTTCTTGCCCGGCTTTCTGCCAGAAACGCATGTCGCGCATGTCGTCAGCGCGCTGGCTCACCAGGTCGTTCTTCGGAACGGTGAGGGTTGCCGGGTAGGTTTCTTCGATAATCCCGGTTTCAAGGCCAGTCAGATCCCAGCCATCGATCACTGGTCGGTGCTGTTGGACAGGGCGCCAGATGATGTTGCCAGAGTTCTGCATGGTCGAGCCGTCAGGCTCATAGAACGTGGTTGTTGGAAGAAGCATGTCTTGAGGCTCGTAGGTATCGAGCGCCTCTTCGAACATGACCTCAGCAATCTTGCCTGCGGTTAAAGCTGCCATCGTCGTAATTCCTTACCAAGAGTTCACATTGATTTTTGCGGCCCTAGCTTCGCGACGGACGTTGAACGCTGCTTGCACATCACCGCGCTTTTGCGCCTCCAGGTACTTACGGTGTAAGGCTTTCCCTGGCTCAGCGGTGTTCGCATCGCCCAATACGCTCGCGGCTGGAGCCGGCGCATTGCTTGTCTTGCGTGGAGGGGATGTCAGCTCGGCGGATAGGCGCCCGAGGTAAATCGAGGCCTGAATGCCGCTTGGGTCTTGAGCAAGCTTTGAGGTCAGTTCGTTTAGGCGCTTTGGGTTGACCCCAAGGTTGTAAAGCACCTTCTCGGAACCTTCGCCCAGGCTGGCAATGAGCGCGTTCGTGATGTGCTCGCCGCTTTCGCCGCCAAACACGCCCTGAACCGCCTCACGTACTCGCCGATCTGCAGACTGGTACAGCTCGGTACTGATCCCGCTTGCTGCTGCCAGGGCTGCTGCCCGCTCGTAGTGCTGATCCACGCTGGAACTGATCTTTTGCTGCGCTTCGAGCTGCTTGCGCTGCTGTTCGTACTGCTGATTATGCGCGTGCTGCCGAGCAAGGCCTTCTTTGACTTTCCAGTCGGCCAGGGCGTCGATGTAAGCCTCGTCCGGGTCGTCCTTGTCGTAGAAATCCTCGCGCTTTGGGCGCGACGGCAACTGCTGCGGTACGGACTCGCTGCGCTGCTTTTCAAGCTGTGCGCGCAACTCTTCCAGTTCTGATTTGTGCTGCTTTTCCAACTTGGCCCGGAGCTTTGCTTTCGCCGCCCCGATATCGCTGTCAGTGAATTTCTTGCCTGCACCTTGCGACTCCTGGTCGTCGCTTTTCATCCATGCTTCGGGCTCTGCCTGCTGGCCTTCTTCACCATCGCCGCCTTCCGCAAGGTCGCCGGTGGTTGTCGTGCCTGCTGCTGCCACTTCTTCAACACCAGTCGCTCCGGTTTGCGGAACCTCAGCTGCTGCCTCTGCTGCGGCATTTTCTGCCCGTAAATCTTCCAGGGTTTGGTCCATTTTTTACTCGCTTGGTAACGATGGCCTGGTGCTTTCCTCGCCAGTAAGGTTGCGTTTAACCTGTTACGCCTCAGTAATCGATAGATTAACTCTATTGTTAATAGAGTCAATAGAGTCAATAGATTTTTACTATTTAAGAGGAACAAAAAAGCCCAGCCGGTTTAGGGCTGGGCTCATAAGCTGGTTACCGTATCCAGCGCTGCCATTACGCTGCAGCGGTCACACGCCTCGCCCTTTAGGGACTATTGCCTCGGCTGAACCGTCGCCCGATATGGGCTAACCATCCTCTGCACGTTCTCCATCATCTGCCCTGCTGTGCGGGCCTGCTTGAACTGGATGTCTGCACCGGCTATCTGGGCGTCGACCTGAACCGCGGCCCGATCGGTCTGAGCCCGGAAAGCATCAATCTGCGTCTTAGCGGCATTGTTCTGGGCGCTGGCTTGGTCTTTCATTGCCTCGCGCTGTGCGTTCATTTGCGCGGCCTTAGCCTTCTCCATCTCTGCCTGGGCCAGGACCATGTTCGCATCCGGTGGTGGCTGCTGGCTCTGCGCCTCCTGCAACATGGCCTCTTCTTCCTCAGTTTCAGGCTCGAAAATGCCTGCCAGGATCAGCTGCTTGCGGGCATATTTTCGGACAGGCTCCATATCTACGCCGTTGATCAACGTGAGAGTCTGAAGCGTCAGCATCTTCGCCATCATCGGGTCAATTTGGGCAAGGCTTGTGGCCATCTGGCTCAACTGATCGATGGTCTGTTCTTTCTTGCTCGAATAGCTCGGCCCGATGTCGGCGTAAACGTCGTACTCGGTGTTTGTCAAGTCATTGAGCGCGACAAGCTGCCCCGTCTCGCGGTCGAGTACAGCCTCCATGATCTTGACCTTCTTGGTCGTGCCATCCGGTGAAGTCAGCGTGACCTCGCGCGGAGCATCGTAGACCTCGACAGCCATGGATGCGTAGACCTCAGCGTCCCGGCGCTTAGCGTGCTTCAGGTTTTGCTGATAGACGATCGATTGCTGATCCAGGCGGTTGGTCAGCGCGTTGACTGCTTTCCCCGAAAGGTCAGGGTCTGCGATGTCCTGGGGCAGTCCAGGGTTGGCAACGTCCTCAACAGCCTGCCTAGAAATCTCAATACTGGCCATCAATGCCTGTGGAGCCACTGGCGATGGCATAACCCCAACTGGCCCTAATGGAAGCTGACCACCTTGTGCGTCCAGGCGATTCATAAGGCCATATGGATACATGTTTTCAGCGCCAGAGCGCTGATACATGAACTCAAACCCTTCTATCTGCTCTGGGTAGAACAACGGGAATGGCTGTGGACTTCTACTCACGAAGTCTGCCAAGTACGAAAGCTGGAAATTACGCAGGCGCTGAGGGTCTTTAGCCAGGCGGGTGATCCCTTCATAATGCTCTTCGCCCTCAATGAACGCTCGCTCGCCATAAGTTGGAATGACCGGAATATTCTCGCCGGCAATAACTTCCCCTTCCCGCTCGCCATTCTTCCCCATCTTGCCGTTCAGGATCTGTTCGCCGGATGCGATGTACTTGCGCACCTCCCAGCGTTCGATACCGCGTTCGCTCTCAATGACATAGCCGTCGTCGATCAGCTCGTCCATCAAGTCAACGAGATCTGATTCCCGATACATAACGGTCTGACCCAGCGGATCAGTGAGCGTGATCACCTTGTCCTTGATCCTGCGGCGATGGTAGAAGCACACGACGTAGATGATTTCGTTGCCACTGCCCATCCAGGGGAAGGTGTAGGACTGCTCAGGGGACGCGAACGAAGAAGGCGTTTCGTCTTCGTCCTCGCATTCCTTATCCTCGCGCTTTTTCTTTGACGGCTTACCAGATTCGCGGCATAGCTCTTCAACCAGCTCATCGTAGCCGCCCGGGGAGTATGCATTGAGGATCGACACATACTTGGCGTCCGACTTGTCTAAGCGCTTGGCATTCGGATCCCAGAAGCAGTTGTTGTTTGCCTCGTAGATCGGGCGCCGCTCGATGATCTGGCGGTTGTCGCCGGCGCGGTTGGTTGCGTAGCGCGTGTACAGTTCCCAGGCACCAACCCCACAGACAACAGCCTCGCCAGTAGCGTTGTCGTAGGCCTCGAGAGAAGTGTTGGCCCGATCGTCAGTCAGGTACAGCCCATCAAGAATATCTGCACCATCGTCCCGCGATTCGCTCTTGGGCACGAAGTTGACTTGCACAGGGTTGGCACGAAGGTCAGCCATGATCTGGCGCCCCGCCTTCCGAAGCACGTCGAATTGGCCGCGGTACTGCAGCGAAGACTCACCCAGCGTCGAGTCGTCCCACTGAGTGATATGGTAGAACATCATGTCATCAGCAGCACGCAGCCGGGTAGTCTGCCCGTGGCAGTAAGCCTTGTCGTGAAGCTCTTTCAGCTTTGTGAGTGTCAGCATTATCTTCTGCCCATCGGACGAATCGGTTTCGGAATGACAGCCTTTGGCCTACTGACCGCAACGTGCCGCATCAGGATCATTACGGAGTCGGCCAAGTTGGGGCTGGCCATCTTGAATTTCGACTTCATCTCTTCTTTGGTGTAGAGCTCGAAGAGGCCATTGCCGTTTGGCTTGATAGGCATTCTACATAGCTCAGCGCGAAGTCGATGCAAAATATCTATTGATGAGTCAAAGCTGATAAGGCGCGCCGGATCGTGGTACTCGCCAAGTACGACGGCGCGATAGGTCCTGTAAGCCCTGTCACGCAGTTCGAAGTAGTACTGAGCGCGCTTGTTGCGGAACACATCGCGGTTGGTCTTCTGCTGAGCCACGGGCGATGCCATGGCCGGTGCATAAACAGCATCAGGGAAGTCTGGCGATTCAGAACCACGGAACACAGAAAGAACCGTGGGCTTACCCTCGAAGTCCTTACTGAACTGCTCAGTCAGCGCGATGCCCATGCCGTCGCCATCCCATGAGAATGAATCAACCTGGGACTTGATAGCCTCGCCGGCCGCCCAATGGCCACCCTCGTTCACGTTGCCGTCCAGCTTCTCCTGCAGGTCGACCAGTACAGAGCCATGGCGCACGGCAAAGCCCTTGCTGTCCGGGCCCAGGTCAGACGGATCATGTGAGCCGATGCGCGCCCCAGTCGGCGTGAAACCAAGCTTTTTGTGGGCATCAACGCAGGCATCAAACCACTCAGCCTTGATCAGGGCATGCTCGACCGAGTCATTGAAGGCGCCAAGCCAGATGTGGTCGTAGAGTGCGCGGTCGAGGTTCTCATAGTCCCACTGGCGTTCCTCTTCCAGGCCGCTCAGGTGGTACCAGGGGTTGTCCTCGTAGTTCATCACCACGATCAGGTGCAGGTCATCCTCATAGCGGCCATCACGGTCAAGATGATCTTTGAACGGCGTGATGAACCGCTTGCTGAATGGATCTTCACTGCTCCCAGGGTTAGCAATGAAGATCATCGACACTCCGGACGATGGGTCATCAACCACCTCTTCAAGCTGCGTCGGCTTGCCCTTCATAGGCTTCTTCCGAGCAGTCGGGGTTAGCGCCTTGAGCGAGTCGGTGCTGATGAACTGCGCTTCCTCGATCTGAAAGCGCTTAAAGCCGTGGGCTGACTTGATGCTGTCGACGTTCCGCGCCAGGCCGGCGAACTGAAATGCATCTTCACCCGAACGCTTGATCCCGTTGTCCTGGACCTCAAAGCCCGTGAACTCGAGACGGCTGATCTCTTCCTTCAGCAGCGAGTGAATAGAGTTTCGGATGCTGGACTGATACTCGCGGAGGCAGTACGTCTTTGCGTTGTTGTCCTTCGCATCGATCAGGCAGATATCAGCAACCCCTACTGACTTACCCGAGCCGCGACCTCCGATGACGATGATGAAGCGCTTATCTGAGCGCAATACAGCCTCAAGCTTGGCTGGCAGATAGACTTGTGGTTCCTCTGTAGTTATCTGCCATTTACCGCTGCGACGAACGATAGAATGCGTATGGCCATCAATCGGATGAACGATACCCACGACTGTTCCAGCCTGCTGACGGCGCTTTCTCTCCTCGAGCAGCAGCAAAAGTTCTTGCTTGCTCTCACGAGAGTTCGGCAATACGGCGCTCAAGGTCTTCATCCGATAAGTGAGTAACGCTTACGCCACCAGACAATTCAGTTTCGCGCTTGTCTCGCCACTCTTGAGGTTTTCTGTTTTTCAGCCAGAAGATGGCCGCAGTGGTGTCTGGCGGGTAATGCTTGATCATGGGCGTCATCACGACGGCACCATCGACGACGCGCACATCAGTCTCTTCATGCGAGTAACCCATTGCTCGGTTATAGAGCGCGGTCTCGACGCGACGATCAGCAATGTCCTTGCCACCCTTTAAGGCTTCCGAAAACTCAGGATGCTTGACCTTCCAAAGCGAGAAGGTAGAGATCGTCACTTCGAAGAAGTCAGCCATCTCAGAATCAGTTGCTCCGAGCGCGCACAGTTTCTCTGCCTGCTGGACATACTCGGGCTTGTACTTCGTAGGGCGGCCGCCTGCCATTACGCAACCATCCTTGGCGCCTTGTGCGCCCTGTAGTAGTCAAAAGCGATTCTGGCAGCACAGATGATCAATGCAGCGTCGATCATGAGCTGCGCGATGTAGTCATGGCTCTGAAGCATGTCGTGCAGTAGTAGCGTCTCCAGCGCGAGGCAAGCAGACCAGGCGCAGGAGATCGCAAGCACTGCCTTCAGCCAGCGGACCTTCACGAACGACAGAGCAATCATGTCCACAAGCATGAAGGACAGGTACCAGGTAGACGCCAGCTCACCGTCAACTTCTACTGCCCAGGCCGGGATCAGTGCGTTGACGGTGAAGAAGCCGATGACGTGCACCAGGAGAGAGATCATTACTTCTTGCCCTTTGGCTTGGGCTTCGGCTTGTTCGCGGCTTCATTTGCCACATACAGGCCTTTGCTGCCTGGGTTGTTCTTGTTCACCTTGATCTGTTTGCGCATTACGCCCTCCATTGGGCTTCGAGGTTTCGTTTGAGGGTGGTGGTAGATGGAGTGTTAACGCCTGACACGACCCTGTAGGCCGAGACGGCGCCGTAGATCGACTGGCGCGTAAGCCATGGGACATTGAGCGCTTCCATGGCCTGAAGCAGGATGCCGTCGCAGGCTTTGCGAGAAACGCTGAAGGGCGCGCCGAGCTTTGTGATGCTCAAGTATTCGCACACGATGTCGTGTACTACTGCGGCTTGTCCGTATACGCCCCATGGTGGAATCACATTCCAGAACAACCGCGGGACGCTTGCGCCATCAGTCAGGTAGCCGGCGGGGACACTCACCCAATCGCCGCTGTGTTCGTTGTCCAGATAGAAGCGGAAACCATTGGTGACGCGCCAGTGATCAGCGCCCAAGGCAATGCTCGCCTCCCGATCGTAGCGAACAGACATCTCTGCGGAGAACTGAGTGAAGCTGCTCACTTCAGAGCCCTCTTTACGCCCTCACTTACCACCGAGTCGGCGTATGTGTAGTTAGCGCATTCATGGCGAATGATGGCCTTGACCATTCCGAGTAGTACGGATGGGTCTTTCATGCTGACCTGGGCGCCAGGTTTTGTTCTGGTGTATGACTCAACAGCACGAACATAAGCATCCGTGTCGTTCTCATTGCTTGGAGCCCAGCGGCTGATGATGGCCTTGATGGTGTCCAGGCCATACTTGCTTTGATAGGTCTGCAGAAGCTTGCCCAGGGCGCGAATTCCGTTCTCTGGAGTATCGAATCGAGCGAATCGCGGCTTTGCTACATCAAGCTCTAGACCTAATTGACCTACCCACTTGTTCGCAGGGCTAAAGTCGATGTTGCCCGGGTTGTTGTTCCGCACGCCGCGGGGAATGTTAGCCATGGCGAATCTCCAGGATCTTTGCCAGGTTTCCCCGGGCAGCCATGACTAGGATCAAGAAGGCGAGATAAATGCCAACATCGAAAAAGGGGGCAGCCCATAGGATGCCCAGAGATAGACTGATGGCCTGGGCGCCGACAAGAAACATCACCAGCACAGCTACCGCAGTCATGCCCAAGCGATAACGCGAGTTCTTAGGCCACTCGAACGTGAACAGCCGCCAGAAGATAGCGGCGCACGCTGCGGCCTTGATGAAGGGAAGCGACTCGATCACTTGTCTGAACCCTCCGGGGATAGCCCAAGTTTTTTCAAAACCCAGGCTTTCCCCTCTTTGTCGAATACAGCCAGCAATAGCTTGAACAGGGCAACGCAGAAGAATGCAGCTACGAAAGATGGAATCGGAGGAGTTTTGAAATGCATGAACTCCCGACTTACTAGCTCAACACCTGCGTAGTATCCAAAGATCCATGCCCCTAACAGGCAGAAGATCCTAGTCATGGGCGCCGTGTCCTTCGCAATGAACGCGAACATCAAAGCCCCGCCAAACGCAGCAATAACCGCCCCCTGGTCAAGACCGGCGACCAGAGACATCCCGCTCAGGCCGCCCAAGGCGACAATAGGTCCTGCTGTGTTAACTGGCTCTGCCATCGCCTAGGCCCCGGTGATATCAAATTACGATTATTAGAATCTATCGTAGAGTTGAAATCAATTATTTAACGCTATTTATCACCATTAACTGATGGTTTGCTAGCAGTTTTGTTAGCAAATGCAGTGCGAGGACTTTTATTGGTCATTCGGTAAAGGTGAGTTGAGCTTCATAATTACTTAGTCCTCTTCTGGCGATTGGATCCGAGCAGTGATTTCTGGCCCTTGTCTAGATGCCAGTCGAAGCGTTCTTTGCAGCCG
>NZ_JACKZK010000036.1:0-47810 GCF_014230245.1 Pseudomonas sp. MSSRFD41 | reverse complement strand
ATGCAAGCGCTCTCCCAGCTGAGCTATAGCCCCTCGTCGGTGAGGACGGGGCGAATCTTAAGGGGCGTTCGCAAGGCTGTCAATTTTTTTTCAGCTTTTTGCAAAAAAATTTGCCGGGATAACAATCACTTACCGGCCCGCCCTGAAAAACCGGGCTTTTGCGCCCTTCCCGACTTGTGCCGACTCCCGCAAAAGAGTCGACCCAAGCCTGGAGAATTACCGGTCACGGCAACCAATTCGCCTGACGCCAGAGATTCAAGCGTAGTCGAAAAGCTCGCCGTTCCTGGCAGCACTACTGCGGCACCAGGCCGTCTCAGGCGATGGCGCCCAGCAGTTTTTCCCACTCCTTGTTCTCTTTCTTCGACACGCCACCGAGCAGGTCGATGGCCTGGCGCAGACGGAAGCGAGTCAGGTCCGGACCCAGGATTTCCATGGCATCGAGCACCGACACCGAACTGGCCTGGCCGGTGATGGCGGCGAACATCAGTGGCATGGCATCGCGCAGCTTCAACTCCAGGGACTCGACCACAGCCTGGATAGTCGCGGTAATGCTGTCCTTTTCCCACTGGCGCAGGCTTTCGAGCTTCCACAGGATCAGCTGCATCAGCTGGCGCACCTGATCGCCCGACAGCTTCTTGGATTCGAACAGCTTGGCATCCGGAGTGACTCCGCCTGCGAAGAAGAACCCGGCCAGCGGCGCGATCTGGCTGAAGGTCTCGACCCGGCCCTGGACGTGGGGAGCGATCTTCATCATGTAGTCGCTGTTGAACGCCCACTTCTGCACGCGAGTGGCGAACTCCTCCACCGGCAGGTCACGCAGCCACTGGCCGTTGAGCCAGGACAGTTTCTCGATATCGAAGATCGGCCCACCCAGGGAGACCCGCGACAGGTCGAAGTTGTCGACCATTTCCTGCAACGAGAACTTCTCGCGCTCGTCCGGCATCGACCAGCCCATGCGCCCCAGGTAGTTGAGCATGGCCTCGGGCATGAAGCCCATGCGCTCGTAGAAGGTCACCGAAGTCGGGTTCTTGCGCTTGGACAGCTTGCTCTTGTCCGGGTTACGCAGCAGCGGCATGTAGCACAACTGCGGTTGCTCCCAGCCGAAGTACTCGTAAAGCAGGATCAGTTTCGGCGCCGACGGCAGCCACTCTTCGCCACGCAGCACGTGGGTGATGCCCATCAGGTGGTCGTCGACCACGTTGGCCAGGAAGTAGGTCGGCAAGCCATCGGTCTTCATCAGGACCTGCATGTCCATGCGATCCCATGGGATCTCGACATCGCCACGCAGCATGTCCGGCACCACACAGACGCCTTCGCTGGGCACCTTCATGCGGATCACATGGGGCTCACCGGCCGCCAGGCGCTGGGCCACCTCTTCCTTGGACAGCAACAATGCGCGTCCGTCGTAGCGCGGGGTTTCGCCGCGGGCCATCTGCTCGGCACGCATCTGGTCCAGTTCCTCGGCGGTGCAGAAGCATGGGAACGCATGCCCCATGTCCACCAGTTGCTGGACGTACTTCTGGTAGATATCGCCACGTTCACTCTGGCGATACGGGCCATGGGGACCGCCGACATCCGGGCCTTCGCTCCAGTTGATCCCCAGCCAGCGCAAGGCATCGAAGATCTGCTGTTCGGACTCGCGGGTCGAACGCAGTTGGTCGGTGTCTTCGATACGCAGGATGAACTCACCGCCGTGCTGCTTGGCAAAGCAATAGTTGAACAAAGCGATATAAGCAGTACCTACGTGGGGATCCCCGGTAGGCGATGGCGCGATGCGCGTACGGACGGTGGTCATGGCATGTCTCGGAAAGAATAGAAAAGCTAAGGAACAAACAAGGGGCGAATGGTAACAGGCGATGCCAGGCGCGCTCCAGTGAGGAGGGTATTTAAGCCCAGGTCACGGTTACGGACGATCGCGCCCCATGGCCGCTGCCATGGGGCGCGCACCGCTCAGACGTTGAGCAGGCGCTCACGCAGCTTGCCGATCTCGTCCCGCAGTTGGGCTGCCGCCTCGAATTCCAGGTCCCGGGCCAGTTGGTACATCTTTTCCTCCAACTGGCGGATGCGCTTGGTGATCTCGCTCGGCGAGCGCAGCTCGCTTTCGTAGCGAGCGCTTTCCTCCGCGGCCTTGGCCATGCCCTTGCGCTTCTTGCCGCGCGAACCGGGCACGGTGGCACCTTCCATGATGTCGGTGATGTCCTTGACCACCCCCTTTGGGGTGATGCCATTGGCCTGGTTGAAAGCCAGTTGCTTGTCGCGCCGGCGCTCGGTCTCGCCGATGGCACGCTGCATGGAGCCGGTGATGTTGTCGGCGTAGAGGATCGCCTTGCCATTGAGGTTGCGCGCAGCGCGGCCGATGGTCTGGATCAGCGAGCGCTCGGAGCGCAGGAAGCCTTCTTTGTCGGCATCGAGGATCGCCACCAGCGACACCTCGGGCATGTCCAGGCCTTCGCGCAGCAGGTTGATCCCCACCAGCACGTCGAAAGTACCCAGGCGCAGGTCGCGAATGATCTCCACCCGCTCCACGGTATCGATGTCCGAGTGCAAGTAGCGCACGCGGATACCATGGTCGGCCAGGTAGTCGGTGAGATCCTCGGCCATGCGCTTGGTCAGGGTCGTCACCAGCACACGCTCCTCCAGGGCCACGCGCTTGGTGATTTCCGACAGCAAGTCGTCGACCTGGGTCAACGCCGGACGCACCTCCACCTCGGGGTCCACCAGACCGGTGGGACGCACCACCTGCTCCACCACCCGGCCGGCGTGCTCGGCCTCGTAGTTGCCGGGAGTGGCGGAGACGAAGATGGTCTGCGGGCTCACCCCTTCCCACTCGTCGAAGCGCATCGGCCGGTTATCCAGCGCCGAAGGCAGGCGGAAACCATATTCCACCAGGGTTTCCTTGCGCGAACGGTCGCCCTTATACATGGCGCCGACCTGGGGCACGCTGACATGGGACTCGTCGATCACCAACAGGGCATCGGGCGGCAGGTAGTCATACAGGGTTGGTGGCGGCGCCCCGGCCGGACGCCCGGACAGGTAGCGCGAATAGTTCTCGATACCGTTGCAGTAGCCCAGCTCGAGGATCATCTCCAGGTCGAAGCGAGTGCGCTGCTCCAGGCGCTGGGCTTCCACCAGCTTGTTGTTGGAACGCAGGTACTCCAGGCGCTCCTGCAGTTCCTCCTTGATCCCATCGACGGCCTCCAGCAGGGTCTCGCGCGGGGTTACGTAGTGGCTCTTGGGGTAAAAGGTGAAGCGCGGCAGCTTGCGGATCACCTCGCCGGTCAACGGGTCGAAGGCGCTGATGCTTTCCACTTCGTCATCGAACAGTTCGATGCGGATCGCCTCCAGGTCGGATTCCGCCGGGTAAATATCGATCACATCGCCACGCACCCGGAAAGTGGCCCGGGCGAAATCCATGTCGTTGCGGGTGTATTGCAGGTCCGCCAGGCGCCGCAACAAGGCCCGCTGGTCAAGCTTGTCGCCGCGATCGACGTGCAAGACCATCTTCAGGTAGGTCTCAGGGCTGCCCAAGCCGTAGATGCAGGACACCGTGGTGACGATGATCGCGTCCTTGCGCTCCAGCAGGGCCTTGGTCGCGGACAAGCGCATCTGCTCGATATGGTCGTTGATCGAGGCGTCCTTCTCGATGAAGGTATCGGAGGACGGCACGTAGGCTTCGGGCTGGTAGTAGTCGTAGTAGGAAACGAAATATTCCACTGCGTTATTCGGGAAGAACGCCTTGAACTCGCCATACAACTGCGCGGCCAGGGTCTTGTTCGGCGCCAGTACCAGGGTCGGGCGCTGCACTTGCTGGATGACGTTGGCGATGCTGAAGGTCTTGCCCGAACCGGTCACACCGAGCAGGGTCTGGTGCGCCAGGCCGGCCTCGATGCCTTCGACCATCAGGCGGATGGCCTCCGGCTGGTCGCCGGCAGGCTGGAAACGGGTAACGAGCTGGAACTCAGACATAACCTACCTCTGGAATCATCCTGCGCGGCGCGACCGGACAGCAATGGGAAAGACCACGTACGACCCAGGTCGCCGGGGAAAGAAAACGGGAATATTCAGAATGTGGAGCCAAATCCCACAGCTTTCAAGGTAAAGGTCCTACACCCGCTAACATGCCGAATGTTGCAATAAGACTAACGGTGAGAAAATAACCCGAAAAACTTGTCGCAAAAGGCTAATAGCCTGTCGCCCGCCGCGATGATGGCCTCTATACTAGCTCCCCGTTTGTGCACCGCTCTAGTGCATTCGGCTGGAGCGCGGCACGTCCCTCCACACTCCATTCAGAGCCGCCGTAAAATGAGCCTGTTCTCCGCTGTCGAAATGGCACCACGCGATCCAATCCTGGGCCTCAACGAAGCATTCAACGCCGACACCCGTACCGACAAGGTCAACCTTGGGGTGGGCGTGTATTGCAATGAGGAGGGACGCATTCCACTCCTGCGCGCCGTTGTCGAAGCCGAGACGATCCGCGCGGCCCAGCATGCTTCCCGTGGCTACCTGCCGATCGACGGCATCGCCGCCTACGACCAGGCGGTACAGAAGCTGCTGTTCGGTGCCGACTCGCCACTGCTGGCCGCGGGCCGCGTGGTCACCACCCAGGCCGTCGGCGGCACTGGCGCCCTGAAGATCGGCGCCGACTTCCTCAAGCAACTGCTGCCCAATGCCGTGGTCGCCATCAGCGACCCGAGCTGGGAGAACCATCGCGCACTGTTCGAGACCGCTGGCTTCCCGGTACGCAACTACCGCTACTACGATGCCGCTACCCATGACGTGAACCGCGCCGGCCTGCTGGAAGACCTCAATGCCCTGCCAGAGCAGTCCATCGTTGTCCTGCACGCCTGCTGCCACAACCCGACCGGCGTCGACCTGAACCCAGAGGACTGGAAGAACGTCCTGGAAGTGGTCAAGGCCAGGAACCTGGTGCCGTTCCTGGACATGGCCTACCAAGGCTTCGGCGATGGCATCGACGAAGATGCCGCCGCTGTGCGCCTGTTCGCCGATTCGGGCCTGACCTTCTTCGTTTCCAGCTCTTTCTCCAAGTCGTTCTCGCTGTACGGCGAGCGTGTCGGCGCGCTGTCCATCATCAGCAGCTCGAAGGAAGAAAGCGCCCGCGTGCTGTCCCAGGTCAAGCGCGTGATCCGCACCAACTACTCCAACCCGCCGACCCATGGCGCCACTATCGTCGCCGCAGTGCTCAACAACCCGGAACTGCGTGCCCAATGGGAACAGGAACTGGCGGAAATGCGCCTGCGGATTCGCGGCATGCGTACCCAGATGGTCGACTTGCTGGCCAAGGGCGCCCCACAGCACGACTTCAGCTTCGTCGGCCGCCAACGCGGCATGTTCTCCTACTCCGGCCTGAGCTCCGAGCAAGTGGGCCGGCTGCGCAACGAGTTCGGCATCTATGCCCTGGACACCGGCCGCATCTGCGTTGCCGCGCTGAACCAGAGCAATATCGGCGTAGTGACCAAGGCCATCCTCCAGGTGATCTGAGCCACTGCCGGTAGCCTGCAAACAAGAGGGGAAGCCACGGCTTCCCCTTTTTCATGGGCGCCCGGCGTTCTCCCCCACGCCCTCTAGACTCAAGCCGTGCCTTGCCAAGCGAGAACCGCCAATGAAAAACGATGACCTGCGGGCCGAACGCGACGACCCCGAACATTACCTGCCCCGTTCGCAGAAACGCGCAAAAAACCTGGTGCTGCAGATCGCCCTGGGCGTATTCCTCGGAGGCCTGGCGTTGTGGCTGGTGCAACTGGCGGCCAATGCACTGATGGCCAGGCTGATGCTTGGCACCTTGACCTTCGGCGGCTGAAGGCGGCGCCTGCGCATTTGAAGAAAAAGTTCGTCTTTTCTCTTCAAGCGCTTGACTTCCCTTTTTGAATCAGTAAGATACGGCGCATTCCGCGATAGCTCAGTTGGTAGAGCAAGTGACTGTTAATCACTGGGTCCCTGGTTCGAGTCCAGGTCGTGGAGCCATCTTCCCAGACTGATTTGCCACGCAATCCATGAAGAGCGCCCTGCTCCTCCGGCAAGTCGGCTCAAGCGATATCCCTTCAGATACCTCCTGCGCATGCCAGCCAGGCATGCGGCAAAGCTATTCATATACCCCTGAAAACTCCATGCCCATGCCTGGTTGCTTTGCCGCAAAGGCCTGACGTAGGCTGTGCGCTTCCTTTTCCAACCAGTCAGACAATGATGTCCGTTCCAGCACAGTTAGCGTGCAATTCTTCCTCGATCTCCCCTTCGGCCAGCCTGGTCGTTGTCCAGCATGACTGCGCGATCAATCGTCGGCGTCGCAGCGTGCTGTTCGCCTTCACCTTCTCTCCCCCCCAAGGCCAGCGCTGACCGCGACTGCCCCCCTTGTCACCTCCTGCGATCCGCACCTGGCGCAAGCGACCTGAAAGCATCTCGCCTGCCCCAAGACCTGTACGCGCACCAGGGCTCGCCCGGCAATCGCCTGTACCGCCACCTGCGTCCGCGCGCAGGACCGCACTTTTTTACTTCATCTAGGCACCTGGAAATCCAGGTGCAGGTCTCGAGCAATGAACAAAGCCTTGTTAGCCGCCCTGATCCTGGGCATCTCCATCGTCGGCCTGAGCATCGGCTCCAGCGTGCCGATCCTGGCCCTGCGCCTGTACCAGGCCGGCGCCTCCAACAACCAGATCGGCCTCATGTCAGCCCTGCCCGCCGCCGGCATGATGCTCTCGGCCTTCCTGGTCAATGCCCTGTGCCAACGCCTGACCCGCCGCCAGATCTACTTGCTGTGCTTCAGTCTCTGCGCCCTGAGCGTGGCCACCCTGGAACTGCCTGGCCTCGATCTCTACAGCCTGGGCCTGGCACGTATCGGCATGGGCCTGGGCGCCGGGCTGATCATCATCCTCGGGGAAACCTGGGTCAATGAAATGGCCGAGGACAGCAGCCGTGGGCGCCTGGTGGCGGTCTATACCACCTGCTTCACCTTCTTCCAGCTGCTGGGGCCGGGCCTGGTGTCGGTACTGGGCACCGAAGGACCGGCGGTGCTGGGTATCGTCACCATCGGTTATGCGCTGGCTATCGCCGTGGTCTGGCTGACCCTACCCCGGGAAGACGCCCCGAGTCCCCACGCCGAAAGCCGAACCTTCTCGGTACTGGGCTTCATCCGCGTCGCCCCCGCGCTGTGCGTGGGCATCCTGTTCTTCGCCTTCTTCGACAGCATGGTGCTCTCGCTCTTCCCGGTCTATGCCGCGGACCATGGCTACAGCATCAAGCTCGCCGCCCTGATGGTGACCATCATTCTCCTGGGCGACACGGCGTTCCAATTCCCCCTGGGCTGGCTCTCGGACAAGCTCGGGCGCCCCGGCATCTACCTGGGCTGCGGCATCATCTCGCTGCTGATCGGCCTGGGCCTGCCGGTGCTGATGGAAACCCCCGGCCTGCTCTGGCCGAGCCTGGTGATCCTCGGGGCCGCGGCCGGCGGCATCTACACCCTGGCGATCGTCCTGATCGGGCAGTCCTTCAGCGGCCCGGACCTGGTCACCGCCAACGCCAGCGCCGGCCTGCTCTGGGGCATCGGCAGCCTGCTCGGACCACTGCTCAGCGGCGCGGCCATGAGCGGCGGCAGCTACGGCCTGCCCCTGACCCTATCGGCAGCCGCCGCCATCGTGGTGCTGTTCGCCCTGTCCCTGGTGCGCCAGGGCCAGTTCAAGGTCGCACAATAAGCATATGCGGGACGCGGCCAGTGATCATTCACAGGTCGCGTCTTTGTCATTACCATCACCCCTCCCTCCCCGCCCATGGACACCTTCGCGATGGACCGAACCCTGCATCTGCTGCCGCTGTGCGGCCTGCTGTTGTCATTATCCCTGCCAGCCCTGGCCGAACCTGCGGTGGACTGCGCCGCCCTGGGCGAAAAAGCCTCCCGGGAAGCCGGCGACTATCGCCCGCCCCTGGAAGCCAAGGTAATCGGCACTGGGCGCCTGCATTTTCACAGCGCCCCGCACGCGGCCTGCATGGACAAGAAACTGTTCGTGATTCCCGGCGATGGCCTGACGGTGTACGCCGCCACCGAGGACGGCTGGGCCCAGGTCATGTACATCGCCAAGGACGGGGAGGACTACAGCGGCTGGGTCGAGGAACAGCGCCTTAAACTGGGAGGGCACTACGGCGGCGCCCAGCTACCGGCCGACGCCAGCGCCCTGATCCAGCGCCATGAGGAATGCCAGCACTTCGCCGGCGAGGAGCCTTATGACGCCGAGCGCCGGGCCGAGCTCGAAAAGGCGGTGGAGGAAAGCTGCACCGGCGTGGATCGCCAACTGGCGACACTGCGCCAGCAGTACAAGGACGACCCCGAGGTCCTCCAGGCCCTGGCGCCCCTGGAAAACCTGGAGTAAGCCAAGACCGGCGCCTGGGCGCCGGTCGCCAGTCACCACGGAGCCACTCAATGGGTGGTTTCGACGCTGCCACGAACATGACTGGGTGGCGCCGCTTCGCCTTCTGCCGCGACCGCCGGGCCATCGGCCAGCAGCGGCACTTCCTTGCCCTCGGCATCATGCAACTTGCCCCCGCTGAAATAGTCCCCCTCTCGCAGGCCAGCGATGTCCTGGAAGCGCAGGCTGCGCTCGGTACCGGCGACGAACACCGACTGCTGGTCGGAGTTGCCGGTGGTGAAGTGGTTGAACGCCAGGTTCAGCAGGATCGCCATGATCGCCGAGGAACTGATGCCCGAGTGGAATATCGTCGCGAACCAGCTGGGGAAATGATCATAGAAGCTCGGTGCGGCAATGGGGATCATGCCGAAGCCAATGGAGGTAGCGACGATGATCAGGTTCATGTTGTTGCGGTAGTCGACCTTGGACAAGGTACGGATGCCACTGGCGGCCACGGTGCCGAACAGCACGATGCCGGCCCCGCCAAGCACCGAGGTCGGCACGGCGGCGATGACCCGCCCCATGAACGGCAACAGGCCGAGAATTACCAGGAACAGGCCACCGGTGGCCACCACGAAGCGACTCTTGATCCCGGTGACCGCCACCAGCCCGACGTTCTGGGCGAAGGCGCTCTGGGTGAAGGAGCCGAAGATCGGCGCGATCATGCTCGACAGCATGTCGGCCCGCAGGCCATTGCCCAGGCGCTTGGAGTCGACCTTGGTATGGATGATCTCCCCTACCGCCAGGATGTCCGCCGAGGTTTCCACCAGGGTCACCATGACCACGATGCACATCGACAGGATCGCCGCGACCTGGAAGGTCGGCATGCCGAAATGAAACGGCGTGGGCAAACCGAACATCGGCCCCTGGGTGACTCCGGAAAAGTCCGCCATGCCCAGGAACACCGCGATCACCGTGCCGATGACCATCGCCAGGAGAATCGATAATCGGGAGATCGCCGCGCTGCCGACCTTGCTCAGCAGCAGCACCAGGACCAGGGTGACGGCAGCCAGGCCGATGTTCGACAGGCTGCCGAAATCCGCCGAGCGGCTATTGCCGCCCATGGCCCAGCGCGCTGCCACGGGCATCAGCGTCAGGCCGATGGTGGTGATGACGATACCGGTGACCAGGGGTGGGAAGAACTTGGTGATGCGGGAAAACACCGGAGTGATCAGCAGCCCGATCAGGGACGCGGCGATCACCGCGCCGAGCACCGACTGGAAACCACCCTCGCCGCCACTGGTGACGATCGCTACCATGGTCGACACGCCCGCGAAGGACACCCCCTGCACCAACGGCAGGCGGCAGCCGAAGAACGGCACCCCCAGGGTCTGCAGCAACGTGGCCAGCCCCCCGGCGAACAACGAGGCGGCGACCAGCAGGCCGATTTCCGCCGGCGCCAGGCCGGCAGCCTGGCCGATGATCAGCGGCACCGCGACGATGCCGCCATACATGGTCAGCACGTGTTGCAGGCCATAAGCCATATTCGCGCCAACACCCAAGTTTTCGTCTTCGGGCCGCTGCGGTGAAACCTGAGGGATAGTCATGGTTTGGGGTTCCCTGTTTTTGTTATGCGCACACTGTATGCAACATCAAAGAGAACTGTCCATATAATTGTATACAGTTTATCCGCCAACTTTCCGGCGTCTTCGGCTCGCAAAACCATCGCCCAGGCTGCCCTGTCGCAGCCCCGGTTACGCCGGTAAAGCCGTCGCAGAGCCCTCTCCCCACGGCCATCGACAATCTTGGGCACGCGTTGCCGCGAACTAGCCGGGCCGCCTGGCGGCCCAACAAAAAGGGCCGACCCGACAAACGAATCAGCCCTTTTGCACGATCTGTCGGCCCAACGGGGCAACGGTACCTGGATTCTGTACACAGTCGCGGTCACACCACCTCGCGCCGCCAAGAGACGGTCAGCCCCACCGTCATGCCGGTACGGCTTCGGTTTGCAGCAGTCGCTCCAGCACCTGTGGCAAGTCCGGATGATCCGGCAGGCGCAAGCCGAACTCACCCTGCAGCAGGTTCATCAGTTGCTCGACCTCGGTGATCTGGCGGCGCTCGCTGGGCTGGCCCATGCGATGCAGGGCGTAGTTCTGGTTATGCAAGGTATGGCGTACCCCCGGGCCGATTCGCGCCACCATCAGCTGGCCGAGAAACGGCGAGGCGGGATGAGTGGACACGTACCAATTGCCCATTTCGTAATCCACCTCGCCCTGCACCTGCAAGTCGAACACGTACATTGCTCGCCATTCATCGGCGACCTTGGCCCGCAGGATGTAGCTGCCGTCATGCCGGGTGATGCGATAGGGCTCATGGGGCGTGGCCTGCTCCTGCTCGGTATCGAGCAGCAAGGGCGCGGTCGGCACCATGCCACCGAAACCGACATCGACGATATAGCGCCGGCCATCGAGCCGCAGCAGTGTCAGACGGTGACTGCGAGGCGTGAGCGCATCTTCCGGTCCACTCATCACTACCCGTCCAGTGATGCCCCGGACCTCGTAGCCCAGGTGCTGCAGCAGCTCCAGGAAGAGCTGATTGAGCTCATAGCAGTAGCCACCGCGCCCGTCCCGCAAGATCTTGCGCTCCACCGCCGCCAGGTCGATGGGGACCGGTGCACGCAGCAAGGTCGATAGGCTCTCGAAAGTGAACCGGCAGACATGGCGCAGCTGCAGCTCTCGCAGGGTTTCCAGGGTGGGGGCTGGTGCTCGGTCATAACCGAGACGGTGCAGGTAGAGGTCGAAGTTCATCAGGTGCGGCTGGCTCATGCACGGGTCCTTGATATGAGTGTCGCGCAGGGGTCCGGCAATCCGCGTGCCGATCCATTCGAGCAACGCCAGCCCCTGCATGTCGGGTTTATGTATAAGCCAGAACAGACCCGGATCGACAATCGATTCGGCTGATATTTTTTATCGCATTGGTCCCGGATTGGCCCTTGCCAAGAAGTGTCCGGGGTCCTGTAATAGCCGACCGTCCAGCCCAGACCTGGAGAATCCCCCGCCATGCACCCACTGGAAGGCCCGCGGATCATCCTGCGCCCCCTGCAAGAGAGCGACGCCGACGCCCTGGTCGAAGCGGCCCGGGACGGCGAACTGTGGAACCTGCCCTTTACCGTGGTGCCCTCACCCAGCACGGTCGACCACTACCTGGCCAGCGCCCTGGAGGGCCGCGCCGCGGGCAGCGTGCAGCCCTTCGCCACCCTGCTGCGCGCCACTGGCCAGGTCATCGGCTGCACACGGTTCTGGAAGATCGACCGGCACAACCGCAAGCTGGAAATCGGCAGTACCTGGATCGCCAGCCGCTGGCAGCGCAGCTTCGTCAATACCGAAGCCAAGTACCTGATGCTGCGCCATGCCTTCGAGGACATGGCCTGCGTGCGGGTACAGTTCACCACCGACGAGATCAACCACAAGTCCCGCGCGGCGATCCTGCGCCTGGGCGCACAACAAGAGGGCGTAGTGCGCCACGAACGCATCATGCCCGATGGCCGCAAGCGCAACTCCGTGCGCTTCAGCATCATCGACGACGAATGGCCGGCGGTACGCCAGCACCTGGAACAGTTGCTCGAGCGATCCGCCGCCCACTGACTACCGGCAATCAACTACAAGGATGCAGTCATGCCCACCACCCTGACCTTTCGCCATGCTCGCCACGAGGACGCCCTGTGCCTCGGCGGCCTGGCCACCCAGGTCTTCTTCGATACCTACGCCCTGGATGGCATGCGTGCCGACCTGGCCGAGGAGGCCCTGAACGTCTACGCCCCGGAACAGTTTCGCCAGCGCCTGGCCGACCCCCGGCGAATCCTGCTGCTGGCCGAACGCGACGGGCACCTGCAGGGGTTCGCCGAACTCGCCGCCGGCGGCAACCGCCTGCCCCTGGAACAACTGGCCGATGGCATGGAACTGGTGCGCTTGTACGTCCAGCGTCATGCCCAGCGCCAAGGCATCGGCCAAGCCTTGCTGCGCCAGGCGGAAAATCTCGCCCAAGGGCGTGACGCCAGCTGCCTGTGGCTCAGTGCCTGGGAGGGCAACCGACCGGCGCTGGCTTTCTACCTGGCCCAGGGCTATGACGCGGTGGGTGTCACAAGCTATGAATTCGGCGGCAACCGCTATGGTAACCAGGTGTTCTGCAAGGCCTGGTAAGACTCAGCGATCGGAACGCTGCAGTGGTTGCGCGGACAACGCCGAGACCCGGTTGCGCCCCGTAGCCTTGGCCTGATACAGCGCCGCATCCGCCCGCTCGATGAACACCTCGGTGCTGTCGCGGCCGCTGGGCACGAAAGCGTAGCAACCCAGGCTGACCGTCACGCAACCGGCCGCCGAGCCGCTATGGGGGATGTTGTGCGCCATGACGCTCTGGCGAATCTGCTCGGCCATGGCCACCGCACCATGGATATCGGTATCGGGCAGCAACACCGCGAACTCCTCGCCACCGTAGCGCACCGCGAGGTCGGCCTGGCGCTGGCAGCAGGCTTGTAGCGCCTGGGCCACCTGCGTCAGGCAGTGGTCGCCGGCGACGTGGCCGTAGGTATCGTTGTAGCGCTTGAAGTAGTCGATATCGACCATGATCAGGGCCAGCGGACTACTCTGCCGGGCTCCCCGGCCGAACTCGATCACCAGCGCACGCTCGAACAAGCGCCGGTTGGCCAGGCCGGTCAGGCTGTCATGGGTGGCGATCACCTCCAGCGCCTCTTGCGCCTGGCGCAGGTCGGCCTCGATCCGTTCGTTATTGCGCACCTGGTTGACAAAGACCCAACCGAACAGCCCGACCCCCAGCAACACCAGGGCCACGATGGCCGTGGACTGGTAGGCCGAGGCATACCAGCCCTTGAGAATCGAATCCTTGGAATTGGCGGCAGCCACCACCAGCGGATAGGCCTGCAACTGGCGATAGCCATACAGTCGCGGCACCCCATCGACGATGGAAGTGATCATGGCATTGCCCGCCGGGGCTTCGGGCAGGTACTTGGAAAAGATCTCGCTCCGGGACAGCGAAGCCCCGACCTGGCGAGCCTCGAATGGCCGCCGGGCGATGAGGGTGCCATCGGAGAGCGCGAGGAACATCGTCCCCTGTTCGTCGATATTGAAGCTTTTGAAGAAGTGGTCGAAGTAGGTCAGCTTGATGCCGGCCATCAGCACGCCCTGGAAGTTCCCAGCCTTGTCGTTGATGCGGCGGGAAATCGGGATGACCCACTCTCCATTGGCACGGCTGCGGATCGCCGGGCTGATATGGGCCTGCAACGAGGCGTTCTGCTGGTGGAAACGAAAGTAATCGCGGTCGGCCACATCCTGGCCGTGGGGTGAGTCGTTGAAAGAGCTGACCACCCACCGGCCCTGCCGGTCATAGAGGAACACCCCGCTGAGCTGGTTCAGGGCCAGCACCCGCCGGGCGAAGATCTGCTGCAGTTGTTGGCGTTGCTCAGCTCCCTCGCCCAACGCCTCGATCCATTCGGAGAGGCTCATCAACACCAGGTCGGCCTCCATGAAGGTGTCTTCGGCCTGCTGGGCCATGGCCTGGGTCAGGTTGGTGGAATTAAGTTCGGCCTGGGCCAGGTCGTGGCGCCAAGACTGCTCCAACTGCAAGTACAGCAAGCCGCACAGGCAAAGGGAAACCATGGAGATGAACCCTACCGCCGCCTTGAGCAAGGGCAGGCGTTTCAGGGTGCCACCAGGGGCATTTACATCGTAGATGGGGACAGGCAATGGGTCGTCCTGACGGAAAAGGCGTGATTTGCGACGCAAATCCCTTTGTTGTTTGCTTGGCTGGCCCGGGCAGCGGCATCCACACAACCTCAGCGCCACGCATCCGGCAACAGGCTGGGAGGCAAGCGGACCGGCACTTTGAGGGTTATCGGCAGCACCGGGCGCTGCCTGAAGCATAGACCGCCCCGGCAGCATTTCCGACACACCGTTCGCTGCCGACAGCCGCTCGGGTGGCGCAGTATCGCACAACACTCCGGAGCCCGATGCAGTTCGCCTGAACCCGGCGACCACGAACTGACCAGCCAGCCACGAAGCCGTAGCCTGGAGATGTTCCCGGTAATAGCCATTTAATCTCCCCCCTTTATCAGAAAGAATCATTTCCCCACCTTCGATAGGGGAAATTCTGGTCTATAAACAATTCCAAAAATAACCGTACCGAACCCAACACATCGACTCATGCCCCGAACCACCTGGTCGGGCAAATCGCGATGCGAAGATAGTTGACCGCCAAGGAGTGGAAGTTGACCAGGGGCATCACGCTCGAGCGTTTCAGTTTCCGGCCCATGAGCCAGCAGTTACTAAGGCTCCTGATCGAACTTCGGGCGAAACCCGGATTGGGAGCATGCGCCCATGTGCTCTGACCTGGCGATCAGGACTCAGGGCCTGGGCAAGTGTTATCAGATCTATGAACAACCCCGGGATCGCCTGCTGCAGATGCTGTTACCCAACGGCAGGCAGCGCTATCGCTCGTTCTGGGCGGTCAAGGATGTCTCGCTGGAGATTCGCAAGGGCGAGAGCCTGGGCATCATTGGCCGCAACGGCAGCGGCAAGTCGACCCTGCTGCAATTGATCTGCGGAATCACCGCCGCGTCCTCGGGCAGCGTGACCAGACACGGACGGATCGCCGCCCTGCTGGAACTGGGATCAGGGTTCAACCCGGAGTTCAGCGGCCGCGAGAATGTCTATCTCAACGCCGCGGTGCTAGGCCTCACACGCGAGGAAACAGAAGCGCGCTTCGAGGAGATAGTGGCCTTCGCCAACATTGGCGAATTCATCGACCAACCGACCAAGACCTATTCCAGCGGCATGCTGGTGCGCCTGGCGTTCGCCGTCTCGGTGTGCGTCGAGCCAGACATCCTGATCGTCGATGAAGCGCTGGCCGTCGGCGATGCTTCGTTCCAGTTCAAGTGCCTGGAGCGCCTCGAGCGACTGGCCCACCAGGGCACCACGCTGTTGTTCGTGTCCCACGACATGAGCATGGTCAAGCGCTTCTGCAACCGGGTCCTGTACCTGCGCAACGGCGAAGTCCGGGGCAGTGGCGCACCTGAGGAAATGGCCGAACTCTATTTGCTGGACATGCGCGACGAGCAGCGACGCTGGACCAGCGGCGGTGCCATCCAGGTCATCGCCAAACCTGCGCTCGCCCAGGGCCAGGGCATCGCCTTCGGCACCGACGAGGGCCAGATCGCGTCGGCGCTGTTCAGCGCCACGGGAACCTCATACTGCAGTTTCGTCCATGGCGATCCAGTGGAAATCGAGATCCAGGCCTTGGTCAGCGACCAGGTCTCGCGTCCCAACCTCAGCCTGACGATCCAGGAAGCACGATTGCTGGTGGTCGGCGGAGCCAACGTGGCCTTGGTGTGCCAGGCACCACTGCAAGGCTGGTGCCGCGCCAGCACACGCCTGGGATTTTCCGCCAACCTGGCGCCCGGGCGTTATCACGTGACCCTCAAGCTGATGAATGGCGACACCGAGGAGACGTCCCAACTGATCGAAAAACAAGTAGCGCCCCTGGCCTTCGATATATTGCCGGGGGACAAGCATTTCCTCGGCCTGGTCGACCTGGACATCAGGACGGTCGAGCCGGAGCAACCGAATATCACCGGGCCTGCCCCCCGTCCAGCGGATGAACCTTGGCAGGTAGCGATCTTCGGTACCTTCGATGTAGCCAACTACGGCGACCTGCTGTTCCCCATCATTGCCGAGCGCGAATTGCAGGCGCGCCTGGGACCGGTACAACTGCACCCCTGCTCTTACCACCAGCGCCGCACCCCGCAGTGGCCCTATGACGTGACCTCGGTGAGCGAGCTGCCCGAGCTGGTGGACTCCCTGGATGGGGTGTTGATCGGCGGCGGCTTCATCGTTCGCTTCGACAAGTTGGTGGCCGTCGGCTATTACCCACCGACGCCGCGGATCCACCACCCCACCGGCTACTGGCTGTCGCCCGCCCTGCTGGCCCTGCAACACGATGTGCCGCTGATCTGGAATGCCCCGGGCATGCATTGCAACGAGATCCCGTCCTGGGCCCGACCGCTGCTCAAACTGACCCTGGAACTCAGCCCTCACGTCAGGGTGCGCGACACGCTGTCCCAGGAAGCCTTGTCGGCACTCAGCGAACAAGCGCAGGTCGAGGTGCTGCCAGATACCGCCTTCGGCCTGGCCAACCTCATCGACCTGCAACGACCCTCGGTCGAATATCGGCGCTTGTGCGAACAAGCGGGCCTGGGCCGCCGATACCTGGTGGTGCATACGATCGCGGGCCTGGAGAACTTCCTGCGCTTGTGGAAAACCCAAGGCACCGAACTTGAGCAATGGCAACTCTTGCTGCTGCCCATAGGTCCGGTGCTGGGCGACCACGAATCGATCCTCGGTGACGACCTGCCGCGAGCGGTAACCCTACCCCACTGGCCTGCGCCGCTGTTGCTGGCGGAAATCCTCGGACATGCCGAAGGCGTGATCGGCCACAGCTATCACCTGGCGATCACTGCCCTGGCTTTCGGCGTTCCCATCTTCTGTTCGGCCAACCTGCACCAGGGCAAATACACCGCCCTGCTCGACTACCAGGGCATCTACCCACTGCCAAGCGGTGAACCCATTGCCCTGGAGTGGTTCCTCGAACGCCTGCGCCCACCCTCCTCCTGCCCCCGCCTGGAAGCGGCCAGGGAGCAGTTGCGCAAGCACTGGGACAAGGTGGCCGAGCTGATCCGCCAAGGTCGCCGGCCCACCGGCCAATGGATGAACCGGCTCTGGCAAGACCTGCCCAACCTGCTGGAAGGCCAACAACAGGAGTGGCATGAGGAATGCCTGCGCCAGCGCGCCGAACTCGATGAGCTGCGCCGGCAAATGCGGCAGTTGCAACCGCTCCAGGAATGACAATGGCCCGCCACGGACCAGTCCCACGACGAATGTGACTGGCCGTGGCCCCGGCTCCTTGCGTGGCACCGCAACACTGCGTCTCACATGACATGGATTCAAGGAGGAAGAACATGCTGCTGGACCTGAAGATGCTCGCCCACCAACCCTTGCACCAGCAGCCCTTTCGCTGGGGCCGGATCGACGGCCTGTACTCGGCCGAGGATGCAGCCGCGCTGGCGGCCAGCTACCCCCACGATGCGTTCAAGCGGGTCTACGGCTATGGCGGGGAAAAGGACTACGAATACCAGGCACGGCAACTGGTGGAGCTGGGCACCGGACGGATAGTCCACGCCCAGGGCCTGAGTCCGAGCTGGTTGCAACTGGCCACCGAACTGACCCGACCGGCCTATCGCCTGGCCGTGTCGATGCTGGCCGACATGGACCTGCGTACGGCACCGATGGAGGTCAACGTTTTCCATTACGGTCCCCAGGCTTGCCTGGGTCCGCACCTGGACCTGGACGACAAGCTGGTGACCCACATCCTCTACTTCAACGATACGTGGAGGGTCGAGGATGGCGGCTGCCTGAACATCCTGCGCTCGGCGGACCCGCAAGACATCGTCGCGGTGATCCCGCCACTGGTGGGCAGTTCAGCGCTCCTGGTACGGGGCCAAAGCTCATGGCATGCGGTCTCGCCGGTGGCGGACAGTTGCCGGACCTCGCGCCGCAGCATGACCGTGACCTTCTACCGACCTGGGTCGCAGAGCTCCATGTGGCCAGCAGATGACCAGACGCCCCTGCACACCTATGTGAGCCAGCATGAATAAGCCAGGATCGTCGCCAACGCCAATACAGGAACATGCCCAGGCGATCGTCGAGCGCGATGTCGCCCTGGCACATATCGAGCATATGCGGCGCTCGCGCTCCTGGCGCCTGACCCGCCCACTACGGATGCTCATGCAACTGCTGCGTCACGGAGCCGTAGGCAGTGGCAGCGAGTACCCGCTGCCCATGGCGCCAACCCCACGGTTGCTGGCACCCAGACCTGCTCCGGAACCCGTACCGGCCCCTGTTGGCGCACAACCGACGCCGCCGGACAGCCAGGAGCCATTCGACCTCCTGTGCTTTGCCAATATCGACTGGTCAGCCAGGTTCCAGCGCCCCCAGCAGTTGATGACGCAATTCGCCGCCCATGGCTATCGGGTGTTCTATATCGTCCTGGCCCCTACGCCTGGACAGCCATATCAGGTACGGGAAGTGGCTCCGAGAGTCTACGAGGTGCACCTGCGCGGGCACTCATCCCAGGATCCCTACGCCACCTGCATCACCTCGGGCAACCTGCGCAGCAACCTCGAGGCCTTGCAGGCCCTGGCCGCCGACTTCCGAATCAAGACTGCCGTGTCGGTGATCCACCTGCCCTACTGGACTCGCCTGGCCTTGCATTTGCGTCAGGAGCGAGGCTGGCTGGTGCAGTACGACTGCATGGACGAATGGCAAGACTTCCCGAACATCGGCGCCCCGTTGCTGGCCGAGGAACAAGTGCTGGTGGAACAAGCCGACCTGGTCACCGTCACCGCTTCGGTGCTGCATGACAAATGGGCCAGCCGGTGCCGCCGTTGCGTGCTGGTGCGCAACGGCGTGGATTTCGAATTCTTCGCCCGCCATTGCGCGCCCAATGCCTTGCTCGCCGACCTGCCGGGGCCAGTGATCGGTTTCTATGGCGCGCTGGCCGAATGGGTCGACCTGGAACTGATCGCGGCCATCGCCCGGCAACGGCCAGAATGGAACCTGGTACTGGTCGGCGACGTGTTCGTCAACGACCTGGCCGGCCTCGACCGGCTGCCCAACGTACACCTGACGGGGCACCAACCCTACGCCCAGATGCCGCAATACCTGTATCGGTTCGACGTCTGCATCATTCCGTTCCGCCTGTACAACGTGACCCATGCCGTGGACCCGGTGAAATTCTACGAATTCATCAGCGCCGGCAAGCCGGTGGTCTCGGTGCCGCTCCTGGAAATGCAGCTCTACGCGTCCTACCTGTACTTCGCCGAAGGAGCTCCAGGCTTCGTGACCCAGATCGAAAAGGCCCTGGAGGAAACCGACCCCCAGCGCTGGGAGCGGCGCATCGAACTGGCCCGGGCCAACGACTGGCGGCACCGCTTCGAGGACACCCGCGACGCGCTGGTGGCCCTGTATCCGAAGGTCTCGGTGGTGGTCGTCACCTACAACAATGTCCAGCTGACCCGAGGCTGTGTCGACAGCCTGCTGGATAACGGCGCCTATCCCAACCTGGAGCTGATCATCGTCGACAATGCCTCCAGCGACGACACCCGCAACTATCTGCGCTACCTGGCCCGCACCGAACCGCGGGTGAACATCGTCCTCAATCCACGCAATCTCGGCTTCGCTGCCGCCAACAACCAGGGACTACGGCTTGCCCAGGGCGATTACCTGGTACTGCTGAACAACGACACCGTGGTCCCCAGGGGGTGGCTGACGCCCCTGCTGCGCCACCTGGCCGACCCCGGGATCGGCCTGGTGGGCCCCACCACCAATGCGGTGGGCAACGAAGCCAAGGTCCGGATCGACTACCAGCGACTCGATGGCCTGGAAGATTTCGCCAACCGCCGCGCGAGCCAGTATCGCGGGCGTTGCTTCGATATCCCGATGCTCGCCATGTTCTGCGTGGCATTGCGCCGCGAGGTGCTGGAGCAGGTGGGCTGGCTCGATGAGACCTTCGGCATCGGCATGTTCGAGGACGATGACTACAGCCGCCGGGTACAGGCAGCGGGCTGGCGCACCGTATGCGCCGAGGACGCCTTCATCCATCACTACGGCCAGGCCTCGTTCAAGGCCTTGATTCCTACGGGCGAGTACCAGCGCTTGTGGGACAGGAACCAGGCGTATTTCGAAAGCAAGTGGGGCACCTGGAAGCCCCACAAGTCACTACCCAGGGAGGAGGAAACGGACGCTCCGAGATCCAGTGTCGCTGACTGAACCCATTAATCGACTCCCACCAGAACAAGAGGCCAAGCGTGCTGAAGAACATCATCAACAGACTCAGTGGGCCGGTAGCGCCCTCCCCGACGGCTGTGGACGACGAAACCGAAGAGCAGCGGCGCAAGGCCAGGACCGCTGAACACTGGTCGCAGAACCAGGCCGGCTCGGACCCGTTTTCCGCGGACGTCTACTGGCGTGCGGTACCGGCCATCCAGCGACGCCACCAGCAGAAGGCTACCGCAGGCAGCGGCCATGATTATTGGGTGTCCTACTGCCTGGACACCTTTTTCGGCGACCGCCTGCCCGTGGCCCGCATGCTCAGTGTCGGCTGCGGTACCGGGGACCTGGAGCGCGACCTGTACAACCTCAAGGCATTCCAGCACTGCGACGCCCTGGACATCGCGCCCGCGGCCCTGGATACCGCCAGGACCCAGGCGGCAGCCCTGGGCGCCGGGAGCATCGACTACCAACAGGTCGATGTCGAGCGTACGACGCTGCCCAGCGCCCATTACGACGCGGTCTGGTTCAACGGCTCCATGCACCACATCCGTGAACTGGAAAGCGTCTGCGCCAATGTCCGCCAGGCGCTGAAGCCCGATGGCTGGCTGTTTCTCAACGAGTACGTGGGCGCCAATCACTTCGCTTTCGACGAAACCCAGCGCGCGGCCATCAGCCACGCGTTCGCCCTGATTCCACCCTCGATGCGTCATTCCTTCGTCCAGGGTTCCTATGGCCAGGTGCAACACCAGGTGCCACTGCCCGATCCGCTGGAGGTGGTGAAGGTCGACCCTTCGGAGGCCGTGCGTTCCCAGGACATCCTGCGGGTGGTCCAGGAACATTTCGATATCCGTGCCTTCAACCCTTGTGGCGGCACCCTGCTGCAATTCTTGCTGCATGGCATTGCCGGCAACTTCCGGGATGACGATCCGCAGGCCATGCGAGTGCTGCAAATGCTCTTCGACATCGAGGATGGCTTGATCGAATCGGGAACGCTGCACAGCGATTTCGTGATCGTGGCCGCGACCCCGAAACCCTGGGGCGCCAACCATTGAGAGCGTCTGTGACAAGAGGCTGGCAATGAGCCAACCCGCAGCAGTCGAGCTGCTCAAACACCTGCGCAGTGCCTACCAGCGCTGGCCGCTACCGGCGCCGGTCAAGGTGTTGGTACGGCGCTTGTACCGCAGCGCCTGGCTGCCAGCCTGGCGAGCGTTGCGCCGCTACCAAAGGGCAAACCGGCCGTTCATCCCCGCGCCAGGTACAGTACCGGCGGCACCGACGCCATTGCCCGACTACCTGGTGTGGGGAGCCATCGACTGGGACCTGCGTTATCAGCGCCCACAACAGCTGGCCCATGGCCTGAGCCTCGAAGGGCGGCGGGTGTTCTACATCGCTTCGAGCCTGGTAGACGACCTGCGCGATGGCTTCAGCGTACGCCCCCTGGATCGCCAGGGCCGGCTGTTCGAAGTGCGCCTGTTCGCTTGCAAGGCACCGGTGATCTACCAAGCCCCGCCCGACGCCGCGACGATCAGGCAACTGTGCCGCAGCCTCGGTGAGTTCCTCGGCTGGGTAGACTCGCCGTGGGTGGTCTCGCTGGTCCAGCACCCCTTCTGGTTCCCGGTGGCCAGGCTGCTGCCCAACAACCGCCTGGTCTATGACTGCATGGACCAGCACCAGGGCTTCGGCAACAACGCCCTTGGATTGCTGCCACTGGAGCGGCAACTGCTGGACGAGGCGGACCTGACCCTGTTCGCCTCGGCGTGGCTCGCGCAACACTGGAAGCAACAGTGCCCAACCCTAGCCGAGCGTCGACAGGCCCTACTGCGCAACGCTGCCGACTTCGAATATTTCTCGACCGTTCCCCAGCACCGCCACCAGGATCCGAACGGCCGCAAGGTGATCGGTTACTACGGAGCGCTGGCTGATTGGTTCGATGTGCAACTGGTATCGACCATCGCCCAGGCCTTCGCCGATTGCACGGTGCTGTTGATCGGCGCTGACACGGCAGAAGTCGGCCTGCGGCTGCGCAGCCACGCCAATGTCAGGCTGGCCGGCGAAATCCCCTATACGCAACTGTCCGCCTACCTGCATGCATTCGACGTGTGCATCCTGCCATTTCGGATCCAGGCGCTGACCCTGGCCACAAACCCGGTGAAGGTCTATGAGTACCTGAGCGCAGGCAAGCCGGTGGTCGCGGTGGACCTGCCCGAGCTGCATGAATTTACCCCCCTGGTGAGGATCGCCGGGGATGCGCAATCCTTCGTCGCCGCCATCGCTCAGGCCCTGGACGAACCCGAGCTGAGCGCAGCGGCCCGGCAACGCCAGGACTTGGCCCGGCAACAGACCTGGAACCACAGGGTGCGGACCCTGCTGGACCTGGCCGAGATACCCCAGCCACAACCGCTGATCAGCGTGATCGTGGTGACCTGCAACAACCTCGCCTTCACCCGCGACTGCCTGGCGAGCCTGGACGCCGATCCCCTGGGTCGGGAACTGGAGCTCATCGTCGTCGACAATGCCTCCACCGACGGTAGCGTCGAGTTCCTGCGACAGTGGGCCGCCCGCGGTGGGCACCAGCTGATTCTCAATACCAGCAACCTGGGCTTCGCTGCCGCCAACAATCTGGGCCTGGCCCAAGCCCGAGGCGAATACCTGGCATTGCTCAACAACGATACCCAAGTCACCAGCGGCTGGGCCCAGAGCCTGCGCCGACACCTGCAACGCAATCCCGGGCTGGGCCTGGTCGGGCCGGTGACCAACAACATCGGCAACGAGGCGAAGATCGACATCGGCTACCGGAGTCTCGAACACATGCCCGCTCGTGCGCGGCAATACACCTGGCGCCACATCGGCCACCTGGTGCCCTGCGCCACCCTGGGGTTCTTCGCCGTGATGCTGTCGCGCTCGACCTACCTGCGCGTTGGCCCGCTGGACGAGGCCTTCGGCCTGGGATTCTTCGAAGATGACGATTATTGCCGGCGGGTCGAGCAAGTCGGCTTGTCTTGTGCGTTCGCCGAGGACGTGTTCATCCACCACCACTTGTCCGCGTCGTTCGACCGGATGCCCGAGCGCCAGCGCCAGCAGCTGTTCAACCGCAACAAGGCGCTTTATGAAGCCAAGTGGAAACGCTCGTGGGTGCCCCATGCGTCCCGGGAGAGATCATGAGGCTGGTCTATCTTTCGCCCGTCAGCTGGCACAGTTTCGCCCAACGCCCCCACGAATTGGTCCGCCAATACCACGCTGCGACCCAGGCCCAGGTGCTGTGGGTCGAGCCTTACGCCACGCGCCTTCCGGGAATCACCGACCTGCTCGGCCAACGCCCGCTCCAGGGACCACCTGAGCCACAGCCCGCCTGGCTGACCCTGGCCAGCCCGCGCGCCTTGCCGATAGAACCGCTGCCCGGGTCGGGGTGGCTGAATAGACTGCTCTGGCGCGATCTGCTGCGCCAGGTACGGGATTTCGCCCAGGACGCCGCGCTACTGGGCATAGGCAAGCCGTCCAGGCTGGCCTTGCAGTTGTTGCGCGAGCCGGTTTTCTACAACAGTTTCTACGACGCCATGGACAACGTACCGGCCTTCTACCGGGGCTGGTCGCGCCGCGCCATGAGTCGCAGCCAACACGAAACCGCCCGGGCCGTGGACATCACCCTGGCTTCCTGCTCGGCATTGCAACGCTACTGGCAAGGACAAAGGGTCCACACGCAATTGCTGTTCAATGCCTGCGCCACCGAACGCTTGCCCGCACTACCACTGCGCCGCTCCAGGAACGCTACAGCGCCCCCCGTGTTCGGCTATGTCGGGACCTTGGCCAAATGGTTCGACTGGGATTTCGTGCAGGCCCTGGCACTGGCCTTTCCCGATGCCGAAGTACGCTTGATCGGCCCCCAGCATGGCGCTGCGCCAACCGTTCTGCCGGCCAACGTACGCCGTTTGCCGGCGCTGTCCCACGCCAATGCGCTGCAGGCCATGACCGAATTCGCTGTCGGGCTGATCCCCTTCAAGCGCAACGACCTCACTCGCTTCGTCGACCCGATCAAGTATTACGAGTATCGGGCGCTGGGGTTGCCGGTGGTCAGCACCACGTTCGGAGAAATGATCAACCGCCGGGATGTTTCGGGAGTCTTCCTCTGTGACGATGTCCGCGACATCACTCAAGTCGCCCGACAAGCTCTGGACTTCAGTGAACCCAGAGGCAACACCCTTGCGTTTCGCGAGAACAATTCGTGGGCAAAACGCTTCGAGGTGGTCAATGCAACGCTCCTGTGACGTGGTGATAGTCAACCACAATGCCGGCCCGCTATTAGAACAATGTATCGCCTCGGTGCTGGCACAGAATGCGGGGCGCCTGGTCCTGGTCGACAACGCCTCCCACGACGACAGCCTGCAACGGGTAATGGCTTGCCATGGCAACCACGCACGACTGCTTATCCTGCGCAACAACAGCAATATCGGGTTCGCCGCTGCTTGCAACCTCGGGGCCCGTCAATGCCAGCAGCCATGTATTCTCTTCCTCAATCCAGATACCGTACTACAGCCCGGTGCAGTGGATGACATGCTCCAGGTTCTGCTCCACTCCAAGGAGCGGGGTATGGTGGGTGGCCTGTTGTGCAATTTCGACGGCAGCGAGCAACCTGGCGGCCGCCGGGTGTTTCCCACACCACGGCGGGCGGTGATAAGCGCCTTGAAACTATCCAGGCTGGCCCGGCTGTCACCACGCTGGTTTTCCGACCACCAGTTACACCGCGAGCCCCTGCCCGCCACGCCGATGAATGTCGAAGCTATCTCCGGTGCCTGCATGCTGATCAAGCGTGAGGCACTGGACAGTGTCGGAGGTTGGGATGAAGGTTATTTCCTTCATTGCGAAGACTTGGACCTGTGCATGCGCTTGCATCTGGGAGGCTGGACAATCTGCTTCGTTCCATGGGCCAGGATCTTCCATGCCTGGGGCGCTTGCAGCCGGACCCGTCCGATATTCGTCGAATGGCACAAGCATCGCGGCATGATCCGCTTCTACGGCAAGTTTTTTCGCGAGCATTACCCGAGCATCTTGTCCTGGTGCATTTTTATCGGCGTGTGGATGAGATTCGGCCTCATGGTGGGGTATCACACTATCAGGCGCTTTAGGGCAATGTTCATTGCCAGATGATCCTCACAGGCCGCTCTGTAACGAACACAAGCGCATAGATCCCGGTTTTACCGATGGACGGAGCACGCCCGTGTTGCCCCCGGGATTGCAGATGACACACCATCGGCACTGATCGATTTGCCGAAGGCCCTCGTGGAGCCCTCCATACCCGTTACCCAGGCGAGGAGAAACGCATCCAGGTAGCTGAACCAGCAGCCGCGAACAGACTGGCGACATGGCGTTGGGCGAGAACTAACGGGCGGGATGAGGAAAACTGCCCAGGGTTGATGCTCCTGGGCGATACGCAGCGGATCTAGCGTTTGCGATCCTGGCAATCGACCACGCTGGCGTTGGTGATGATGTTCTTGCTGTCGGTATACAGGGTGATGCTGCAGAAGTAGTCCAGCACGGTCTGGTTCTCGTAGTACCCCGTCTTGCGATAGACGGCCTCGCTGCTCACCGGCATCACACCGCTGACACCCTGGCCGCCGACACCAACCAAGGTCTCACGCTGGCCGACATACTCGGTACCGGTCTGTACGAATACCTTGTCGGGCCCCAAATGGGTCTGCACCCGGTTCCAGGCATAGAAACCACCGCTGCCATAGGACGAGGGCCCCATGCCCTGGTCGGGTTTGCCGAACAATTCGAAGGCTTTCTGGGCAGGTTGGCCAATCAACCGTTGCGCGGCGAGCTTGACCTCATTGTCCTGGTTGCTGGTTGTGCCAGGCACGGCGCAGGCCGTAAGAGCCAGGACGGCGATGGCGAGGCTGGCGAGCTTGATCGAAGGCATGACATTCACTCCATGTGCATGTGGCGTAGGGGAAAACCTCGGAACTTTGGCTCAGCCACAACGCCGAGTCCATGCTAGCCAATTGCCGCTAGCGTATATCGAAGATGGGCTTGATCGCTTGTCCGTTGCCAGCGCCTATCTGGATCGCGGGTCTTCGGGGAATGAGCGTGCATGGGGTATTTTGTCGAACCGCTCAACATCAAGGAAATCCATGTTCAGCTCGCTCATAGCAAATGGTAAGCCTGCCACGCCTGATGGCCCGGAGCTGATCGCCCCCTGGTGGAGCTTCACCAAGACAGTCCTGGCGGCGACCGCCCTGACGTTGGTGCGTGACGGGCTGTTGCAGCTGGACGCCCCTGTTCCCGAGCGAGCCTTCACATTACGCCAGCTACTGCGACATGAAGCAGGTCTGGCCGACTATGGCGAGCTGGCGGAGTATCACACCGCCGTTGCCAACAATGAACCCGCTTGGCCAGCGGCGGAAATGTTGCAACGCCTTGACGGGGCTCGACTGCGATACGCTCCGGGCACCCATTGGCGATACTCGAACGTGGGCTATCTTTTGGTGGCCAGGTTGATAGAGCGGGTGACCGACCTCGAACTGGGCGATGCACTCACTCAACGTGTACTGGCGCCCCTGGGGCTGTCGAATGTCCGTTTTGCTAAAACAGCAGCGGACCTACAGGCAACGGCAGTAGGAAACGCCTCGAACTACGACCCCGCCTGGGTCTATCACGGCCTGCTGATCGGGCCGATTTCGCAAGCGGCGCTATTCTTGGATCGCTTGCTCTGCGGGCAGCTTTTCTCAGCGGACCTGCTTCAGCAAATGCAGACAGCTCGAATCCTGGGCGGCCCGACTCCGGGGCGACCATGGATCGAGCCCGGCTATGGCCTGGGTGTCATGCAGGGCTCAATCGAGGGCGGTTTCTTCCTTGGCGGGCATACAGGCTGCGGACCAGGCAGCGTGATCGCGGTTTATCGAATCTGCGATGGCGACAGATCGGCTTGCTGCGCCGTTTTTGCGGCAGGCGCCGACGAAGGCGCGGTAGAAACCCTGGTGGCTGGGCAACTGGTACAGGCCCTGCGACGAGCTTGCTGAATCGTTGCGCCTTGGCGACTTGCCCGCTCGATGGCGCCTGGCTGGTCAAGCTCAGCCTCGCGTTTACGCACCCAGGCCTGAGCGACCTGTTTTCGGGCGAAGGTCTGGCTCTCTTGGTAAACTTGTAGTCCATTTCGTTTGATGCGGATCCGAGCGGTATAGCTCACCTTCCCATCTGCTAGTTTTCTTGCCCGGATAGTCGCCATATCCGACGTGGTAGCCGCCCTCCCCTGGATGGCCCCTCGTAAGAACACCTGAAAACGCCCCAAAACACACCGGAACACGTAGAGCAAAATGGTCCAGAATTCAGCTACAACCCCAGTAAACTCAAGCCCTACGCTGTCCCGGCGGTTTAGCGTTGCACCGATGATGGATTGGAACGACTAGTCCTACAGACCTTGCAAAACGGGTACTACAGCACCCTCGCCACTCTCCTGTACCACTTTCGTACCAGCACCACTCCCGCGCACTTACCCCCTGCCCCCTTTTTTCGCTGGCTTTCGCAAATCCGAGAGTTGCCACCGCTATGCTTAATTTTTTCAAAACGAGCCGCAAACCACGACAAGCGAGCACTCACTGACGGACGTACTGGAACGGCCTGTTCAAAATCAACTGGCCCTGGAAGCGACTGTGATTGAGCTGACTCTTTGAGTTAAGCAGCAAAACGCTTTAGAAGCGAGTGAGAATGTTCGAGGGGCACTTAACACGATTGGTGAAAACGCGGGCCATATCAAAAAAGGCCTGGCTCGATTGGGAAGGTCAGACCTCACCTGAATGTTAGTTATCGGCCAAAAGTAATAATTCATTGCCCTATAAAATCAGGGCTTATTCATATTACATGGAGGCCCTATACGCAAACTCACAAGCGCTCGCAGATGGGGTGATGCGATTACATTAGTCCGACATCAAACGACGCACATCTTGAGGCGAGAACTGGCGCCGGAACCGATGCGGATCGAGAATTCATAAAATCGATGACTATAAAAAAGCCCCCCTTCCCTCGAGAGAGGCCTGAAAAAATCACCAAACAAATTTATCAAATTTTCGAGGGCTGGCTATACACTATAGGATGCACACCATCAAACTAATGATTAGATTCAAGTATGAAAGCCCTCAGCCTTTCCATCTGCTTCTCTAAGTCCAAGCGTTTCAAGTCGGCAACATAACTAGACGTATAGTACTGAGCCACTTTAACCTTGCTCGCCTCTTTGATCTCTCCTCCCTTGTTTTTGTAATATTTCAGAAGATTAGACCATTGACCCCGGCTTTCTAGTGATTTCGCTGAAGGATGGACCGCGAGAACAGATGCTTCTACAAAATCTTCATTTAAGTAGTTCTCAACCTCTCGTCCCTTTGTAACCCAAGCAAATCCGGGGCCAAAATCAAACTCTTCTCGCAGCCGCTGCTTAGTTACGGACAGTTTGGTGTGAGCGCTAGATTTGTCACTATCGAACATTATTACCGAATGCCTATTCAGCTTTCTAATACTTATAAAATCCTCAAGCCGTTCTTGCTCATCGCTATCCAACGCCGTCAAATGGCTAAATAGCCGACCGCCGTAAAACATTATTGAATAGTGCACACCTTCTACGAAGTTATCGACAAGTGAGGCGATCCAATAATTCAAGTAAATCCTATCGGAAGGTCCTTCAACCCAGATAACACAGTTAGCCTGCAAAATATCGGAAGCTTTATATCCAAGATTACTGCAAATCTCTGAACGCTGCCTGGTACTGGATATAGCCTCAACTTCAGTCGCCCCTTCGAATTGTGTTACATGAAAAATCTCCGCTTCTACAGCATCTAATAAATGCGCAGAATGAGTAGTGAAAAAATATTGATTATTCGTTTTATTATTTAGGTATGCTACCAACTTCCGCTGGAGCAAGGGATGCAAATGTAGTTCGGGCTCTTCTATACACAAAATACTATTCTCGAGCAGAGTCGCGGCCGCCGCGAGTATGATAACCTCATGCACGCCGGTCCCCAAGGATTCTAGTGGAAGCGTTTTACCGTCCATATGAACGAGTATCATATCTCGATCATGAGGTATCTCTATTGAAGCACTTAGATTTTCAAGCACATCGGATAAGAAATTATTTATTGCGGTAAATTTTAGCTTGTCTTTTTGAAGCTCCAAAGTTGGGTTCTGGATTTTCGCCAAACGTTCGATTATCCCTTCTCCGCTAAAATCTGCCGCCTGACTCCCCGAAGCTCCAATTTTCCTTATTGCAGGAATCACTTCAATCTTTGGTATATTATCTGGCGAATAAGCAAGCGCCGACATCGTTTCTGGAAACCAATGAGCCTTTAAACTACCGCGACTTTGGTTAGTTAATCTACTCCATAGAAGCTGCCATTCATTGGCGTTAAGCACTCCCTCCATTTCCTCTTTATCATAAACCAAGGTAAACCTTGCATTTATATCGTCATATAGATAAACAAACCACAACCTATTGCCATCATTAAACGCTGGACTCATCAGTACTTTTTTTGCTAACGATAAAACTTGCTGAGAGACTCCATCGCGAATTTTTTCAAAAAGATAATCATCAATATCAGAAAAGTCCATATTAAACGCGATTCTACGTTTGACTTTGACTTTCGAAATATGTGTATCTATCGCAGCCAGCTTAATATCATCGCTTATCTTTTCGCTTTTTACTCCACGCAAAAGCGCAGGATAGTAATGAAAAAGAAAGTTAACAATATTAGACTTTCCAATATTATTTTGCCCTATAATAAAATTTACTTTTTTCAGGGGAGCCAACTTAACAAGCTTATCTCCAAAGCTTCGATATCCCGAAAAACCAAATCCCTTTAGCAACATATCACTCTCAGCCTACTGATTAAGTTATTTATAAAAATTCTTATGCTTCTGTCAGATTTCTCAAAATCTCACGATTTGATTCACCACGCAGTGCTTGTGAATTGCTCAAAGTCGCATCAATCCTAAAGGTGCAATCGCATTACTGGATATGGAAATTTTCCCAAACTAAGAACCAAGTTCCATTCACCCACCGGCACCCATTGCATTCTCTCAAGGCCCTCCATAGATTCGGACCCACCGTCAAGGCCGACTGAGCTCGTTATCGTAGGCTTGAAGTGTCTGTGCAACAGCGTGCACGCGCAACAGCTAGCGAACCTCAGCCAGCGCCAGCCCATCTGGAATTTACGGTTTTTATATTGACCCACGGGAAAGGGGTTAGGAGGGTAATTTTTTTACCACTAGCCCTGAACGCTTGGTCTGTTAAGGCCTCTCAAATGATTGACAAGGTTAGCTTTTCGGTTAGGTCTGGTAATTTTCTAACCTTTACTAGGATCAAACACTCAATAAATAAACTTCTTTAAAAACAAATAGTTACGAATTACTAACCTTTAAACTAACCCAACCTAACCCATCAAAGTTAGGTCGAAAGCCCAACAAACACGGGCCCTGTACCCCACAAATCCTTCTCAAAATAAAACTAACCTTTTTCCCGAGGCACCTACTGAATTCAGCCAGTCGTGCACGCTGATAGGTCTACGAAACACATCCATCCTCGCAGGGTTCCGCAGGTTTAAGCCGCCTCCAAAATGCCAAGCAAGCTCCCAGCCTGGTCCGCCGAGAGTAGTCCGCAGGGGTGCAGAAAAAACGATACCTTTAGCCCGCAGGCGAGGTGGGGGGACGACGGCGCGCGCCAGGTGTTGAAGCACGTCACTGCCCACTATGTGGCACGTCAGTACCCCGAAATCGACGTGTAGAACACCACTGGCCTACCTCGACTTGTAGCATGCCACGCCCTCATGTATCCCAGTAGAGACGAGCCTTTGGTGACTCCAGAAAGCATCGTTAAATACTCAGAAAGCTGGTTGACAAAAGTCACTTTTTGCCAGATTCTTTGGTTGACAAAATCCGATTTTTGCCAGGAATCGTTATGACCTTTAAACACCCCTCCTCCTTCTATCCAGAACTATCCGATGAGCGCCTGGCAAAGATTGCCGAACCCTTGCTCGACATCCGTTACAGCACCATCCAAGAAATGTCGTCTCCATATGACGACACCTATACCCAGGAGACCGCTGTTTTCGGTCGCTCTCGAAATCTGCTTATCCACATGTGCACCAGCCGCAAACATCAGTGGCTGAGCCTCGCCAACGCAGGGATGGATGTGACGTTCCGTATTGGTAACGTTCCTTGCCGCTTCTTTCGAGATGACCCAGAAAGTCCAGAGAAGCCCGGCTTCTTCAAGCGTAACGGTGCCGATGATCTGTTTTCGATCGATGAAAACGCCCCTGTCATGTGGCGTTTTGTAGTGGAGAAAGCATTGACCGAGGAGGATGAAGATCGAGTTTTCTTCATTGGATTCAATGCTTTCCAAGAAAAAGTGTCTCAGTGGGCGTATGGAGCATCTGGTCCTGTACTGCATACTGTGGACAACGAGACACCTGTCTCCAAAGAGCTGCGACCTGCTGAGGTCGGTGTCCGCGAAGATTCCATTGATAAGAGCGATAAAGCTCAAACCGAGTGAAATAGATGAATGCCGTTTTCGACGGAGCATCTCTCAGACTAGCCCGCGTTTTCAGCGGGCTAGCTCTTGAAGAGGTAGCAGAAAAGGTAGGCAAAACACGCCAATACCTACATAAGCTTGAGACAGGCCAGGGAACGCCTACCGAGCAATTGATGGGCGACCTTGCTGAAGCTTTAGATGTGGAGATTGGTTTCTTTGCGTCCAAATCACACAGATTGAATGAGGACCAATTCCATTTCAGAAAACTGCTGACCACCAAAAGCACGATCAAGCAGGTAGCAATTGCCAGAGGTGAGATGGTTGACGCCTTGATCAAGTTTCTTGATCAAGAGCTACAACTACCTCGAGTCAGTATTCCTAGCCTGCCTAACTCGCAAACATTTGATGATGTAGAGCGAGCAGCAGAGTACTGCCGTAGGGAATGGGACCTAGGTCTTGGCCCTATTGCGAATATGACTCGCCTTGTTGAGAACCTAGGCGCGGTTGTAACCACTTTCCAAGGGGTGTCCAAAGAGATCGATGCTCTCTCTGTGTCTGTAGAAAGACCATTCATTGTTCGAAACACAGCCAAAGAGAGTGCTTGTCGCCAGCGTTTTGACATCGCTCATGAACTGGGTCATTTGGTCATGCACGAAGGAGTGGTGACAGGGGATAGGATCACTGAAAACCAAGCCAATAGATTCGCAAGTGCTCTACTGCTGCCCCGCTCCATGATGGCAAAACTGTTTCCACGACCAACGGGGACAAGGCTCGACTGGAAAGGTATAAAGGAGTTCAAACTCACATGGAAAGTGAGCAAAGCAGGCATACTGTATCGAGCCAAACAGCTCGATCTGATAACCGAGAGCCAGTACAAAACAGGGGTAATTACGCTAAGGAAGCAAGGTGAAACGAATGGGGAGTGGGAAGACAATCTGGTAGCACAAGAACCACCGGAGATGCTTGCACGATCCTTGTTTATTTTGGCCGAGAAAAAAGGGATAAATGCGGAAGATATAGCTAAAGCATTGCACGTAAAGCCAGCGTTCCTTCGTGAGCTGGCAGGACTGGAATCATTAGCCATTTCTCCGCAGCAGCAAATCCGTACCCAAGCCCAAACGCACTTACGCCTTGTCAAATAATCTCAATAGAAAGCCCGGCAAATGCCGGGCTTTTTTTCAGCAGTAATTGATACCTACCCCCCACTCTCCAATTCAAACGGCTTGAATTTGACGACCTCCTCACCCAGCCACTCATTGACCTGAGCCAACCGCGCCTGCAGCGGCTCCAGCTCGTTCACCGCCCAGACTTGGGCAGCCTCTCGCAGCGACCCGAAACCTCCCGCGTTCTGCGGCACGATGCCCATCAACTGTGGCGGGATGCGCAAGGCCGCGAGCAGGTCGTCGCGGCTGATGTTCTTGATTGAGCTGAACTCGTCCTTGGCCGCTACCTCGCTGACCGGGATCAACTGGATGCCGTCCTTCTTCCCGGCGGGTGCATAGACGAACAGGTTGCGGAAGTTGCCCGGCCCCTTCGAGCTCTTCAACGCGGTGCGCAGCGAATCGATGTCCTCGTCCTTCTGCGCGGCGTCGGTCATGTAGAGGATGAAACCGGCGTGACTGCCGTTGTTGTAGTACTTGCGCCGGAACAGGGTGGCGCTCTCGTTCAGCAGCGCGCTTTGCAGCGCCGCCAGCCATTCCGGCAGCCCGTAGATCTCCTGGTTGATATCGGCCTCGCGCAGGTGGCAGATCGAGCCCGCCTCGAATTTGTGCTCGTTTTTCCAGCCGCGCACCATGTAATAGGTCACCAGGTCCTCACCGCGGCGCATGTACTTCGCCAGCGGCGGTACCAAGCCCAGGGTGTTGCGCAGCATGTTGTTGCGCTTCTCCAGGTAGCAGTTGCCACTCCAGAGCCAGTCCAGGGAGAACTGTTCGAAGGCCTGGCGGCTGAACAGCTTGTGTGGGATGAAGGTCCGGGCGAGCATGTTGCGCTTGAATGTCAGCCCGGACTGCAGGTAGACGCTGGCCCGGGTGGTCTTGGCCAAGCCATCCATCGACATGGGCGTTTCGTACCAGCGGCCGTTGAACCAGCACTCCAGGTAGTCGAGGATCTCGCGGCCATCCAGCACCGGTGTCGGGTCGCCGAAGGTGAACGCCTCGACCGGGCCGGCCTGGGCCTGCAGGAGTTCCCCTTCCACTGCCGCCGAATTGTTGGCCGGTACCAGGTTTTTTCCGCGCGTGCGTCTGCTCATCAGTAGGACTCCATAAATCCGGTATTCGCCGTGGTCTGCCCTTCGAGGGGCTCGTTGTGCAGGGCGTGAAAGGTCGCCCAGGCCAGGTCGGCATGGCCGGTTTCTTCGTTGCGCCCGGCCGTGTAGGTGATTTGCCGCCCCGAGGCGGTGATTGTTTTGCGGATGGCCATCAGGGACTGGGCCAGGTCGGTCCAGCTCGCGTCGAACTCCAGGCGGCCGTTCTTGATCACGTCGTAGGCCTTGAGCACTAGGCGGGTTTTCACTTCTGGCGAATAGCTGAACAGCGTCACGTTCGGGAAGAACGACTTCACCAGCTGGGCCACGCCGGTACCCAGGCCCGTGGTATCGATGCCGATGTACGTCACCCAATAGCGCTGCGTGACTTGGCGGATAAACTCGGCCTGGGCTGCGAAGTCCATGCCGCGGAACTGGTGCCGCTCGAGCACACGGAACTTGCCACCGGGCACCATGGGCGGCGCAATCACCACCAGGCCGGCTCTGTCGCCCGTTTCCGCGGGGTCATATCCCACCCAGACAGGGCGGTCGCCGAACGGCCGCATGGCGAAGGGCTTGTAGTCCGATGCCCATAGGTCCCAGCTGTCGACCAGGCAGCGTTGCAACATCGCCAGCGGAAAGATGCTCGCCCCGTCGTCGATGAACTGGCACATCAGCAGGTTCTGGAATGACTCGGCGTCATACTCAAGCCGCAGCTCGTCCAGGTCGAACAGATCACAACCGCGGCCCTCGGCGTCGAGGATCGTAACGATCTGCCGCCAGATCCGGTCCTCGCACAACCGGCCCTGCTGCAGGGCATCGTGGGACACGTCGAGCTTGATCCGCTGCGCCGCCGGCTTGCCCTTGTTGAAGCGCTCGCCAGTCCAGAATGTGTATGCCTCATGGGCCATGCTCGAGGGCGTCGAGAAGTAGGTCCGGCGGTACTGTTTCTGCATCGCCATGCCGCTGGCGACCTTGTTCAGCTCCTTGAACTTGAAAGTCCAGAAGAACTCGTCGAAGTAGAAATTTCCGTGGTAGCCCTGGGCCGTCCGGGCGTTGGTGCCCAGGAAGTGCAGCTCGGCGCCGTTGCCCAAGATGATCGGATCGCCGGTCAGCTCGATACCGACCGTCTCACGGGCGAAGGCCTGAATGTAGGCCTTGAAGATGTGGGCCTGGTTCTTCGATGCAGACAGGAAGATCTGGTTACGCCCGGTGGTCAGCGCATCGATCAGCGCCTCCCGGGCGAAGTAGAACGTGGCGCCGATCTGGCGGGACTTGAGGATGGCCCGGGTGCGCTGGTTGCCCGCCTTGTACCAGTCCAGCTGATAACCGAAGCATCCGTCGATGAACGCCTCGGTCAGTTTCTCGATGTGTTCTTCGTCGAACTCGTTGCGCTTGGGCGCCTTCTTCGGCCCCTCGTTGCGCTTGGCCAGGTTCGGGTTCAGCTCGGTTTCAGTACCGCCCTCGGTGAAACGCCGAATCCGGGCCTGGCGCTCCAACTGCCGGTGCAGCAGGTCAATTTCCTTGTAGTCCGCCCCTGACTTGGGGTCCTTGAGGATCAACTGCACCAGGCGCGCCTCGGTGGCTGCCTCGATGCGCTCCAGGGGCGTGGCCCGGTCCCATTCGTCCCGGGCCTTCCAGCTGTGCAGGGTCTTTTCCTTCTCCCCGATCAGCTCGGCGATCTCGCACACGCGATAGCCCTGCCAATACAGGTGTTTGGCGTGGCGGCGGTGATCGGTGGGCAAATCGACGATGGCATTCATGGCGCAGATGCTGCCGCCCGCGCGCGAATGCCGCCCGCCCTGCCCCTTGTAAGCCGCATAGCTACAACAGCGGCTCGTTGCCCGGAGAGGCTGCGCTCAACAACATGCCCTCAACGCAAGGCACCACCGCCACCGCATCGAGGACAGCCCGTCATGAGTACCACCGCCGCCAAGAAATTCCGCTCCAAGTGGTTCCGCATCGCCGTGGAAGGCGCCACCACCGATGGCCGGAACCTCGAGCGCGCCTGGATCACGGAGATGGCCGCCCAGTACAGCCCGAACACCTACGGCGCCCGGATCAACTGCGAACACATCCGTGGCCTGGGTCCTGACTCCACCTTTGGCGCCTATGGCGATGTGCTGTCCTGCAAGGCCGAAGAGGTGGACATCAGCGGCAAGAAGAAGCTTGCGCTGTTCGCCCAGATCGAGCCGACCGCCACCCTGATCGACCTCAACAAGCGCGGCCAGAAGATTTACACCTCTATCGAGGTCAATCCGAAATTCGCCGACACCGGCAAAGCCTACCTGGTGGGCCTGGCGGTAACGGACAGCCCGGCCAGCCTGGGTACCGAGGCGCTCCAGTTCAGCGCCCAGCACGGCACCCTCGCCGGACGTAAGCAGGACAAGGAAAACCTGTTCTCGGAAGCCATCGAGGCGCGATTCGAATTCGAGGAAGTCAGCGACCAGCCTGGCATGTTCGCCGCGCTGAAACAGTCGCTGGCTGATCTCCTCGGCCAAGGCAAGGACAAGGAGAGCAAGGACGCTACCAAGTTCGCCGACCTGGGCGAAGCCATGCAGCAACTGGTGACGTTCTCGGCCGACCAGGCCACGGCCGTCAAGCAACAGGCCGACAGCGTCACCAAGCTCACCACCCAGGTCGACCAGCTGACCAAGGACCTGACGGCCCTGCAGGAGCAGCTGAGCACCACCCCCGACAAGCAACACACCCAACGCCCGCCGGTAACCGGTGGCAATCAGCAGGTCCTGACCGACTGCTGACCCCAAGGACAGCACACCGCCAAGGAACTACCGGAGAGCAACATGCGTAACGAAACCCGCGAACTGTTCAACGCCTATATGAGCCAGCTGGCCAAGCTCAATGGCGTGTCCTCGGCCACCGCGAAATTCGCGGTGGAGCCGAGCGTCCAGCAGAAGCTGGAAACCCGTATCCAGGAGTCCAGCGAGTTCCTGAAGATGATCAACATCTTCGGCGTTGACGAACTCAAGGGCGAAAAAATCGGTATCGGGGTTAGCAGCACCATCGCCAGCCGCACCGATACCACCGGTGATGGCGTGCGCCAGCCGCGCGACGTGTCCGCCCTCGACAACCAGGGCTACGAGTGTAAGCAGACCGACTTCGACACCGCGATCCGTTACTCGCAGTTGGACGCCTGGGCCAAGTTCCCCGACTTCCAGGCCCGGCTGCGCGACGCGATCCTCCAGCGCCAGGCCCTTGACCGGATCATGATCGGCTTCAACGGTAAAAGCGCAGCGGCCACGACCAACCGTGCCACTAACCCGTTGCTGCAGGACGTCAACATCGGCTGGCTCCAGCAATACCGCACCAACGCTAACAAGCGCGTACTCAAGGACGGTAAAGCCGCGGGCAAGATCCTGATCGGCAAAGGGGCCAGCGCCGACTACAACAACCTCGATGCCCTGGTCTTCGATGCCATCGCCAACCTGATCGACCCATGGCACCGCAAGGACCCGGGCCTGATCGTGATCCTCGGCAGCAGCCTGGTACACGACAAGTATTTCCCGATGGTCAACAAGGAGCAGCCGGCGACCGAGAAACTGGCCACCGACATGATCCTTGCGCAAAAACGCATGGGCGGTAAGCAGCCAGTGGAAGTGCCGTATGTGCCGGATGGCAGCATGCTGATCACCAGCCTCAAGAACCTGGCGATCTACTACCAGCTCGGCGGCCGGCGCCGCTATGTGCAGGAAAACCCCGGCAAGAACCGCGTCGACAACTACGAGTCCAGCAACGACGCCTATGTCGTTGAAGACTACGGCCTCGGTTGTGTAGTCGAAAACATCGAGCTGGAGGCCGAGTAACCATGGCCAGCAGCCCAGCAAAACGCCACTTCGAACGGGCCAGTGCCGCCGCTGCTGCCGCTGCTGGCCCCGAACTCACCATGGAAGGCGCAAGCGTCTATGAACTGCACTTGGCCAAGCTGCAACAGGACTACCTGCGGCTGAAACAGGTGCAGTCCAACGAGGGCAAGGCAGAGCTGAAACGCCAACTGCTGCCTGAGTACGAGCCCTATGTCGAAGGCGTGTTGGCCGAAGGCAAAGGCGCTCAAGACCAGGTGCTCACCACGCTGATGGTATGGCGTATCGATGCCGGCGACTTCAAAGGCGCCTTGGACATCGCAGCCTACGTGATTGAGCACCAGTTGATCATGCCCGACCGCTTCGAGCGCACCACCGGCACCATCGTCGCCGAGGAAATCACCGAGGCCGCGCTCAACGCCCAGAAAGCCGGCGGCAGTTTCGACCTGGAGCTGCTCCTGCGCACCGAGCAGATCACCGCCAAGGAAGACATGCCGGACCAGGCCCGGGCCAAGCTGCACCTGGCCATCGGCAAGGCGTACTCGGCCCGGGTCACCGAGGATACCCCCGCAGCAGAGGCCTTGAAGCCCCTCGAACAAGCCCGCGGCCATCTGGCCCGGGCTATCGAGCTGCATAGCAACTGCGGTGGCAAAAAGGATCTGGAGCGCGTCGACCGCCTCCTCAAGAAACACGCTGCGCCCACCTCTTGACGGCCCGCAGTTAACCAAGCGTCCCCACGCACCCCGCCGGCTCGGGGTGGATCGGCCAGGCCGCTCCTCCTGAACGTGAAGCCCCGACCACCGGCGACCTATTGAGCGCAGCACCATGAGCGGATTCGTAGCCAACGGCAGCACGCCTGGCGGCCATATCAACACCGACCCATTCTGGCCCTCGATCGATCTCGACCAGGTGCGCGCCATGCTGCGTATCGACGGCAGCGTCACCCCTGCCCGGCTCGAAACCGCGGTGATCAACACCGCGATCAACGTCAACCGCGAGCTGGAGGCCTGGCAGCTCAACAAGCAGTCCCAGGGCTATAACGAGCTGCGCGAAGTACCAGCGCGGCAGGTCAACGGCGAATCGGTCCAGGTGCACCTGTACCACCGCGCCATCCAGGCCGGGGTCGGTGCCGAGGTGTGTGAGCGGTACCGCTCCTACGACAGCACCAACGCCGGCAACCGCAATGCCGAGGAACTGGCCCCGAACATCGACGACTACCACCGCGACCTGCGCTGGGCGATCCGCGATTTTCTCGCTACCCCGCGCACCACCGTGGACCTGATCTGATGGCCGTGATCTTGCGCGCCCAGCAAAACGACACGGTCGACGCCGTCTGCTGGCGGCACTACGGCCGCACGGCGGGCGTCACCGAGGCGGTACTTGAAGCGAACCCCGGGCTGGCCGACCGCGGGCCAATCCTGCCTCAGGGCCTCGCCGTACTGATGCCGGACACCCAAACCACCGCCCCACAACGGCAGATGGTGAACCTATGGGACTGAAGTTAAGCCGTGTCCTTGTACCCACCCACCCTGGACCTTGGAATGAACAGAATGCCTGACCGTCCCGACACCTGGGCCTGGCTCGCTGCCTGGCTCGAACAGAACTGGCCGGCCATTTACTCCGGCATCCTTGCGCTGATCATCGCCGCCCTGCGTGTCATGTACGGCGGCGGCACCTGGCGCCGCATGCTGATCGAGGCGCCGCTCTGCGGAGCCCTGGCCCTAGCAGGCAGCCACGGTCTGGCGTTGCTCGGTATCCCGGCGTCCACCGCACCGTTTTTCGGTGGCGTGATCGGCCTGCTCGGCGTCGAAGGCACCCGCGCCGCGGCCCGCAAGTTTTTCAACCGCAAGGTAGAACAGCTATGACCACACTCCGCCACGGCGACCGCTCCCAGGCCGTCCGCACCCTGCAGAAGAACCTCAACAGCCACGGCGCCACCCTGGCGGTGGACGGCGACTACGGCGACGCTACCGAGAAAGCCGTGCGCGCCTACCAGCTCAAGGCCGGCCTGGTGGTGGACGGTATTGCCGGCGAGAAAACCCAAACAAGCCTGGCCGGTGGCGATTGCAGCCAGTTGCTGAAGAACGCCGACCTGGTCAGCGCCGCCCAGCGCCTGGATCTGCCCCTCGCCAGTGTCTACGCGGTCAACGAGGTGGAATCAAACGGCAAAGGCTTCTTCGCCAACAACAAGCCAACGATCCTGTTCGAGCGCCACATCATGTACCGCCAGCTCTGCACGCCTCGGCACCCCGGGGATGACGTCGCAGAACTGAAGCGCCACGCCGACGAGCTCGCCGCGCAATACCCCGCGATCATCAACCCCAGCGCCGGTGGCTACACCGGCGGGACCGCTGAATATCAGCGCCTGGCCGCGGCCCGCCTCATCGATGACACCGCGGCCCTGGAATCTGCCTCCTGGGGCGCCTTCCAGATCATGGGGTTTCACTGGAAGCGCCTGGGCTATGCCAGCGTCCAGGAGTTCGCCGCGGCGATGGCTGCGAGCGAGTCCCAGCAGTTCGACGCCTTCGTGCGCTTCATCGAAGCCGATCCGGCGTTGCACAAGGCCCTGAAAGCCCGCAAGTGGGCCGAATTCGCACGCCTGTACAACGGGCCGAACTATCAACGCAATCTGTACGACACAAAGCTCCAGCGCGCCTACGAACGGCACAGCGCCTGCGGCTGTGGCCAGGAGGTTTCGGCATGATCGATCTCGAAGCGGTGCACAAACTCCAGATAGCAGACGGCGACCTGGTGGTCGTTCCAGCGAACACTACCCACAACGACATGCAGCAGTTGGCCGAGGCCCTGCAGTTCGTCGACCCAGGCTGTCGGGCAATTGTGATCCGCGGGCCGGTTGAACGCCTGGACCCGGCCGCCATGAACAAGCTGGGCTGGTACCGCGCATGACAGCGAAGGTCGCCTACCTCGAAATCTCCGGTCGCCTGACGGGGAAAACCACTCGTCTGGTGAAGTTCGCAAAGGAGCTCACCGCCCAGGGCGAGACGGTGATTTTCGTCACCCCACAAGCGAAGGATTTGCTAGGGCACCTGCCAGGGGTCGTCGTACTTTCAGACCGTCAGGCCCCTCCTGATGACGTCGACCAGGAACAAGCCATCTGGATCTACGACGAGTTCGACTGGCTCAAGTCGACCAAGGTCCGCAACGGTGGGTACTACGCAACAACGGCGAGCCGAGTCCGCGACCTGGGGATCGATACCCCGGAAACGGATCTGCTGTTGCAACTGATCGAGCTCAACGGCGGTAGCTATCAGCGCCATCTGCTGACATCTGGGGTAATCGATGAGGCCTACTACGAGGAGGTCCGCGCGGCTTGCACCGATGAACAGTACCGCCGGTTGATCCTGGGTGAGTTCCTCAGATGAGCACCATCCGCCAGATCCTGCTGGGCCTGGCCCTGGTCGGCGTAATGGGGCTGGTGCTCTGGGGCCAGCAACAACGCATCGAGGTCGCCGACAAGAACCGGGCTCTGGCAGAGAAAGACACCCGAGACGCGCTGGCCGCGGCCGGGCGCAGCGAGGGCAAAGCCAATGCCCTGGAGGCTGCCCTGTCCGGCGAGCGCGAGGCCCAGGCCCGACTGCGGACGGAACAGGACCTGCTACGCCAGGGGCTCGCCAAACGACAACTCACCATCGAGGGGCTGAAACGTGAAAACGCTGATCTGCGCGCTTGGGCTGACCAGCCTTTGCCTGATGTTGCTCGCCGGCTGCGCGAGCGCCCCGCCCTCACCGGAGCCGACGCTTATCGTCAGTGGCTGTCCGGCCGTGGTGCCCTGCAGCCTGCCGGCGACCAGTCCAAGCAGTAACGGCGAGCTGATGAACGACCAGGACACCGCCGAGGCCGCCTGGGCCGAATGCGCGGGTCAGGTCGACATGATCTACCGCTACCAGCAGGCCAAGCCATGAACAAACCCGAGAGCCTACGTGTGCACCTGCTCAACCAGGTCCCGGAACTGCGCCACAACCCTGATCGGCTGCTGATCTTCATCGACAACGGCAAGGTCCGTTGCACCGCGGCCGCCAGTCTCTCGTTCGAGTACAGCTATGAACTGCAAGTGATCCTGACCGACTTCGCCGGTCACCCCGACACCGTGATGGTGCCGCTGCTGGCCTGGCTGCGCGTGAACCAGTCCGAGCTGTTGGAAAACCTCGACAAGTCCGCCGAGGGCATCAAGTTCGAGGCGGATCTGCTCGATAAGAGCAAGGTCGACATGAGCCTCAGCCTGCCACTGACCGAGCGCGTCGTCGTACGCACCGATGATGCGGGCACCGTCACCATCAGCCACCCCGGCGAGCCGCAGCGCAACCTCAACCTGGCGGATGGCCTTGGCGAGTGGATCGTTCCGAATGGCTGACCTCGAAGCCCTGGAAGACTGGGCCGCTGGCCTGCTGGGACGCCTGCATCCTAGCGCCCGAAACAAGCTCGCCCGCAGCGTCGGCCAGGCCCTGCGGCGCAGTCAGCAACAACGGATCATCGCCCAGCGCAACCCGGACGGCAGCAAGTACGCCCCGCGTAAACAGCGGAACCTGCGGGGTAAGCAAGGCCGAATCAAGCGCAAGGTGAAGATGTTTCAAAGGCTGCGCACCGCTAGTTTCTTGAAGGTTCAGGGCGACGGCAGAGCGATCAGCGTCGGATTTACTGGACGTGTAGCGCGTATTGCGCGTGTGCATCAGTACGGTTTGAAGGACCGGGCCGAGCGGGGCTCCTCTGAGGTCAAATACAACCAACGAGAGGTGCTAGGCTTTACAGAAGAAGACTTAGAGATCATTCGCAATTCGCTCCTGGGTGCTTTAACAACGTTTCGTTGAGCCTAATCATCAATTTCCCGCCATCCCTAAGCTCTCTCATCAGCGCTCACTGAAAAATTAGTCGATGACTTTTCTTCACTCGTTGGCTAGATTAGCCTCGCCTACACAAATCTTACAAACAGCAAAAAACCAGCCATATAAGCATTAAAACACCGGATAAAAAACTATATCTGAAATAGGAACAGGAAGTTCATGGAGAAAATCAGGGCCTTATTCCTGCAAGAGCTGGTTAATTCACCTCCGGACATTATCGCATCCATTTGGATTATAAATAGAATTCCATTCCCATTTAATGGCGATGCAAAATGCTATGAAGAATGGAGAAAAAAACTAGCAAAGCTAGTTGAGGTAGATGCTTCTGAAATCTTGATAACTGGCAGTGGAGCCTTTGGCATAAGCTTAAACCCAAACAAAAATTATAAAGAGTTTGATGATTCCTCAGATATCGATGTAGCAATAATTTCAGAGTATTTCTTTAATACATCTTGGCGATACCTTAGAAATATTGGAGCTCAGAGACACTCATTACCACAAGCAGCAAAACAATCAATAAGAGATCATGTAGAGCGATATATATACTGGGGCACAATCGCTACAGACAAAATACTTCCCTACCTTCCATTTGGAAAAGTCTGGCTATCTGCACTAGAAGAAATGGCAAAAGAAGCACCAACTAAAAATCGAACAATCAAAGCCAGAATATACAAGGATTTTGACAGCCTAAGAGCATATCAAGTCAACAACCTGACAAACCTACGCTCTTCTGAAATAGAAAAAAGGATTTAAAAAATGTCTAAATTTCTCACTACCACAAACAGAACTGTTGTCTGGTTCAAAAAAGCAAATGATAGTGGCGACCTTCAAATGAAGCCGCCTTTCCAGAGAAATCCGGTATGGACCCTACCCCAAAAAAGTTATCTTATAGATAGTATACTAAATGGATATCCAGTCCCTGAAATATATATGCAAGAGTTTGTTGATGAAACAGGAAATGAGCGACATATCATCATCGACGGCCAACAAAGAACCAGAGCGTGTTTAGAATTTGTTGAAGGTAGATTCGCAATTAAGGAAGATGAGTCTCCGACTTGGGGCGGTATGAAGTTCGACGATCTTTCACCCGATGATAAAAAGAAAGTATTCGGATATACATTTATTGTCAGGATCCTGCCAGAAATGTCAGACAATGATATCCGAGGGATTTTTCAACGCCTGAATAAAAACGTTGTAGCGCTCAATTCCCAAGAATTACGCCAAGCAACTTATTGGGGGCCTTTCATTCAGACAATGCAAGAGCTATCCAATTACAGCTACTGGAATACCACTGGAATTTTCACACCAGTAAATGTAAGACGCATGATGGATACAGAGTATGTTTCCGAGTTAGCCATTGCAGTATTGCACGGCCATCAGAACAAAAAAGAAACTATCGACAAATTCTATCAAGAATACGAAGTAGAATTTGAACACAGAGAAGAGTTAATCTCGACTTTTCAGGCAGTAATATTCGAACTCGAACAGTTACTACCAGATATAAAATCCACTCGCTGGAAAAAGAAAACCGATTTTTACTCACTCTTCCTATATTTAGCATCACATGTAAACTCACTACCACTTTCAAACGACACTCGCTTCCAAGTTCGAAATGCACTGGATGAATTTTCCAGCTCCATTAATAGCTACCTCAGTTCTGACACCGATGAATCTGATTTTTCACAACAGGTTAATGACTATGGAAAGTCCATCAGAGCATCTTCTGACCTTGGAAACAGAAGGCGCAGACACATTGCATTGAGCCAGTTAATAGACCCAATACTCGACTTATCTGTTAGTCAAATACCGCTCACAAAAATCGTTCCTTTGCAGGAAGGTCTTTTTGACTCATTAGACGACGACAATTGATATAGTCGAACGCTAGATTGTAAGAAACTTATCTACAAGCACTTATAACTGCAAAGCCCATCTCATGGCGCCACCATCGGCGCCATGAACGATCTAGCCACCCTCGCCCGCCTGATTGAAAACCTCGTCCGCTTCGGCGTCGTCGCCGCTGTGCAGATGACCCCGCCGCGCGTGCGGGTGAAAACTGGCGAGCTCACCACCACCTGGCTGCCCTGGCTGGCCGTGCGTGCCGGCGCTGACCGGGAATGGGACCCGCCCACCGCCGGCGAGCAGGTCCTGCTGATCAGCCCCTCTGGCCAGCTCGGCAACGCCGTGGTCCTGACTGGCCTGTTCAGCGACAGCGCACCGGCCAACGGCAATCGTGCCGGCCTGCATCGCCGCACGTACAGCGATGGCACGGTGATCGAGTACGACAGCGTGGCCCACCACCTCAACGCCACCCTGGTCGCCGGAGGCACTACCAACCTGGTCAGCACAGGCGGCATCACCATCGTTGGCCCGATCACTCACCAGGGCGACTACACCCAAACCGGCAACCAGACCGTCACCGGCAAAGTCACCGTGTCGCAAGACGTGATCGCCGCCGGCATCAGCCTGGTTAAGCACCTGCATGGCGGCGTGCTGCCCGGTGGTGCGAAGACAGGAGCCCCGGAATGAACCGAGAAACCGGCGCCGCGATCAGTATTTCGGAACACATTCAGCAATCGTGCAGCGACATCCTCAGCACTCGCCTCGGTACCCGGGTCATGCGCCGCGAGTACGGCAGCCTCCTGCCCGAGCTGGTCGACCACCCGTTCAACGACCAGACCCGCCTGCGCGTGTACGCGGCCACCGTGATGGCGCTGATGCGCTGGGAACAGCGCATCAGCCTGAGCCGGGTTCAGTTCCTGGGCGCCACCCTCCAGGGGCAGTCCGTGCTGGATATCGAATGCCGGCGGGTCGATAGCAACGAACCGCTGAACCTCAGTGTCACCCTGCAGCTGGGGGCCAGTGCATGAACACCTTCGTCCCTATCGACCTGAGCCAGCTCCCACCGCCGGAGATCATCGAGCAGATCGATTACGAGTTGATCCTCGCCGAGCGCAAAGCCTACGCCATCAGCCTGTGGCCTGCCGAGGAGCGCCCCGAGATTGCCGCCCGCCTCGATATGGATTCGGAGCCCCTGGCCAAGCTGCTCCAGGAGAATGCCTACCGGGAAATGGTCTGGCGCCAACGGGTAAACGAGGCCGCGCTCGCCAATCTGCTCGCCACCGCCAAGGGCACAGACCTGGAACAGCTGGCGGCCAACTACAACGTCAAGCGCCTGGTGGTGCAGGAGGCCAAACCGAATGCGGTACCGCCTCAACCGCGGATCATGGAAAGCGACGACAGCCTGCGCGAACGCGCGCAGATGGCCTGGGAAGGCCTGAGCACTGCCGGCCCACGCAACAGCTACATCTTCCACGCCCGGGCCGCCGATGGTCGTGTCGCCGATGCCACCGCCGAGAGTCCATCGCCGGCCGTGGCGGTGGTGACCGTGCAGAGCCTGCTCGACGACGGCACTGCGCCCCCGGATCTGCTGGCCGCGGTCAATCGCTACCTGAGCGACGACGACCGGCGCCCGGTGGCCGACCGCCTGATCGTCCAGGGCGCCACCATCCTGCGTTACAAGGTCAAGGCCAAGCTCTACCCGCTGTCGAACGGCCCTGAGGCGGAACCAATCCTCGCCGCGGCGGAAAAAAGCCTGCAGGCCTACGTGTACCAGCGCCGGCGGCTAGGAATGGAAGTCACCGAATCGGCCGTGCATGCCGCGTTGCACGTCGAAGGCATGCGCAAGGTGCTGCTCGATAACTGGGTCGATATCGTCGCAACCCGCTCGCAGGCGCCGTACTGCACTGCCATCGAACTGACCCGGGGTGTCGAGTGATGGCCGGCCGGCACCTGCTGCCGAGTAATGCGACCGCGCTCGAGCGCCAGGCCGCCCTGGCCCTGGCACAGATCCAGCGGGTACCAATTCCGCTGCGCCAGCTGTGGAACCCCGACACCTGCCCAGTGGAGCTGCTGCCGTACCTGGCCTGGGCGTTCTCTGTCGACCGCTGGGACAGCAAATGGCCCGAGGCGGCCAAGCGCTCGGCGATTCGCTCGTCGCACTACATCCATTCGCGCAAGGGCACCATCGGCGCCCTGCGCCGTGTAGTGGAGCCACTGGGCTATCTGATCGAGGTGCTGGAGTGGTGGCAAACGGTGCCAGAAGGCGTTCCGGGCACCTTCGCTATCAAGATCGGCGTACTCGAAACCGGCATCACCGAGGAGATGTACCAGGAGCTCACCTGGCTTGTGGATGACGCCCGGCCCGTCACTCGACACCTGACCGGAATGGCCATCAGCCTGGAGACCACCGGGGGGGTCAACATCTTTGCCGGCTTTACGGACGGGGACGAAATCGACGTGTACCCGCCTGTGCTGCGGGACATCGTCGCGACCGGGGTCCTGGGCACCACCGGCCACGAGTCCTCAACTGACAGCATCGACGTTTATCCGCCCACCTTGGGGGCCATTGCCCTGACTTGCTACATCGGCGCCCCTGGGCGTGAACATTCAATCGACACACTGGACACCTACCCATGATCGACCCGAACAGTCAGTTCTTCGCCATTCTTACGGCGGCCGGCGAGGCCAAGCAGGCCAACGCCGATGCCCTGGGCATCCCCTGGAAGCTAACCGAGATGGGGGTGGGGGATGCCAACGGCACCGACCCTATCCCTGACCGGGCGCAAACCCGGCTGATCAACGAACGCCGGCGCCGGCCGCTGAACAAGCTGTCGGTTGACCCGGCCAACCCGAACATCATCGTCGCCGAACAGATCATCCCGGCCGACGAGGGCGGCTGGTGGATTCGTGAGATTGGCCTGTATGACGCGGAAGGGGTCCTGGTCGCAGTGGCGAACTGCGCGCCGAGTTACAAGCCGCTGATGTCCCAGGGCTCTGGCCGGACCCAGGTCGTGCGCATGAACTTCATCGTCTCCAGCGCGGCCAGCGTGGTGCTGAAAATCGATCCGGCGGTGGTGCTGGCCACTCGGCAATATGTCGATGACTCCATTGCCGATGCGGTCAACCGGCAGGACGCCAAGGCGTCTGTGCTGGTGGCGACCACGGGGCCAATCCAATTGGCTGGCACACCGACTATTGACGGGGTCCCGGTGCCGCTCGGCTCACGGGTGCTGGTGAAGGACCAGGCTCAGGGGAAGGACAACGGAATCTACGTTACGGCAGAGATCTGGAAGCG
>NZ_JACKZK010000035.1:0-48736 GCF_014230245.1 Pseudomonas sp. MSSRFD41 | reverse complement strand
GGGTCGCGAGTTCGAGTCTCGTTTCCCGCTCCAGATTCAAAAAAGCCACTCAATCGAGTGGCTTTTTTTTGTCCTAAATAAATGCCTGCGCAACAGTGGCATGTTTATTCCCGGGCCACTCAACCGGGCCGGCTGAGTGCAGCCGTCACTACTGTCGCCAAACCACTGTCCCGTCATGGTTACGAAGCTCCTCCGTGCATGAGAAGGGGGGGAGCATTTAATCGCCTTGCTTTGCCGATGGGGCCATCAACGCCCTATATGAATGCAAGCCACGCTCGGCTTGAGGGAAAACCCTCATTGCTGCCGGTGTGCTTTCCTACAATGATGATGGAAATCGCCCTGCACAACGGAGCAAGCCATGAGTCATACCCCCACCGACGACAAACGCCCGACTCCGGATCTGGCCGAGGACAACGCGTTTTTCCCCTCGCCGTATTCGCTAAGCCAGTTCACCTCCGCCCATTCCGACCTCAGTGGTGCCGACTACCAGCGGCCCTATACCGGTGGGCGCTGGAAGGTGCTGGTGATCGGTGCGGACGAGCGCTACCTGCTGACGGACAACGGCACGATGTTCTCCACCGGCAATCATCCGGTGGAAACCCTGCTGCCCATGTACCACCTGGACAAGGCCGGATTCGGTTTTGATATCGCCACCTTGTCGGGCAACCCGGTCAAGTTCGAGTTCTGGGCCATGCCGTCCGAAGATATCGAGGTCAAAGGCCTGTATGCCAAGTACCGCAGCCAGTTCAAGCAACCCTTGAAGCTGGCCGAGGTCCTGGACAACGCCCTGGGCGCCGATTCCGACTACATCGGGGTGTTCATCCCTGGCGGCCATGGCGCGCTGATCGGCCTGCCCGAAAGTGCCGAGGTGAAAAAACTCCTGCAATGGGCCATGGCCAACGACAAGTTCGTCATTTCCTTGTGCCATGGCCCGGCGGCATTGCTGGCTGCCGGGCTCGGCGAGACCAGGGACACGTGCCTGTTCAACGGTTACCGCATCTGCGCCTTCCCCGACGCCCTGGACGCCCAGACCCCGGCCATCGGCTACATGCCCGGCCACCTGACCTGGAAGTTCGGCGAGCAGCTGTCCGCCCTGGGGATCGAGATCCTCAACCAGGACATCTCCGGGGCCGTGCACCAGGACCGCAAGCTGCTCACCGGCGACAGCCCGCTGGCGGGCAACGCCCTGGGCAAGCTGGCGGCCACCGCGTTGCTGCAAGCAGTGGCGGCCGGGTGACTGCGACCAGCGCTGAAGCGGCTCTGCACAGCGTCCTGGAACTGGAGCGCGCCACGGCGCTGCCTGCGATCCAGGCGTTGGTGCGGGGCCTGGCGGGCCCTTTCGGTTATGACCGTTTCGTGCTGTTTTCCGCCTCATCGGCCAGGGACGAAGTGCTCGAGCGCATCTATTGGGTCGAGGGGGACTGGTTCGGCGACGGCCAGGTGGTCGACGCCACGACCTACGTGCGCCGCTGCCCGGTCACCCGGCATATCCTGGAGGCACGCGAGCCGTTCTTCTGGAGCAAGCGTGGTGACCGCTATCAGGTGGTTCGCCGTCCCCAGGGCGCCGGCCTGCATGGCCTGCAGGTGCCGGTGTTCGGCCCCCTTGGCCTGGAGGGCGCCATGAGTCTGGGGGGCGAGCGGATCGACAGCAGCCCGAGGGTCCGGTTGATGTTGGGCAACGTCGCCAGTGCGGCGTTCTGTGCCGCACGGCGGTTGCTGGAGGTGGCCGTCGGCGACCCGTCCAGGCAGTTGTCGGACCGGGAGCGTGAAGTCCTGGCCTGGACCGCCGCCGGCAAGCGCCAGGCCGATATCGCCGTGACGCTGGGGTTGTCCGGGCGCACCGTGGAAAACCACCTGCGGGCGGCGCGTCGGCGCCTGGGTGCCAGCACCACCGCGCAAGCCATCAAGGTGGCGGTGCGCAACGGCGAGTTGGACGCCGTGCCCGACCGCCAGGCGCCGTAGCCGGGTCGTCATGGACAACCTCGGCCTGGGCTCCGGGGTTAGTGGGCGACGGTCAGCACCACCTTGCCGATGTGCTGGCCGGACTCCATCAGGGCGTGGGCCTGGTCGGCATCCGTCAAGGCGAAGGTCTTGAAGATCAATGGCTTGACCGCGCCGCTCTGGACGTGGGGCCAGACCTTGGATTCCAGCTCGGCGATGATCCCGGCCTTGTCCTCGGGACTGCGCGAGCGCAGGGTCGAGCCCAGGTGGGTCAGGCGCTTGACCAGCATCGGGAACAGGTCGACCTGGGTCGCCGGGCCCTTGACCACGCCGATCTGCACGATGCGCGCGTTCATCGCCGCGGCCTGGAAGTTACGCGCCACATAGTCCCCGGCAATGATGTCGACGATGACGTCGACCCCAAGCTGCTCGGTCCCGAGCAGCACTTGCTCGACGAAGTCCTCGCGGTTGTAGTCGATGGCCACGTCGGCACCCAGGGCCAGGCTGGCCGCCTGTTGTTGTGCATTGGCGACCGTGGTGAAGATCTTCGACGCGCCCAGGGCCTTGGCCAGCAGGGTCGCCGTGGTGCCGATGCCGGAGGCGCCACCATGCACCAGCAGCGATTCGCCGGCCTTGAACTGGCCGCGCTGGAACAGGTTGACCCACACGGTCATGAAGGTCTCGGGCAGCGCCGCGGCTTCGATCATCGACAGGCCGCCGGGCAGGTGCATGGTGGTGCGTTCGTCGGCGACCGTGTACTGGGCGTAGCCGCCGCCCGTGACCAGGGCGATCACCGGGTCGCCCACGCTGAAGCGCGTCACTTCGCTGCCCAGGGCGGCGACTTCCCCGGCGATCTCCAGGCCCGGGATGTCCGAGGCGCCGGCTGGCGGATCGTAGAGGCCCTTGCGCTGCAGCAGGTCGGGGCCGTTGACGCCAGCGGCGCTGACCCGGATCAGGATCTCCCGCGGGCCAGGGGTAGGCACCGCCCGGCGGGCAGGTTTCAATACCTGGGGATCACCCGGCCGGGTGATCTCGATAACGGTCATCTGCGCCTCTGGCGCACTATGGGAATGGCTCATGAATGGGTCCTGGTAAGGTGGATTCCGGCCGTTCGGGCTGGGGTGGGCAAAGGTTACGCAAGCGGGCCGGTGCCGGCGCGCGGCGATTTTGCGAGGCTGTGTTGCAATGATTCTTCAGGGGGAAATCTTCAATGAACTGGGATGATGCACGGATCCTGCTGGCCCTCGGGCGCGAGTTGACCTTGCGCCGTGCGGCGCGGGTCCTGCATGTGGACCAGGCCACGGTGGGGCGGCGTATCGCGGCCATGGAGGCGGACCTGGGATCGACCCTGTTCCTGCGCACTCCGGCCGGCTACCAGCTGACCAGCGTTGGCGAAATGGCCTTCGCGATGGCCGGGAAGATGGAGCAGATGGCCCTGGAGCTGATCCGGCGTACCGGGGGGATGGATAACGAACTGGCCGGCGAAGTACGGATTTCCACCACCGACTCCCTGGCCTGTGATTTCGTGATGCCCGCGCTCAAGGCGCTGCACCTTGCGCACCCGGATATCCGTATCGTGCTCAACAGCACCTCCGAGGTGGTCAACCTGTCACGACGCGAAACCGACATCGCCATCAGGAACCTGCGTCCGGACAATCCCGACCTGATCCTGCGCAAGCTGGCCGAGTGGCCGATGGGCCTGTTCGCGGCGCGCGAATACCTGGAGCGCCATGGCCAGCCCGAGCCTGGCACCGGCTTCAAGGGCCATGACCTGGTGATGTACGAGCCGTACTGGCGGGATCGTGCGCAGCCGACCTTGCTCGACGAGCCCATCGACCAGGCCCGGGTGGTGATGGCGGTGAATTCCAACATGTTGCTGCGGCGCTCCATCGCCCAGGGCCTGGGCATCAGCGAGATCCCCATCGAGATGGGCCGGCGTGACGGCCTGGAGCGGATCTGGCCCGGGCGCACGGCCGGCAAGCCATATGAGGTGTGGATGGTCACCCACCAGGACCTGCGGCATACCACGCGCATGCGCCTGGTGATGGAGCACCTGGCGCGGTCCTTCGCCAACACGGGCGGGCCGGCGAATCCGCCGTTTGAATAATCCCCGGAATAATGCTGTGATTGCGCCCCTGAAGCCCGGCAGCCCTGCCTTTTCCTGAGATACCGCGCCATGGATAGTCAACAACCGACGACCCGGATGTCGCAACAGCCCGCCTGTGATGCCCGGCCCCTGGCAGCGATCGCCGGCAGGACCGCGCTGGTGCTGGAAACCAACAACCTGCGCGGCGGCAAGGACCCGGCGCAGGCCCTGGACAGCCTCAAGCACCTGGTAGCCCGCCTGGCTCGCCAGAGCCTCTGCCCGCAATCGCTCGGCCAATGGATCATCACCCACGATGGCCTCGGGCAAGCGGCCCGGGAGGCGCTGTGCGCACTGGCCGGGCGAGTGCTGGAGTTCGTCGAGATCGACCCCCGCACCGGTTACTACGAGGCCAAGAATATCGGTTTCGAGGCGGTCGACCAGGCGCGCTGCCAGTACGTGGTGTTCGCCGATGCCGACTGCCTTCCCGCCAGCCACTGGTTGGAGCAGTTGCTCTTGCCCTTCACCGAGGCGGATGCGCCCCTGGCCGTCGCCGGGCGCACCAGCTATGCCCCGAGCGTGGTCGGCAGCGCGTTGACCACCATCGACTTCATGTACTTCCCCAGCCCGCTCGGAGCCCGGGCGACCCGCAATTTCTACGCGAACAACGTGGCCTTTCGTTGTGCCACCTTCGAGCAGTATCGCTACCAGCCGCTGGACGGCGTCTACCGTGCCCACTGCCAGGTCATGGGCCTGCGCCTGCAGGCGGCGGGGGTGGCGGTACGCTACGTTCCGGCGGCCCATACCGAGCACCGGTTGCCCGACAGCCGTGGCGAAGTGTTCAAGCTGCGCTGGTTGCGCGGTGGCGACAGTGTCGACCTGACCCCCTACCTGGTGCGTGCCTATATGCCGGGCTGGTTGCAATGGCTCGGACGCAGCGGACCCATCGGCCCCTTGTGCGTGATGCTCGGGCGCCTGGGCTACAGCCTGCGCGCACTCAACCACCAGGACCTGCCGGCCGTGCATGGGCGGCGGCGCCTGGGTGCGATCCTGGCGATACTCGGTATCTCGTCCCTCGATAGCGCCGGCGCGCTGATCCGCGGGCTGGGGTTGAATATCGGCCGTGCCAGCGCGCGCCAGGGGCAAGCCCTTTCCTATCACCGCCAGCTGGATTGATCCGCGCCGCCCCCTAGGCGCCCCTACAGGAAGTTCCCATGAGCATGAAACCCCTGGCCGCATTCGGCGCCTCCCTGGCGTGCCTGGCATGGTTGGCGTGCGCCGCCCCAGCCAGCGCCGCCCCCAGCGAAATCAACGGCCGCAGCGTGCTGCACTTCGTCTCCGGCAGTGGCTGTGCGACGGTCCAGGGCGGCGCCGCGCAAAACTGCAACCGCCTGGCCCTGGACGTGGCGGACGCACGGGCCAGCGTTGACCCGCAGGCGCGCACCATAGTGTTCAGCGTCGAGGCCCGGCCTGCCGGCAAGGGCGTGATCGGCGACGTGCTGCTGCATGGCAGCGGCATTGCCAGCGACGGCCAGCGCGTGCCCTTGAGCTTGCAGGTACTGGTGCGGCGTTCGGGCAAGACCTGGAAGGCCGACACCTATGTACATGCGCCGGTGCGTGGCAGCTTCCGGGATATCGCCCTGGACCCTTACCAGATAAGCGTCCACCAGGGGCGTGACGAGCACGTGCTGCTCAATCCCGAGCTGGCGCGCAAGGTCTTGGCGCAGCCATCGATCGCCGCCCGGGTCGCCAGCTATTTGGTGGTGGTGCGTCCCAGCGACGAGAACAATCCGACGGCCGATGACATCACCATCGGCCTGGGGGTAGGGCGGGTCTCGAAGTCGCTGATGCGTGCCCGCTTCAGCTCGAGGCAACCGGGCAGCCTGCCGCTGGACCAGGTGCTGGAGCAGGGCACCTGGAACCTCGACCTGCAAGCCTTGAGCGGCCAGATTCCGCGGTGGGTGGTCCAGCGCCAGTTGTTCGTCTTCGGCCTGGAGGACAGCCCCTTGCTCGAGGACGTGCGCCAGCGTGGCTTGCACAAGCACGACCGCCTGGAGCTGGGCGCGGTCAATGGCCAGGGCTACCTGCGTTACAACGGCCAGGAGCAGAGTTTCCCCGGGGCCACTGCCAGTGGTACGGCCTTCATGCGTGACAGCTTCATCGGCCTGATCCTGGCCTGGCATCGCAGCGCCCAGGCGGCCACCACTGCGACCCAGGGCGTGGACACCGCGCAGTCCGTGCCATGAGTGCCGGCGAAGCGCTTGCAAGCCAAGCGGACTTCAGTTGCCTGGACATGCCCCGGCCCCGTGGGTTGGGAGCCGTACAGGCGCGCCTGGTGGATCGCATCAAGCGCGTCGCCCTGCAGCGCCTGCATCGCAGCGTGCGTGGGGAGCGCCTGCTGCTGCGCATCTACCTGGCTGGGGAGGACGCCACCGAACGTGCGCTGCTGGATGAGTTGCTGCCGCAGTCGCCACCCTGGCTCGAGCGCCAGGTCGAGCGGCACCTGGCCGATGAGCAACGGCACGTGACGCTGTTCGCCGCGGCCCTGGCCGAACGTGGCGGCGACGGTACGGCACGCCTGGAGCCGGATTGGCTCAGCCGGCGCAAGATCCAGCGCTGGCAGCGCCTGGCCCGCCGCTATGCGGGGCATTTCGAGCAGGGCCTGCTGGTGCCGGCCTATGCCACCGGCCTGTGTGCCGAACAGATGGCGCAACGGGTGCTGAGCCGCCACTGCGCGGTCATCGGCGCCGAGCATGGGCTGTATCCGTTGCTGTCGCAGGTCCTGGCCGATGAAAAGGCCCATGTGCGCTTGTGCCAGGGCACCTTGCAACGCATTGTCGCCCCCCATGAAACCGTGCACCTGGCGCGGCTGCTCAAGGACATCCGCCGGGTCGATGCGAGCTTTGGCGTGACCGGCGCCCTGGCGATGTGCCTGGCCGGCTGGGTGCTGGGCGGTGGACGCGGCGCCATTCGATGACTCCCCGCATGCTCTATCTCGCCACCGCCGATGCCCGTGGCCACCTGATGCGCGCGCAGTTGCTGGTGCAGGCCCTGCGCGCGGCCGGCGCCCAGGTCGAGGTGCTGACCACGTCGGACCAGGGCCAGCGCTTCCTGCGCAGTTTCGGGGTCCAGGCCGAGGTCCTTTCGCGGCACTATGCGGTGCAGTTCGACAGCCAGCAGAACATGCTGCGCCGGGCCACCAATCGCAATGTCGCCCAGTACCTGTTCCGCCCCGGGCGGATGCTGCGCGACATCCTCCAGCTGCAGCGCCGGTTGCGCAACGTGGAGCTGGTGATCAACGACTCCTTTCATCCGGCGTTGTTGTACATGGGCATGCTGCCGGGCTGGCGGCGCAAGGTGGTGCATGTGTACGGCGCGAGCCTGAAGGTGGCGTTGCTGAACAACTTCGATGGCATGTGGCCACGGCAGTTCGGGCGGTTGTTCGCCTGGATCGTCGAGCGCCAGATCAACGCCGCGCGGGCGCGCATCGAGCACGATTTTGCCTACGAGGTCGACGATACCGTGGCCCCAGTGCTGTATCGCCTGCCGACCCCGGTGGCCCTGGTCGAGGCGTTGCCGGAACAGCTCGCGGTGGGCGCGGCGGTGTACCTCAACCCGCACTTTCGCGAACCCGGGCTGGCCGATGCCCTGGAGGCCGGCCTGGACGATGCCGGCCTGGATCGGCACCTGGTGGGCGAGGGCTATGCCGGGCGCAACGGCTGGCTCGGGGTCGACCCGCGCTGGGCCAGCCGCGCGGCCCGGGCGCAACTGCTGGTATCGGCACCGGGCATGGCGGCGCTGTCCATCGCCCGGGTCTACCAGCGGCCGATCATCCTGGTGGTGAGCGACCAGCCGGAGCAGGCCAGCAATGCCGCCCGGGCCAGCCAGTTGCAACTGCTGCACCGGGTAGTGACCTGGCGCGGCGACATTGCCGACTTTCGGCGCCAGGTGAGCGCGGCGGCGCGGCAATTGAGCGCGCTCGCCCCAGCGCCTGACGTGGTGTCGGGCAACCAGCGGGCCCAGGCACGGATCGATGCCTGGGCCAATCACCTGCTTGGCTTGTGAGGGCGCCGCCTTGAATCGCCATGTCCCCATGCCCGCAGCGAGCCGACAGCCATGACCGGCTCCTGGCCGCGTCCCGGGTGCGCCAATCCTCGGCAGGCCCTGGCGGCGGCGTTCGGCTTGCTGCTGGGGCTGGGCGTGTTCATCGGCCTGCAGCGCCTGGTCACGCCGCGCTATCACTGGGTCACGCCGCTGGATGAGCTGATTCCTTTCGTGGCCCCGTCCTGGTTCCTCTACGTGCTGTTCTTTCCCTTTGTCCTGTTGGCGGCGGCCTACGCCAGCCAAGAGGGCTTCAGGGCCTTGCGCAACGCTACCGGCATGGCCTTCGTCGTGGGCTTGTTGTGCTTCTGGCTGTTTCCCGAGCAGGTGCCCCGTCCGGATCTCGGCGTGCTCGGCAGCGGCTTCCTGCAGCAGCGACTGAGCCGGATGTGGCAACTGGACCTGGCCTGCAACGGTTTTCCCAGCCTGCATGTAACCGTGACGTGCCTGGCCTGCCGGGCACTGTGGGGCCGGCGTGGCAAATGGCTGGTCGTCGGCAGCGGCCTGTTGATCTGCCTGTCGACCCTGACCCTCAAGCAGCACACCCTGGTCGACGTCGCTGGCGGCCTGCTGCTGGCCCTGGCCTGCGCCTTGGCCACTCACCGACAAGGGAGCATTCGCCGTGTCCCAGCTTGAATCGCGTGCCGGGGCCAACCTGGCATTGCGCGCCTTTACCCCCGCCGCCGAGTGGTTCGTCCTCAAGCCGTGGATCGGCCTGCTGGCGTTGCTGGCCGACTGGGGCCTGATCGGCGTGGCATTCGCCTGCGCCGCCTATTGGCCGCACCCCCTGACGTACCTGCTGGCGGCGCTGGTCATCGCCCGCAGCCAACTGGCGCTGGCGGTGATCATGCACGAGAGCGCCCATGGCGTGCTGTTGCGTCGTCAGTCGGCCAATGACTGGGTCGGCCAATGGCTGGCCGCCGGTCCGTTGTTCCTTTCCCTGCGTACTTATCGGGCCGGGCACCTCAAGCACCATCGCCAGCCCATGCTGCACGACGATCCGGTGGCGGCGGTGTTCGGCATCGGGGACTATCCGTTGCCTCGGCGGCGCCTGGCCTTGCGCCTGGCGGCGGACCTGTGTGGGGTGGGGTACTTCATCAGCGCCTTCAAGTTGGTTCGCGGCGACTACCGCCACTGCCTGCCCAGGGTCGACAAGTCGGCGCGCCAAGTGCTCGGGGAAGTCCTGTCGATGCTGCTGGGCAATGGCGTGCTGCTGGGACTGCTGGCCTGGTCCGGGCACCCATGGCTCTACCTGGGGTTGTGGTTGCTGCCGGCCATTACCTTGTTGCCGCTGATGGGGCGCGTGCGGGCGATCCTCGAGCATGCGGGCTTGCCCGCCAACGCCGACCAGAGCCAGAACGCCCGTAGCATCGTGGCGCCCAACTGGCAGACCTTCGTCTTCGGCCCCCACGGGATCCACTACCACATCGAACACCATCTCTACGTGCGCATACCCTTCTATCACCTGCGCAGCGCCCATCGCCAGCTGGCGGCCCGAGGGCTGCTGCCGGTGGAGAACCTTTACCGGGGCTATATCGCGGTGCTGCGGGATGTCAGCCGCCCGGCGCAGGACGCTGCGGGCGACTGAGACAGGTGCACTGGCCGCAGGGGCCAGTGCCAAGGGGACGGTTAGAGCTTGGGCAGCTGTCCGACCCGGCCGACCATCTCGGTGACGATCTGCAGGTCCAGCAGGAACTGCTCCACGGTCTTGAACTCGTTGTCGGTGTGGCCGGTGTATTTCACCTGCGGACGCGCCAGGCCGAATTGCACGCCATTGGGCAGTTCATGGACCGAGGTCGCCCCGGCGGAGGTGCCGAACTCGTGGGCCATGCCCAGGTTCTCGCTGGCCACGTCCAGCAGCGCCTTGACCCATTCGCCCTCGGGGTTGCGGTACATCGGCGCGGCGACCGAGGTGTTGAACTGCACCGCCACCTGGTTCTGCTTGCTCCAGGCCTCCAGCTTGTCGCTGATCTGCGCCTTCAGCGCCTCTGGCGCCTTGCCCTTGGGCACGCGCAGGTTCACCGCGACCTTCAGTGCCTTGTCATCCACGCTGACCAGGGTCGGCGAGGTGGTCAGCGGGCCCATGAAGGCATCCGCGAAACCCACGCCCAGCTTCTTGCCTTCATAGTCCAGGCCCCAGTTGTCGGCGAGGTAATGCGCGGCGTCAGTGAACTGGTTGTGCTTGAGTGCCACCTTGCCCTCCAGGCCGTGGACGAAGTCCAGCATCCGCGCCACCGGGTTGACCCCGGACTCGGGTTCGGAGGAGTGGGCGGACACGCCGGTGACGGTCAGCAGTACGTCCTTGCCTTCTACCCGGGCATCGATCTTGAAGTTGCCGCCGTGGCGCTTGACGTACTCGGCCCCGGCCTTCTGCAGGCTGGCCACCAGTTCGGCCGGCTGCTCGGTCACCAGGGTCGCCACCGAGGTGGAGGGGATCTGGTTGGGGGCCAGGCCGCCGGTCAAGTGGGTGATCTGCGCGCCCTTGCCCTCGGCGGCACGCTGGGGGAAGGTCGCCATCACGGTGCTGGAGCCTTTCTCGGCGATCACCACCGGGTAGCCGCCATCGAGCGCCAGGTTGTAGTTGGGCACCGGGTTGTGTTCGAAGTAGTAGGGGATGGCATCGCCGCTGGTTTCCTCGGTGGTATCCACCAGCAGCTTGAAGTTGCGTGCCAGGGGCAGTTTTTCTTCCTTGACGATCTTCATGGCGTACAGCGCCACCACGATGCCGTTCTTGTCATCCTCGGTGCCGCGCCCGTACATCCGGTCGCCGATCAGCGTGACCTTGAACGGGTCGAGCCGGGTACCGTCCTGCAGTACCCAGTTCTCCGGGGTGACCGGCACCACGTCGGCGTGGGCGTGGATGCCCACCACTTCGTCGCCGCTGCCGGGCAGGGAGATCTCGTAGACGCGGTTGTCGACGTTGCGAAACGCCAGGCCGAAGTCCTGGGCCAGGCCCTTGATCTTGTCGGCGATCTTGAGGAATTCCGGGTTCTCGTGCTGGGGCACGCCGTCCACGCGGAAGGTGGGGATGGCCACCAGTTCGCGCAGGGTTTCAGTGGCGGCCTTGCCGTACTTGACCCGGGCATAGAGCCCGAGCAGGCGGTGGATCTCGTTCTGCTGCTCGGCCGAGAGCGTCTTGCCGGCCAGGAAGCCATCGATGGCCGGGGCCAGGTGGGCGCTCTTGCCCGGCTGGCTCTTGGCGACCTCGCCGATGAACTGGCGGAAGTCCTTGACCGAGGCGTCGTTGAAGTTCTTGAGGATGGCCGCGCTCTGTTGCGGCGTGATGTTGGCCTGGGCGACGTTGGCGAACGCCGACAGGCTGGCGAGCATCAGGGTGGCCGTGGCCAGGTGCTTGAGGGAAAAGTCCATTACGCAGGGCATTCCTTTGCAGGAGGTGGGTAGGGAATGTCTGATAGGCCAGACAGAAACCTTGCCAAGCTAACACTGCGCAGGAGGGCTTCGGGAGCCCCGGAAAGGGGAACTGTCGCACAGAAATGCAAAAGCGGCGCACAAACGAAAAATGGGTCGCCGGCGGGGCAGGGGGCGCCGCGGTGGGCGCCCCCTGCGTTCGGGACTACCTTAGAGGGCGGCGTCCCACGGACGGTCGCCATGCTCGTCCTTGATGCGGGTCGGCAGGCCCATCACGTCCAGCGCCTTGAGGAATGGCTCAGCGGCCAGTTCCTCGACGTTGACCATGCGCTGCACGTCCCACTCGCCACGGGCCACCAGCAGCGCGGCGGCGACTGGTGGCACGCCCGCGGTGTAGGAAATGCCCTGGCTGTCGGTCTCGGCGTAGGCTTCCTCGTGGTCGGCCACGTTGTAGATGAACACCTCGCGCGGCTGGCCGTCCTTGGTGCCCTTGACCAGGTCGCCGATGCAGGTCTTGCCGGTGTAGCCCGGGGCCAGGGAGGCCGGGTCGGGCAGTACCGCCTTGACCACTTTGAGCGGCACCACTTCCAGGCCTTCGGCGGTCTTGACCGGCTGCTCGGAGAGCAGGCCCAGGTTCTTCAGCACGGTGAACACGTTGATGTAGTGCTCGCCGAAGCTCATCCAGAAGCGCACGTTGGGCACTTGCAGGTTCTTGGACAGCGAGTGCACTTCATCGTGGCCGGTCAGGTACAGGTTTTGCGAGCCCACCACTGGCAGGTCGTCGGTACGCTTGACTTCGAACATGGTGTTGCTGGTCCACTGGCTGTCCTGCCAGCTCCACACCTGTCCGGTGAATTCGCGGAAATTGATTTCCGGGTCGAAATTGGTGGCGAAATACTTGCCATGGGAACCGGCATTGACGTCGAGAATGTCGATCGAGTCGATGCGGTCGAAATGCTGTTGCTTGGCCAGCGCGGCATAGGCGTTGACCACGCCCGGATCGAAGCCCACGCCGAGGATGGCGGTGACGTTCTTCTGCTGGCATTCCTCGAGGTGTTTCCACTCGTAGTTGCCGTACCACGGCGGGGTCTCGCAGATCTTGCCTGGCTCTTCGTGGATCGCGGTGTCCAGGTAGGCCACGCCGGTATCGATGCAGGCACGCAGCACCGACATGTTGAGGAAGGCGGAACCGACGTTGATGACGATTTGCGATCCGGTCTCGCGGATCAGCGCCTTGGTCGCTTCGATATCCAGAGCGTCAAGCGAGAAGGCCTGGATATCGGCGGGCACCTTGAGGCTGCCCTTGGCCTTTACGCTGTCGATGATGGCCTGGCATTTGGAGATGTTGCGCGACGCGATAGCAATACGACCGAGTTCGTCGTTGTGCTGCGCGCACTTGTGGGCCACCACCTTGGCGACACCTCCTGCACCAATGATAAGAACATTCTTCTTCAATTTACGTACTTCTCCTTAATCACCTGCCCGTTCAGGAAAGGCTGGACAGGTAGTCTTCGAAACCAAACTCGCGAACCACCTCGACGCTACCGTCGAGTTGTTTCACGACGATGGACGGCATTTTCAGACCGTTGAACCAGTTTTTCTTGACCATGGTGTAACCCGCCGCGTCAACGAACGACAGTCGATCGCCGATGGCCAGCGGACGCTCGAATGGGTACTCGCCGAAGATGTCGCCGGCCAGGCACGACTTGCCGCAGACCATGTAGGTGTACTCGCCGTCGTTGGGGGCCATCTTGGCATTGAGGCGGTAGATCAGCAGGTCGAGCATGTGCGCTTCGATGGAACTGTCCACCACCGCCAGGTGCTTGCCGTTGTACAGGGTGTCGAGCACGGTGGTCTCCAGCGAGGCGCTCTGGGTGATCGCCGCTTCGCCGGGCTCCAGGTACACCTGCACGCCGTATTTTTCGGAGAAGGCCTTGAGCCGGGCGCAGAACGCATCCAGGGCATAGTCTTCGCCGGTGAAATGGATGCCGCCGCCCAGGCTGACCCATTCGACCTTGTGCAGCAGGTGGCCGAAGCGCTCCTCGATGTGGTTCAGCATCTGGTCGAACAGGCCGAAGTCGCCGTTCTCGCAGTTGTTGTGGAACATGAAGCCGCTGATCTGCTCGATCACCTGCTCGATCTTCGCCGGGTCCCATTCGCCCAGGCGGCTGAACGGACGAGCCGGGTCGGCCAGCAGGTAGTCGGAGCTGCTCACTTGGGGGTTGACCCGCAGGCCGCGGACCTTGCCTTCGGACTGCTCGGCGAAGCGTTGCAGCTGGCCGATGGAGTTGAAGATGATCTTGTCGCAGTTATCGAGCATTTCCTCGATCTCATCGTCGGCCCAGGCCACGCTGTAGGCATGGGTCTCGCCCGCGAACTTCTGCCGGCCCAGCTTGAGCTCGTACAGCGACGAGGAGGTGGTGCCGTCCATGTATTGCTGCATCAGGTCGAACACCGACCAGGTGGCGAAGCACTTGAGGGCCAGCAGGGCCTTGGCGCCGGATTGCTCGCGCACATAGGCGATCTTCTGCATGTTGACCAGCAGCTTCTGTTTGTCGATGAGGTAATAAGGCGTCTTGATCATTGGGCGATCTCCGGCAGGGCCAGCCAAAAAGGTACGCATTGTGCCTTCAGTGTCCACAGATCGAAAGCACGGAAATGGATTTTCGCCGGACGGCCCCGATTGCATGGGGCAGGGCGGTGGCCGAAGGCCCTGCGGGCCTTGGCGCAGCTTCGCAGGCTCAGCAGCGGCTACAGGACCGCGGATGGATTGCGGATCGCCTCGTGTAGCCGCTGGCGCAGGCTGCGCACGGGCGCGCAGCGGCCGCGGGCGATCCCGCGCAAGCTGCCTCGTTTTTTGCTCTCCAGCGAGCACATATTTAGTAATTTTCCTTCGCTGATGTCTGCCGCACCATCTGTCGCATCCGACTTACACCCGGGTTCTGAACAGAGCGTCCAGCCTTGCGCTGGCGTCCACCGTCTCGCAGAAGGACACAGACATGAGCGTTGAACAAATACACGTGGATACCCTGGTGGTGGGTGCGGGCCAGGCCGGCGTGGCCATGAGCGAGCACCTGGGCAAGCTGGGCGTGCCGCACCTGGTGCTGGAGCGCAAGCGCATCGCCGAGGCCTGGCGCAGTGGCCGCTGGGATTCGCTGGTGGCCAACGGCCCGGCCTGGCACGACCGTTTCCCGGGGCTGGAATTCGACCTGGGCCCCGACGCCTTCGCCACCAAGGACCAGGTGGCGGACTACTTCGAAGCCTATGCCCGCCAGGTCGACGCGCCGATCCGTACCGGTGTCGAAGTACGCCAGGTACAACGCAACGTCGGTCGTCCCGGCTTCACGGTCGAGACGTCCATGGGGCCGATCCAGGCCAATCGGGTGGTAGCAGCCACCGGGCCGTTCCAGCGCCCGGTGATCCCGCCCATCGCTCCTGTCGATACCCGGCTCCTGCAGATCCACTCCGCCGACTACCGTAACCCGCAACAACTGCCGGCAGGCGCGGTGCTGGTGGTGGGCGCCGGATCGTCCGGGGTGCAGATCGCCGATGAGCTGCAACGTGCCGGCCGCCCGGTGTACCTGTCGGTGGGCGCCCACGACCGGCCGCCGCGCGCCTACCGTGGGCGTGATTTCTGCTGGTGGCTCGGGGTCCTGGGGGAGTGGGATGCCGAGATCGCCAAGCCCGGTCGCGAGCACGTGACTATCGCCGTCAGTGGCGCCCGTGGCGGCCAGACCATCGACTTCCGTGCCCTGGCCCACCAAGGCATCACCCTGGTGGGGCTGACCAAGGCCTTCGACGGCGACCGGGTGAGCTTCCAGGCCGACCTGGTGGACAACCTGGCCCGGGGCGACGAGAACTACCTGGCCCTGCTGGATGCCGCCGACGCCTACATCGCCCGCAACGGCCTCGACCTGCCGGCCGAACCCGAAGCCCGGCGACGCCTGCCGGACCCAGAGTGCGTGACGCGGCCGATCCTCGAGCTGGACCTGCGGGCCGCCGGCATCACCTCGATCATCTGGGCCACCGGTTATGCCGTGGATTTTTCCTGGTTGCAGGTCGACACCTTCAGCGAGCAGGGCAAGCCCTTGCACCAGCGCGGCGTGTCCCGCGAGCCGGGGATCTACTTCCTCGGCCTGCCGTGGCTGTCGCGGCGCGGTTCGTCGTTCATCTGGGGTGTCTGGCACGACGCCAAGCACATCGCCGATCACATCGCCACCCAGCGCAAGTACCAGGCCTATGGCAGCGAGCCGGCCTGTTCCAGCGTCCATACCTTCAGTTCCGTGGGAGCCCGTTGATGCCAGTCCATACCCGTATCCGCATGTTCAACACCAAGGACACCTATCCCAACCAGACCCTGGACAACGACCTCTGCCAGGCGGTGCGCGCCGGCAACACCGTGTATGTCCGGGGCCAGGTGGGCACCGATTTCGCCGGCAACCTGGTGGGGCTCGGCGACCCACGGGCCCAGGCCGAACAGGCGATGAAAAACGTCAAGCAGTTGCTGGAGGAGGCCGGCAGCGAGCTGGCCCATATCGTCAAGACCACCACCTATCTCACCGATCCGCGCTATCGCGAGCCGGTCTACCAGGAGGTGGGCAAGTGGCTCAAGGGCGTGTTCCCGATCTCCACCGGCCTGGTGGTCGCGGCCCTGGGCCAGCCCCAGTGGCTGATGGAGATCGACGTGATCGCGGTGATTCCCGAGTGAGTGCCGCGCTGTGCAGTTCGGCGGAGCCGCTCGGCCCGCCCCAGGAGCTATCGTTGCCATGACTTTTTCCATCGTTGGGCGCTGCGCCGAAACCGGCCAGCTAGGGATTGCCATCAGTTCCTCGAGCATCGCCGTGGGCGCGCGCTGTCCCTGGGTGCGGGCCGGGGTCGGGGCGGTAGCCACCCAGAATGTCACCCTGCCGGCCCTGGGGCCGCAGATCCTCGACCTGCTGGAAAACCACAAGCTGGAACCGCAGCAGGCGCTGCAACAGGCCCTGGGGCGCAATGGCTGGAGCCAGTACCGCCAGGTCACGGTAATCGACGACCAGGGGCGCACCGCGCTGTTCAGCGGCCAGCAGGCCCTGGGCACCCACAACGCCCTGGCGGGCGAGCAGTGCGTGGCGGCCGGCAATCTGCTGGCCGGGACCGAGGTTATCGAGGCCATGGTCCAAGCCTTCGAGGGCACCCCGGGGATGCTCGCCGAACGCTTGCTGGCGGCGATGCACGCCGCGATGCGCGCCGGCGGCGAGGCCGGGCCGGTGCATTCGGCGGCGCTGATGGTGGTGGACGACCTGACCTGGCCCGTGGTCGACCTGCGGGTGGACTGGGCCGAGGAAGACCCCATCGGCCAGCTCAATGACCTGTGGCAAGCCTATCGCCCGCAGATGCAGGACTACCTGACCCGGGCCCTGGACCCCACGGCGGCCCCCAGCTATGGAGTGCCGGGCAATGAATGAGCCGTCGAGCCGCGAACTGCTGGCACGGCTGGTGGGCTTCGCCACGGTCAGTCGTGACTCCAACCTGGAGCTGATCGCCTTCATCCGCGATTACCTGGCGGGCCTCGGGGTCGACAGCGAGCTGATCTACAACCCCGAGCGCACCAAGGCCAACCTGTTCGCCAGCATCGGTCCCGACGACCGTGGCGGCATCGTGCTCTCCGGCCACACCGACGTGGTCCCGGTGGATGGCCAGGCCTGGACGGTGGAGCCTTTCGTGCTGAGCGAGCATGAAGGGCGCCTGTACGGGCGTGGCACGGCGGACATGAAGGGGTTCATCGCCGCCGTGCTGGCGGCGGTGCCGGCCTTGCTCCGGCGGCCGCTGCGGCTACCCGTGCACCTGGCGTTTTCCTATGACGAGGAGGTGGGTTGCCTCGGCGTAAGGCCGATGCTCGCCCGCTTGCAGGCCCGAGCGCACCGGCCGTTGCTGTGCCTGATCGGCGAGCCCACCGAGCTGCGGCCGGTGCTGGGGCACAAGGGCAAGCTGGCCATGCGCTGCCAGGTCCGGGGCGCCGCTTGTCATTCGGCCTATGCGCCCCAGGGGGTCAACGCCATCGAGTACGCGGCGCAGTTGATCGGCAAGCTCGGGGAGATCGGCACCCGCCTGGCGCAGCCGCAACACCATGACCGACGGTTCGATCCGCCCTTCACCACACTGCAGACCGGCATCATCCGTGGCGGTCGGGCACTGAACATCGTGCCGCAGGATTGCCAGTTCGATTTCGAGGTGCGCACCCTGCCGGGCTTCGATCCCCGGCAGGTGGTGGATGAGCTGCAGGACTATGCCGAGCAGCAGTTGCTGCCCGGTATGCGCGCCGTGCACGCCGATACCGCCATCGACCTGCAGCCCTTGAGTGCCTATCCGGGGCTGGCCACCGCGCCCGACAGCGAGGCTGCCGAACTGCTGGCGCTGCTCAGTGGTTCCCGGGAGTTCAGCACCGTGGCTTTCGGCACCGAGGGCGGCTTGTTCCATGAGGCCGGCATCCCCACGGTGGTCTGCGGGCCGGGCAGCATGGACCAGGGGCACAAGCCGGATGAGTTCATCAGCCTGGAGCAGCTCGCGGCCTGTGATGCGCTATTGCTGCGCCTGGCGGACTGGCTGGCGCAACCGGCCTGAATCGACCTCGGTTACCGACCCCAGCACAGCCCCGCGCAGCCTGCTGCCTCAAGCCCTGGCAGTCGTCCGCGAGCGCTCTGCGACGGGGTGTCGAGGCTTATCTTGCTACAGAGTTTTTTCATGGGACTGGAGCATATTTTTAGTATTTTTCCTCCGCTCCCCAGTGACGCACCATCGCCTTGAACTCCTATAACAACCAGGCCGTCGCAACGGCCGACGAGGGCATGCAGCGTGTTCGATCTTCGTTACTGGCAGCAACGGGCTGCCCAACAGACATTCATAGACCAGGCGCTGATCGGCGGTCGGCGCTTGCCGGCGGCATCCGGTGCCACCTTCGATGCGATCAACCCTGCCACCGGCCAGTTACTGGCCCGGGTCAGCGCCTGCGGTGCCGGCGAGGTAGACCTGGCGGTGGCCGCGGCGCGCCGGGCGTTCGAGCATGGCCCCTGGGCACGCATGGCGCCGGGGCAACGCAAGCAGGTCCTGCTGCGCCTGGCCGAGTCGATACTCGCCCATCGTGAAGAGCTGGCCTTGCTGGATTCGCTGAACATGGGCAAGCCGGTGATGGACGCCTGGAACATCGACGTGCCGGGCGCCGCCAATGTCTTTGCCTGGTACGCCGAGAGCATCGACAAACTCTACGACCAGGTAGCCCCCGGCGCGGCCGACAGCCATGTCAGCATCCGCCGCGAGCCACTGGGGGTGGTCGCTGCGGTGGTGCCTTGGAACTATCCCCTGGACATGGCCGCCTGGAAGCTGGCACCGGCCCTGGCCGCGGGCAACTCGGTGGTGCTCAAGCCCGCCGAGCAATCGCCGTTCTCGGCCCTGCGCCTGGCCGAGCTGGCCCTGGAGGCCGGTCTGCCCGAAGGCGTGCTCAACGTGGTACCGGGCCTGGGGCCCGAGGCCGGGCGCGCCCTGGGCTTGCACCCGGATGTGGACTGCCTGGTATTTACCGGGTCCACCGAGGTGGGCAAGTACTTCATGCAGTATTCGGCGCAGTCCAACCTCAAGCAGGTCTGGCTGGAGTGTGGCGGCAAGAGCCCGAACCTGGTGTTCGCCGATTGCCAGGACCTGGACCTGGCCGCCGAGAAGGCCGCGTTCGGCATCTTCTACAACCAGGGCGAGGTGTGCTCGGCCAACTCGCGGTTGCTGGTGCAGCGCAGCATCCACGATGAATTCGTCGAGCGCCTGCTGGCCAAGGCCCGGGACTGGCGCCCCGGCAATCCCCTGGACCCGGCCAGCCGCGCCGGGGCCATGGTCGATGCACGCCAGGCGGCCAGTGTCATGGCCCATATCGAGCGGGCGCGGGAGCAGGGCGCGCAGTTGGCCTGTGGCGGTCGGCGCTTGTCTATCGATGGCAGCGACAACTACATCGAGCCGACCATCTTCACCGGTGTCCAGCCGCAGATGAGCATCGCCCGCGAAGAGGTGTTCGGCCCGGTGCTGGCGGTGAGCGCATTCGACAGCGAGGAACAGGCCATCGCCCTGGCCAACGACAGCGTCTATGGTCTGGCGGCCTCGCTGTGGACCGACGACCTCAACCGGGCCCATCGGGTGGCCCGGCAGCTGCGGGTCGGCACCGTGTCGGTGAACACCGTGGATGCCTTGGACGTCACCGTGCCCTTTGGCGGTGCCCGGCAGTCGGGTTTCGGCCGCGACCTGTCGCTGCATGCCTTCGATAAATACACCCAGCTCAAGACCACCTGGATCCAGTTGCGCTGAGCGGCGCGGGTGCCTTGCGGTGCCGAGCGGCACCCTATCGCCTGCCTTCGGTGGCAGGTTCACAACAATAAGAACGGAGTATGTGGCATGACGACGAATGTCTTGGACGGGGCCACGGGTTCCGCCGCCAAGGGTGGTTTGCGCCGGGTCCTGGGCCTGGGCTCGCTGATCTCGGTGGCCGTGGGCCTGGTGGTGTCCCAGGGCGTGATGGTGATGATGCTGCAAGGCGCAGGCATGGCCGGCATGGGGTTCTTCATCCCGCTGCTGCTGGGCTACCTGCTGGCCCTGACCTATGCCTTGTCGTTTTCCGAACTGGCGCTGCTGGTGCCCCGGGCCGGTAGCCTGAGCAGCTACACCGAGGTGGCCATCGGGCACTTCCCGGCGATCCTCGCGACCTTCTCCGGCTACATGGTGGTGGCGATGTTCGCCCTGTCCGCCGAGCTGCTGCTCCTGGACCTGATCATCGGCAAGGTCTACCCCGGCGCGCTGCCGCCCATGCTGGTGGCCTATGGCGTGCTGGGCACCTTCACCGTGCTCAACCTGCTGGGCATCGACGTGTTCGCCAAGCTGCAGACGGTGTTGGCGGTGGTGATGGTGGTGATCTTGCTGACCCTGGGCCTGGGGGCCATCGGCAGTCCCCAGGCCGACCTGCAACTGCCCCTGGACCAGGGCTGGAACCCCATGGGCGTCGGGGCGCTGGCCCTGGCGGCGATGGCCATCTGGGGCTTCGTCGGCGCCGAGTTCGTCTGCCCGCTGGTGGAGGAGACCAAGCGGGCGGAGCGCAATATCCCGCGCTCGATGATCATCGGCCTGAGCCTGATCTTCCTGGTGATCACCCTGTATTGCCTGGGCGCCTTGCTGTGCATCCCCCGGGACCGGCTGGCGAGCGATCCGCTGCCGCATTTCCTGTTCGCCACCACGGTGTTCGGCGAGGCCGGCAAGGCGTTCCTGGTGGGTGCGGTGCTCACCGCCACCTGCAGCACGGTCAACTCGTCCCTGGCGGCGCTGCCCCGCATGCTCTACGGCATGGCCCACAACGGCCAGGCCTTCCCTCAGTTCAAGCGCTTGAGCCGGCGTACCCGCGCGCCCTGGGTGGCGGTGCTGTTCATCGCCGCCATCACCGGCCTGCCGATCCTGTTGCTGGGCCAGGACCCGGATTCGGTCAGCCTGCTGTTGCTGGCCGCGGCCCTGGCCTGGCTGTTGGCCTACATCATCGTGCACATCGACGTGATCGCCCTGCGCCGGCGCTATCCGGACGCGCCCCGGCCGTTCCGCTCGCCGTTCTATCCCTGGCCCCAGGTGGTGGGCATCGGCGGCATGCTGTTCGCGATCTACCACGCTTCGCCGGCGCCGGAGATGACTGCGCGGATCTTCGGCAGCGCCGGGGTGGTGCTGGGGATCATCTCGTTGATCGCCGTGCTCTGGGTCAAGCGGGTGATGCACAAGCCGCTGTTCACCCCGGAGCCCTTGGCGCCGGCCGCCCCGACAAGCCCTTCCGAGCAATCCACCTACAGTGCAGGAGAACGACCATGAGTGCTTATACTCCCCAGCCGCAACGCAGCACCCGGGACTACCAGGATCTGGACGCAGCGCACCATATCCATGCGTTCCTCGACCAAAAGGCCCTGAATGCCGAAGGTCCGCGAGTGATCGTCCGGGGTGAAGGCTTGCAGCTCTGGGATAACGACGGCAGGCGCTACCTGGACGGTATGTCCGGCCTGTGGTGCACCAACCTCGGTTATGGCCGCAAGGACCTGGCGGCCGCGGCCACGGCCCAGCTCGAACAGTTGCCGTACTACAACATGTTCTTCCACACCACCCACCCGGCGGTGGTGGAGTTGTCCGAGCTGCTGTTCAGCCTGTTGCCGGGGCACTACAGCCACGCCATCTACACCAATTCCGGTTCCGAGGCCAATGAGGTGCTGATCCGCACTGTGCGCCGCTACTGGCAGATCCTCGGCCAGCCGCAGAAGAAGGTGATGATCGGCCGCTGGAACGGCTATCACGGCTCGACACTCGCAGCCACGGCCCTGGGCGGCATGAAGTTCATGCATGAAATGGGCGGGCTGATTCCGGATGTCGCGCATATCGACGAACCCTACTGGTTCGCCCATGAGGGCAACTTGAGCCCGGCCGAGTTCGGCCTGCGTTGCGCCCGGCAGTTGGAGCAGAAGATTCTCGAACTGGGGGCCGAGAACGTCGCCGGGTTCATCGCCGAACCCTTCCAGGGCGCAGGGGGCATGATCTTCCCGCCGCAAAGCTACTGGCCAGAGATCCAGCGCATCTGCCGCCAGTACGACGTACTGCTGTGCGCCGACGAGGTGATCGGCGGGTTCGGGCGTACCGGCCAGTGGTTCGCCCACCAGCACTTCGGTTTCGAGCCCGATACCCTGTCCATCGCCAAGGGCCTGACCAGCGGCTACGTGCCCATGGGTGGGTTGGTGCTGGGCAAGCGCATCGCCCAGGTGCTGGTGGAGCAGGGTGGCGTGTTCGCCCACGGCCTGACCTATTCCGGGCACCCGGTGGCGGCCGCCGTGGCCATCGCCAACCTCAAGGCCCTGCGCGACGAGGGCGTGGTGGACCGGGTCCGCGACGATACCGGCCCGTACTTGCAGCAGTGCCTGCGGGAAGTGTTCGGCAATCATCCGCTGATTGGCGAAATCCAGGGCACCGGCCTGGTGGCCGCCTTGCAGTTCGCCAGGGACAAGGCCAGCCGCCAGCGTTTCGCCAACGAGAACGACATCGCCTGGCGCTGTCGCACCCTGGGTTTCGAGGAGGGGGTGATCATTCGCTCGACCCTGGGCCGGATGATCATGGCGCCGGCCCTGGTGGCGACCCGGGCGGACATCGATGAGCTGGTGGACAAGACCCGTCGGGCGCTGGAGCGCACCGCGCAGGAACTGGCGGCGGGGCAGTTGCCCGGGGCCTAGCATGGACGGTGACGGCCTGTGCGGCCGGCACCATTGGTTGCAGCGAGGTGCACGGGGCACCTCGCAGTGCCGGTCAGAGGCCGGCGTTCTCCCCGGCAATGGTCTTGGGCTTGCCGTAGTGCCATTCGTAGACCACGAACTTGAAGTCCTTGAGGTCGCCTTTTTCATCGAAGCTCAGGTCCCCGGTCGGGGTCTTGAAGGTGCCGGCGTGGATCGCCTCGGCGACCTTCTCCGGATCTTCGCTCTTGGCTGCGGCGATGGCGCCGGCAATCACCTGCACTGCCGAGTAGGACGGCAGCACGAACGGGCCGCTGGGGTTCTCCTTCTTGGCTTCGAAGGCTTCTACCAGCGCCTTGTTGGCCGGGTCCTGGTCGAAGGATTTGGGCAGGGTCACCAGCATGCCTTCGGAGGCATCCTTGGCGATCTGCGAGATGGAGTCGTTACCCACGCCCTCGGGCCCCATGAAGCGCGCGGTCAGGCCCTTTTCCTTGGCCTGGCGCAGCAGCAGGCCCATTTCCGGGTGGTAGCCGCCGAAGTACACGAAGTCGACATTGGCCTGCTTGAGCTTGGTCAGCAGCGAGGAGTAGTCGCGCTCGCCGACGTTGATGCCCTCGAACATCGCCACCTTGATGCCTTCCTTGCCAAGGATGTCCTTGACCGAGCTGGCGATGCCTTCACCGTACTGCTGCTTGTCGTGGAGCACGGCGACGTTGGCGGGCTTGAGCTTGGCGATGTAGCGTGCCGCCGCCGGGCCCTGGGCGTTGTCCAGGCCGATGGTGCGGAACACCATCTTGTAGCCACGGGAGGTCAGCTCGGGGCTGGTGGCGGCCGGGGTGATCATCACGATGCCTTCGTCCTCGTAGATGTCCGAGGCCGGTTGGGTGGAACTGGAGCACAGGTGGCCGACCACGTACTTGACGCCGTCGTTGACCACCTTGTTGGCCACGGCCACCGCTTGCTTGGGATCGCAGGCGTCGTCGTATTCAACGGCTTCGAGCTGCTTGCCGTCGACGCCGCCCTTGGCGTTGATCTGCTCGATGGCCATGCGCGCGCCGCTGAACTGCATGTCGCCGTATTGCGCCACCGGGCCGGTCTTGGCCCCGGCGATGCCGATCCGGATGGTGTCGGCGGCCAGGGAATGGCAGGCGAGACCGGCGAGGATCATGGCGCTGAGCAGTTGGGTGGCTTTGTTATTGATACGACTCATTGTGGGTTCCACTCCTGTGGGTAACGGTTCTAAGGGTGTTGCCGGTGTTGCAGGGATGGCCGGCTCGGCGGCCATCCGGATGGTGGATTGCCGCTGGCCCGGTTCAGGGCAGCGCCTTGCCGAAGGCCAGCAGCGGTGCGGTGGCGGCGCAGGCCTCCAGGGCCTGGTCGAGGTCGGCCAGCAGGTCGTCGATGTCCTCCAGGCCCACCGACAGGCGTACCAGGCCTTCGGCGATGCCGTGCTCGGCGCGCTCCTCGGGGCTGTAGGTGGAATGGGTCATGCTCGCCGGGTGCTGGGCCAGGGACTCGGCATCTCCCAGGCTCACCGCCCGGCTGAACAGTTGCAGGGCATTCATGAAACGGGTGCCGGTGGCCAGGCCACCCTTGAGTTCGAAGGCGATCATGCCGCCGGGCAATTTCATCTGTTGCCGGGCCAGGGCGTACTGGGCGAAGGACGGCAGGCCGGGGTAGGCCACCCACTGCACCAGCGGGTGCGCCTCCAGGTAGCGGGCCACGGCCAGGGCGTTGGCGCAGTGGCGGTCCATGCGCAGGGCCAGGGTCTTGAGCCCACGCATCAGCAGGAAGGCATCCTGGGGCGACAGCACGGCGCCGGTCAGGTCCTTCAGGCCTTGCAGGCGGATCTTCTGTGCCAGCTCCTGGCGGGTGACGACGATGCCGGCGGTGATGTCGCCGTGGCCGCTCAGGTACTTGGTGGCCGAATGCAGCACCAGGTCGGCGCCCAGTTCCAGGGGGCGCTGCAGGTAGGGCGTGCAGTAGGTGTTGTCCACCACCAGGGTGAGGTCGCGGTACTGGTGGGCGATCGCGGCCACGGCGGCGATGTCGACCAATTGCATATTGGGGTTGGCTGGCGATTCGAAGTAGATCACCCGCGTGTCGGGGCTGATGGCGGCCTGCAACTGGCCTGGCTCGGTCATGTCCACATGGCGCACCTTGACCCCGAATTCACCGAGGCCGTGGTGCAGCAGGGCGAAGGTGCAGCCGTAGAGAGTACGGTTGACCAGGATCTCGTCCCCCGGACGCAGCAAGGTCCAGAGGGTGGCGGCGATGGCCCCCATGCCGGAGCCGAAGGCCACCGCGGCCTCGCCGTGTTCCAGGTCGGCCATGCGGGCTTCCAGCAGGGCCAGGGTCGGGTTGCCGATACGGGTGTAGAAATAGCCGGGCTCTTCGCCGGCAAAGCAGCCGGCGCCGTATTCGGCGGTGGCGAAGGTGAAAGTGGACGTCAGGTAGATCGGCGGGATCAACGCACCCTGGTGTTGCTGGGGGTCGTAGCCGTGATGGATGGCGCGGGTGGAAAAACCAAGGTCGCTGTTTTTATTGTTCATGGTGGACGCTCCGGATTTGCTCTAATGCTATGCTCAAATCCGGCGCAATATTTTCTAATCTGACCCCTGTAAAAGCGCTCGATTGGAATAAAAAACCATAAAAACAAGATTAAGAGGCAAGATATGCCCGCTGGCCTGGATCGTACCGACAAAGCCCTGCTGGTCGCGCTGCAAGACAACGCGCGGCTGACCACCGCCGAACTGGCCGACAGTGTCGCGCTCACCACCTCTCCCTGCTGGCGCCGGGTCAAGCTCCTGGAAGAGAGCGGGGTGATCACCGGCTACCAGGCGATCCTTTCGCCCAAGGCCCTGGGTTATGGCGTCACCGCGTTCGTCAGCGTGATGATGGAATCCCACTCCCGCGAGACCGCCCGGGCCTTCGAGCAACGGCTGCTGGACATCCCCGAGATCATCGCCTGCCACAACGTTTCCGGGCGTTATGACTTTCTCCTCGAGGTGCTGGCCAGGGACCTGGAGTCCTTCGGCGAGTTCGCCCGCGAGGTGCTGCAGACCCTGCCGGCGGTCAAGGAGATCTACTCCAGTTTCTCGTTCAAGTCGGTCAAGCCGGCGCGGTTGATCCCGGTGCTGCAGCAAGGCGGCTGACGGCAGTGCGGATCAGTGCAAGTGCTGCTGGTCCAGGTGCTCTTTCAGACATTCGATGAACGCTTGGTGCTTGCGCGTTTGCCGCCGGTGCACCGGGTAGATCGCGTGGATCCGCGGGCCGAACTGCTCCGGATCGAGCACCGCTTCCGGTAGCAGTTGCACCAGTTCGCCGCGTTGCAGGTAGGGCGCCGCGCTCCACTGCGGGCACAGTTGCAGGCCCAGGCCGGCCAGCAGCGCGCCGAACAGGAAATCGTAGTTGTCGCTGGCCAGCCGTGGCACGGGCTGGGCCACTCGATGCTGCTGGCCCCCGAGGCTGAAGCGCCAGAAGTGCGGGTTCAGCGCCGGGTGGCGGAAGATCAGCCAGTCGTGTTCGTGGAAGGTCTGCGCTGTCACCGCCAGCGGCTTGCGTTGCAGGTAGCGCGGGCTGGCACAGAGCAGGATGCGGTTGGCGGTCAGCGGCCGGGCGATCAGGTCCGGCAGGTCCACCGGGCCGTCGCGCACCGCCAGGTCGTAGCCGCCAGCGAGCAGGTCGACGAACTCGTCGGTCAGCTCCACTTCCAGGCGCATCTGCGGGTAGAGCTCGAGAAAGCGGTAGCACACCGCGTTGAGAAAGGCCGGGGCGAAGGAGGGCGGTGCCACCAGGCGCAAGGTGCCGCACATTTCCTGTTGCAGCTGGTCGATGTGTTCCTGGGCCTGTTGCAGTTGGAACAGCACCTGGCGAGCACTGGCCAGGTAGAGATGCCCGGCCTCGGTCAGGGCGATGCGGCGCGTGGAGCGTTCGAACAGCCGCGTGCCCAGTTGGGTCTCCAGGTGCGTCACCGCCTTGGTCAGGGCCGAGGTGGTCTTGCCCAGGCAGGCGGCGGCGCGGGTGAAGCTGCCCTGGTCGGCGGTGGCGACGAACATGCTGATGGCGCCCAGTTGGTCCATGGGTCTTGCCTCTTTGGAAAGAATGAGTTGCTCGGCGCAGTATTCTTAAATCCCCCCGGGCTTGGCTAGTCTCGTGGTCATTCTGACCAAGGGGTGCCAACGACAATGAAAAACGCTCTGAAGATCACGCTGGCCTCGGCGCTGGCTTGCACATCGCTGCCGAGCCTGGCGGCGGTGGACCTGCTGCTGCATAACGGCAAGGTGTTCACCGCCGAGCAGGGCCAGCCCCTGCAGCAGGCGATAGCGGTGGAGCAGGGGCGGATCGTCAAGGTCGGCAGCGACGCCCAGGTGCTGGCACTCAAGGCGGCCGGCACCCAGGTGGTCGACTTGCAGGGCAAGGTGCTGATGCCCGGCTTCATCGACAGCCACAGCCACGCGATCTTCGGCGGTCTCAAGCTCAAGGCCGCGGACCTGGAAAGCCAGCAGTTGCCGCTGGATGAACTGGAGCGGCGCCTGCGCGGCTGGCGCGACGACGGCAAGGCGCGCCATGGCGATACCCTGAGCGTCAGCGGTTTTCCATCCACCTACTGGAGCCAGGTGGATGCGCTGGAGCAACGCTTCAACCAGGGCGAGTGGGCGGATACACCGATCCTGTTCGTCGGCTGGGACTACCACACGGGCTGGGCCAACCGCGCCATGCTCAAGCGTGCCGGCATCGACGCCCAGCGGGTCAAGGCGCTGACGGGCGAGGCGGTGGCGACCATCGGTCATCATCCCGATGGCACGCCCAATGGCTTCGTTGCCGATGCCGGGCTCTCGGCCCTGACCTCCCAGGTACCGGCGCCGAGTTTCGAGCAGATGCTCGACGCTGGGCGCGCCGCCAGGGACCTGAACCACAGCCTGGGCATCACCGCGCTGATGGACCCGGCGGCCAACGCGGTACCCAGTGACGCGCTGTTCGCGATGCAGCCCACGGCCCAGACCGTGGGCGTCTTGCCGGTGTACAAGGCGCTGGCCGAGAAAGGCGAACTGGAGCTGCGGGTCGCCGCGTTGATGGTGGCCAATCCCAAGAGCCGGCCAGCGGACCTTGCGGTACTGGACCAGGTACGCCGGCAATTTCTCGATGTGCCCAACCTGAGCTTGCCGGGGATCAAGATCTTCGCCGATGGCGTCGCCGAGTTTCCGGCCCAGACCGCGTCGTTGCTGACGCCCTACAAGAACTCGCAGAAGGGCGGCGAGCTGCTGATCGACCCGGCGCATTTCGGCGAGCTGGTCAGCGCCGCCGACGCCCGTGGCTGGCTGGTGCATGTGCACGCCATCGGCGATCGCGCGGTGCGTGAGGCGCTCAACGGCATCGAGCAAGCCCGGCGCCAGCGCCATAGCGGCGTGGTGCACTCGATCACCCACTTGCAAATGGTCAATCCCAAGGAATTCGCGCGCTTCAAGCCGCTGGACGTGATCGCCTCGATGCAGCTGTATTGGGCTTCCGCCGATGAGCTGAGCATCGACCTGCTCAAGCCCTACATCACGGCCATGCAGTTTCAGTTCATGTACCCGGCGCGCTCGTTGTTGAAGAACGGCGCCACCCTCGCCGGTGCCAGCGATTGGCCGGTGAGCACGCCCGAGCCATGGAAGGCCATCGCCCAGGCGGTCAGTCGCAAGGGTCCCAAGGGGGTGTTGAACAAGAACGAGGGTATCGACCGCCAGGCCATGTTCTATGCCTACACCCGCAATGCTGCCCGCGCCATCGGTCTGGAGCAGCAGATCGGCAGCCTGGTCCCGGGCAAGCAGGCCGACCTGATTGTGCTCGATCGCGATGTGTTCCAGGTTCCCGATGAGCAGTTGGCCGGCACCCAGGTGCTGAGCACCTATTTCGCCGGTCGCGAGGTCTACCGCCGTCCGGGCGAATGACCTCAGGCCATTGCACCAAAGCGGCCCGCGACCCTGTTCGCGGGCTTTTTTTCAGCCGGCGATCAGGCTCCGTCGATGATGCTGGAGACATTGATCGACCTGGGCCCTGGCGTTTTTCCCGGTGGCGGCGAAGGCCTGCGCCATGGCCTGTCCGGCGCTTGAACGGTTGACGTTGGCAGCGGCTTGTTCCTATTCTTTGTCAATCGACAAATAATAGGAGCGTTCGATGAAAACCCTCAAGGGCCCCAGCCTGCACCTGGCGCAGTTCAGCGCCGACACGGCGCCATTCAACGATCTGCCGGGCATCGCCCGCTGGGCCGCCGACCTGGGCTTCAAGGCGTTGCAGATCCCGGCCTGGGACGAGCGGCTGTTCGATGTCGCCACGGCGGCGCACAGCCAGGACTACTGCGATGAGGTCAAGGGCCAACTGGCCGAGCACGGCCTGGTGATCAGCGAGCTGACCACCCACATCTTCGGCCAGCTGGTGGCGGTACACCCGGCCTACGACGCGATGTGCGACAACTTCGCCCCCCAGGCCCTGCGCGGCAATCCCAAGGCGCGCACCGACTGGGCCATGGAACGCATGCAACTGGCGGCGCGGGCTTCCCGGCGCCTGGGGCTTGCTGACATGGGCACTTTCTCCGGCTCGCTGGCCTGGCCCTATCTGTTTCCCTTTCCCCAGCGCCCCGACGGCCTGATCGAGACCGCGTTCGCCGAACTGGCGCGGCGCTGGCGGCCGATCCTCGACACCTGCGACGAGCAAGGGGTCAACCTGTGCTACGAGATCCACCCCAGCGAGGACCTGCACGACGGCACCAGCTTCGAGCGCTTCTTCGACCTGGTGGACCGGCATCCGCGTTGCCACATCCTTTTCGATCCCAGCCACTTCGTGCTGCAGCAACTGGACTACCTGGCGTACCTGGACATCTACCACGAGCGCATCCGCATGTTTCACGTCAAGGATGCCGAGTTCAATCCCAGCGGTCGCCAGGGCATCTACGGCGGCTACAGCGCCTGGGTCGAGCGGGCCGGGCGGTTCCGTTCGCTCGGCGACGGCCAGGTGGATTTCAAGGGGATCTTTTCCAAGCTGGCGCAATACGACTATGGCGGCTGGGCGACCCTGGAGTGGGAGTGCTGCCTCAAGGACCAGGAGGACGGCGCCCGGGAAGGCGTGGAGTTCATCAACCGCCACATGATCCGCGTCACCGAACGGATCTTCGACGACTTCGCCGGTGCCCGCATCGACCGCCAACAGATCGACGCCATGCTCGGCATCGCCTGAACCTTGCCCACGGAGATCACTATTGATGAATGCCTTTACCGACAACACCCAGGTCGATGCCAACGGCCTGGCCCATCGCTACGTGCGCATCGACGGCCAGCGGATCCATTGCGTCAGTGCCGGCAGTGGCCGGCCGGTGCTGCTGATTCCCGGCTGGCCGCAGACCTGGTACGCCTGGCGCGAGGTGATCCAGGCCCTGGCCGCCCGGGGCTTCCAGGCCATCGCCGTGGACCCGCCGGGCACCGGGCAATCCGATCGCCCGGAGCACGGCTACGACACCGGCGCCGTGGCCGATGTGCTGCACCGAGTGATGGAGCAGCTGGGGTTCGAACGCTACAGCGTGGTCGGCCATGACGTAGGCATGTGGGTCGCCTACGCCCTGGCCAGCGACCGGCCCGAGGCGGTGGAGCGCCTGGCGCTGACCGAGGCGGTGATCCCGGGGCTGGCCGAGGCGCCGCCGATCTTCGTCGAGCCGGGGCAGAACATCTTTCTTTGGCACTTCATGTTCAACCAGTTGCGCGATTTGCCGGAAGCGCTGATCGCCGGCCGCGAGCGGGTCTACCTCAACTACATCTTCGACAAGTGGTCCCACCGCCGCGATGCAGTGGCCACCGAGGAGTACATCCAGGCCTATGCTGTGCCGGGTGGCCTGCGTGCGGGCTTCGCCTACTACCGGGCGATTCCCGAGACTGTGCGCCAGAACCAGCAGCGCGCCGAACGGTTGCTGGCAATGCCGGTGCTGGCCATCGGCGCCGAGCACGCTACCAACGATGCTCCGCTGCTGACCCTGCAGGGCCGGGCCAGCGATCTGCGTGGCGCCATCGTGCCGGACTGCGGGCACTTCATCATGGAGGAGGCGCCAGAGGCTTTCCTTGGCCACTTGCTGCCGTTCCTGGAAGAGCAGGCGGGCTGAGCCTCGACCGTCGTCCCCGGGCAGGGAAAATGGCCCGGGGAGCGCGCAAATCTAATATCATTTCGTCCCGGCGCCCCGTGCCGGCCGGCGATCGGGCCACACCGATCGCCGCTCATCCTGACGAGATACCTGACTCCCATGGCTGGAAGACCCCGCGAATTCGACCGCAACCAGGCGTTGCGCCAGGCGCTCGAACTGTTCTGGGCCCGTGGTTTCGAAACCACCTCCATGGCCGACCTGGTGGCTGCGCTGGGCATCGCCTCGGCACGGATCTACGCTGCCTTCGGTTCCAAGGAGGCGCTGTTTCGCGAAGCCATCGAGCTGTACGAGAGCCAAGAGGGTGGTTTCGCCGATCGGGCCCTGGCCGAAGAGCCCAGTGCCCGAGCCGCCATCGCCCGCCTGCTCAATGAGGCCGTGCAACTCTATACCCGGCCAGGCCAGCCCCTGGGCTGCATGGTGGTGTCCTCGGCGGTGAACTGCTCCAGCGACAACGACGGCGTGCGCCAGTGGCTGGCCGAGCACCGGCGGGCGCGCACCGCCAGCATCGTCCAGCGGCTGCAGGTGGCGGTGCAGTCGGGGGAACTGGCAGGTCATGGCGATGCAACTTCCCTGGGCGATTATTACTCTACGGTGCTGCATGGCCTGTCGGTGCAAGCCCGGGATGGCGCCAGCGCCGAGCAACTGCGCAAGGTGGTGGCGCTGGCCATGGGCGTCCTCGATACCGCGCTTGATGTAAGCCCTGGCTAACCTGCGACTCATTACCCTGGCTGCGCTCGTCGTGGGCGCCAGACAGCGCTACCAGACGGGCCTGGTTTTTTCTCGGATCCAGGATCCGCTCCACCTTCGAACGAGTAGTACGTCCCCGACATGAGCAATCCCCAGGCGACACCCCAAGGTAACTGGCAGTCGGTCATCGCGTTGGCCCTGGCCGCCTTTGTCTTCAACACCACCGAATTCGTCCCGGTCGGGCTCCTGAGCGCCATCGGCGCGAGCTTCGACCTGGCCAGCGAACAGGTCGGGCTGATGCTGACCATCTACGCCTGGGTGGTGTCCCTGACCTCGCTGCCGGTGATGCTGCTGACCCGCAACGTCGAGCGCCGGCGCTTGCTCACGCTGCTGTTCGGCTTGTTCATCCTCAGCCACGTGCTGTCCAGCCTGGCCACCAGCTTCGGCCTGTTGATGCTCAGTCGCATCGGCATCGCCCTGGCCCACGCATTGTTCTGGTCGATCACCGCCTCCCTGGCGGTGCGCCTGGCCCCGGCGGGCAAACAGGTACAGGCCCTCGGCCTGCTGGCCACCGGCACCTCGCTGGCCATGGTCCTGGGCATTCCCCTGGGGCGCCTGCTGGGCGAGGCCCTGGGCTGGCGCACCACCTTCAGCGTGATCGCCGGCCTGGCGGCACTGCTGGTGCTGTGGCTGATCCGTACCTTGCCGCTGTTGCCCAGCCAGAACTCCGGTTCGCTGCGCAGCCTGCCGCTGCTGTTCAAGCGCCCGGCGCTGGTGGCGGCCTACGTGTTGACGGCCATGGTGGTGACGGCGCAGTTCACCGCCTACAGCTACGTCGAGCCCTTCATCAAGGTGGCCTCGGGCCTGGGCGGCGACGTGGTGACCCTGGTGCTGCTGGTGTTCGGCGGCTCGGGGATCATCGGCTCGCTGCTGTTCAGCCGCCTGCACCGCCACAGCCCCCAGGGTTTCCTGCTGGTGGCGGTGACCCTGTTGATGCTGTGCCTGGGCCTGTTGCTGCCGCTCAACGGTCATGTCGGGTCGCTGGTGGCGCTGAGCGTGGTCTGGGGCATGGCGATCATGGGGTTCGGCCTCTCGCTGCAGTCCAAGGTCCTGACCCTGGCGCCGGACGCCACCGACGTGGCGATGGCGATGTTCTCCGGGATTTACAACATCGGCATCGGCGGTGGCGCCTTGCTCGGCAGCTGGGTCGGCGGGCAACTGGGGTTCGCCTATGTCGGCGTGGCCGGCGGCGCCCTGGCGGCCCTGGCGCTGATGCTCTATGGCTGGTCGAGCTGGCGCCTGGCCCGCGCCACCGCGCAATGAAGCCCTGGGTGTAATCGCTGCCGCAGGCTCGCCGGGCACGTAGCGGCCACCAGAGCGGTGTTGGTCGAGCGTTCGCTGAAGGCCCTGCGGGCCGTGTCGCAGCCTCGCGGGCTCGACAGCGGCTACAGGGTTTCGTGCCGGCGGGCAGGAGGTTGGCTGGCCAGACCGGTGGCGGGCTGGTGGTTCAACAATGCACCGATCGCCACGGCGTAGTCCTTGCCGGCCAGGTTCATGCTGTTGTTATGGGTGCCGCCGGGCACCAGCAGCAGTCTTTTCGGTGGCAGTGCTGCGGCGAACAGTTGTTGGCTCAAGCGGGCGGGGACGTAGTCGTCCTTGAGGCCGTGGACCACCAGCAACGGCATGCCGATGTCGGCGATCTTGTCGATGGAGTCGAACTTCTGCGACATCACCCAGCGTACCGGCAGGCGGGTCTTGGTCACTGCCGCTGCCGCATCGCCCAGGGTAGTGAAGGTGGATTCGACGATCAGGCCACGCGCGGCCACCGGGCGCTGCTCGCTGGCGGCCTGGCGACCCAACTCGGCGGCCAGGTCGATGGCCACCGCGCCGCCCAGGGAGTGGCCGTAGATCAGGCGCTTGCCCGCCTCGGGCTGCAATACCTCGAGGCGTTCCCAGGCCACGCGGGCATCTTCATAGACGCTGGCCTCGGAGGGCAGCTCGCCGTGGCTCTGGCCAAACCCCCGGTAGTCGATGGCCAGCACCGAGTAGCCCAGGGCATGCAACTGCTCGATGCGAAACAGCTGGCCGGTGAGGTTCCAGCGCACCCCGTGCAGGTAGAGGATCGCGGGCGCATCGGCGCGTTGCGCCGGCCACCACCAGGCATGGATGTTCTGTCCGGTCTTGAAGCGGCTGGACTTGAGCTCCAGCTCCCGCACCGCCTGCGGCAGGCCGTGGAACCAGCCGGCGGTACCGGGCTCGATGCGAAACACCAGCTGGCGTTCCTTGTGCTGCAGCACCGCGCAACTGGTTGGCAGGCCAATGACCAGCAGGGCCATGCACAGCAGGGGGAGCCAGCGGCGACGCAGGCGCTGGGGCAGGGAGGGGGACATAAAGGGGCTACCGGTGAATAATTCAAGAGGCGTTTTAACAGAAGTCGCCGGCCGGGCTGTACTGGTTTCTGCCATAGCCCGGGTAATCATCCGTCGGGCACAGTGCGCACTGGAAGTTCAAGCGGGTGGTGATTCACAGGGTATGGAGAGAATTTGCGTACCCGTGAAATCGGCCAAGGGACGCGGGACTTGTTAGGTAAAAAGTTGCAAGGTACAACTATCTGACCAGTCCAGAGGCGCCTCCCATGCCGAATCCGTCCGCCGCCCTTGTCCAGTCCCTTCGCCAGGCCTCTCGGCACATGGTCCGTGAGCTGGGCTTCATGCAGGCCACACTGGCTGCCACCGATTACCCGCCCTCGGCGGTGCATGCGTTGCTGGAGATCGGGCAGGGCAACGCCTTGACCGCCAGTGACCTGGTACGGGTACTGGGGCTGGAAAAGTCCAGCATCAGCCGCCTGGTGCGCAAGCTGGTGGACGCCGGAGAGGTCGTCGAGGAGTCCCACGAAGGGGATGCCCGCTCGAAGACGTTGCGCCTCACCCGCCAGGGTCGCAGGACTCTAGGCGCCATCGACCGTTTCGCCTGCACCCAGGTCGTCGCTGCCCTGGCGCACTTGAGTCCGGCCGGGCAGGAGCGCGCCGCGGCGGGTATTGCCGACTATGCCCAGGCTTTGGGTGCGGTGCGCCGGGGGGAGGTTCCCGCAGTGAGCGAGGCCTGGTCCATCGCCCGGGGCTATCGACCGGGAGTGATTGGCCGTATCGCCGAGATGCACGCCTGCTACTACGCCGCCCTGGTCGGCTTCGGCCAGCCCTTCGAAAGCCTGGTGGCGGCGGACATGGCCGAGCTGATGGGGCGCTTGCACAACCCGCGCAATGAAGTCTGGGTGGCGCTGCTGGGGGAACGGATTGTCGGTTCCATCGCCATTGACGGGGAGGGCGAGGGGGGGGAAGCAATCCTGCGTTGCTTCATTCTCGATGAGGTTGCCCGCGGCCAGGGGCTGGGCCGGCGCCTGCTGGTCGAGGCCCTGGCGTTCTGCGACCGATGGGGCTTTGCTGCCACCCGCCTGTGGACCTTCAAGGGGCTGGATGCGGCACGCGCCCTGTATGAGGAACAGGGTTTTGTGCTGGTGCAGGAACAGGTGGGCGAGCAATGGGGCGCGGCTGTGATCGAGCAATGTTTTGTGCGGCCAGGAGTGGAGCCTGGTAGCCGCTGCTGAGCCTGTGAAGCGGCGTAAAGCCCGCAGGGCCTTGCCTGGCGATCCTGTGTCGAACCCATAGCGGCCCTGAACACCTGCATCCTGGCGACGCGGTGTTCGCAGTCCGGGGCAGCGCTACAGCCAGGCGTTCGGTGGTAGGGTTAGCTCCCTGAAGACTATCGATCTGCGGAGAAGCATCCCATGCAAGCCATCAAGCTCAGCCTGCCGGCATCCCTGGACAACCTGAAGGCCGTGGAACTGCCCGACCCGGGCCAGCCCGGCGCCGGGCAGATCCGCGTGCGGATCCATGCCTGTTCCCTGAACTATCACGACTATGCGGTAGTGACCGGTGGTCTGCCCACGGCCGATGGACGAATTCCCATGGCCGATGGCGCCGGTGTGGTGGAGGCCGTGGGCGAGGGCGTCAGCGAGTTCGAGGTCGGCGACGCGGTGGTGTCCTGCTTCTTTCCCCATTGGCATGACGGAGGCCCGGCCATCGCCGACTTCAGCACCACCCCTGGCGACGGCGTCGATGGTTACGCCCGGCAGGTGGTGGTCCAGCCCAGTCACTGGTTCACCCACGCACCCAAGGGCTACAGCCATGCCGAGGCGGCGACCCTGACCACCGCCGGGCTCACCGCCTGGCGTGCACTGGTGGTGGACGGCGGCCTCAAGGCCGGTGAAACCGTCCTGGTGCTGGGCACGGGCGGGGTGTCGATCTTCGCCTTGCAGCTGGCCAAGGCCATGGGCGCGACGGTGATCGCCACTTCGTCCTCGGACGCCAAGCTGGCGCGGGTGCGCGAGCTGGGGGCCGACCACACCATCAACTACCGCACCCAGCCGGAGTGGGGCGCCGAGGTGCTCAAGCTCACCGGCGGGCGGGGCGTCGATCATGTGGTGGAAGTGGGCGGCCCGGGCACCCTGGCCCAGTCCATCACTGCGTGCCGGATCGGCGGGCACATCGCCCTGATCGGCGTACTCACCGGCTGGGCCGGGCCGGTACCCACGGCGGCCCTGATGGCCAAGCAGCAGCGCCTGCAAGGCTTGATCGTCGGTAGCCGCCAGCAGCAGATCGAGATGGTCCGTGGCCTGGAAGCCACCGGCGTCAAGCCGGTGATCGACAGCACTTTCCCCTTGGTCGAGATCGCCAAGGCTTTCGCCCATGAAGCCTCCGGCGCCCACCTGGGGAAAATCTGCCTGAGCCTGTGATGCGTTACCGCAGCCCAGCTCCAGCCTATCGATCGGATCCCCTACGGGTCCGATCCCTGTAGACCCCCCCTTACCCATTACCAGGCAAGAGCCACTTTCGGGTCATAACGATGACCCGACTTGAGCATGCCAAAGGCGCATCGGTGCGATTGTCTCGCCCTGGCGGCCGGCTCTGGTCTAGAGCTGGCCGTCGATGATGGCTGTGGCCACGGCCTGGCGAAACCAGCGAAGGGCGGCGCAGCTGTCGCTGTTGGGATGCCAGTGCAGGGAGACTTCGAACTCCGCCACCGGGAATGGCAGTTCCAATTGCCGCAAACCGCCTTCGAGGGTGAACAGGCGGGCGATCTGCGCCGGCAGCACCGTCAGCAGGTCGGTGCCGGGCAGCACCTTGGGCAGCACCGAGAAGTGCGGCACGTGCAGGCTGATGCGCCGCTTGGCGCCCATCTGCTTGAGTACGTCCTCGATGCTGCCGTGGCCGGTGGTGCGGGTCACGGTGATATGTCGCTCGGCGAGGAACTGCTCCAGGCTCAGCTGGGTGCCGATGCGTGGGTGGCGGTCGCTGAGCAGGCACACATAGCGCTCGCGGATCAGCACCTGGCTGCGGGTGCCGGGCAAGGGCTTACGGCAGATCAGTGCATCGACCTTGGCGCTGCTGAGCCATTCGCCGGCCTGGTCCACTTGCAACGGCAGGACCTCGACTTCGGCTGCGGGCGCCTCCTGGTTCAGGTGCGCCAGGATCAGCGGCAGGAAGCCCATTTCGCCAAGGTCGGAGAGGGCGATGCGAAAGCGCCGCTCGGTGGTCGCCGGGTCGAAGTGCCGGGTGCTGTGCACGGTGTTTTCGATCTGCGTCAGGGATTCGCGAAAGACCGGGTACAGCTCGTTGGCCAGTTGGCTGGGCTGGATACCGTCCCGGGTGCGGCTGAACAGGCTGTCGTCGAACAGTTCCCGCAGGCGCGCCAGGGCGTAGCTGACCGAGGGCTGGGTAACGAACAGGCGCTCGGCGGCCAGGGTCACGCTGCGGGCTTCATAGAGGGTGACGAAGGTACGGATCAGGTTCAGATCGATGTGGCTCATGTTGCCTCATTGATATAGATGGCTCCTATTTCTAGTAGAAATAGTATCGATTTGATCCATTTACTGGTGGCTGCAAGAGTAAATCAGATTCTAAAGAACAGCGGCAAAGGCCCCTATGAAAACCATCCATAGCGCCTCCTACGACATCCTGCGGCAACAAGGCCTGACCACCATGTTCGGCAACCCGGGCTCCAATGAGCTGCCCTTTCTCAAGGGCTTCCCCGAAGACTTCCGCTACATCCTCGGCCTGCATGAGGGCGCGGTGGTGGGTATGGCCGATGGCTTCGCCCTGGCCAGCGGCCAGCCGACTTTCGTCAACCTGCACGCGGCGGCCGGCACCGGCAATGGCATGGGCGCCCTGACCAACGCCTGGTACTCCCACAGCCCGTTGGTGATTACCGCCGGCCAGCAGGTGCGCTCGATGATCGGGGGCGAGGCGATGTTGGCCAACGTCGACGCTCCGCATCTGCCCAAGCCCCTGGTCAAGTGGAGCCATGAACCGGCCTGCGCCGACGACGTGCCCCGGGCCCTGAGCCAGGCGATCCACATGGCCAGCCAGGCGCCCAAGGGTCCGGTTTACCTGTCCATTCCCTATGACGACTGGGCTCGCCCCGCACCGGCCGGGATCGAGCATCTGGCCCGACGCCAGGTGGCCTCTGCCGGGCTGCCCTCGGCGGCGCAGTTGCGTGCCCTGGCGCAGCGCCTGGCGGCGGCGCGTAACCCGGTGCTGGTGCTGGGGCCGGATGTGGACGCCAGCCAGAGCAACCAGCTGGCCGTGCAATTGGCGGAAAAACTGCGCATGCCGGCCTGGGTCGCGCCGTCGGCTTCGCGCTGCCCGTTTCCCACCCGTCACCCGAGCTTTCGTGGAGTGCTGCCGGCTGCCATTGCCGGTATCAGCCACTGCCTGGCGGAGCATGACCTGATCCTGGTGGTGGGGGCCCCGGTGTTCCGTTACCACCAGTATGCGCCGGGGGACTACCTGCCCGAGGGCGCCGAGCTGCTGCACATCACTTGCGATCCCGGCGAAGCGGCACGGGCGCCCATGGGCGATGCGCTGGTGGGGGACATTGCCCAGACCTTGCAGGCCCTGGTCCGGGCGCTGCCGGACTGCGATCGGCCACAGCCCCAGGCCTTGCCGCCGGCCGCTCCGATCGAGGAACTGGGCGGCGTGCTGCGCCCGGAAACCGTGTTCGACGTGATCGATGAGCGGGCGCCCAAGGATGCGATCTACGTCAAGGAATCCACTTCCACCGTCGGCGCCTTCTGGCAGCGTGTGGAGATGCGCGAGCCCGGCAGCTACTACTTCCCGGCTGCCGGCGGCCTGGGCTTCGGCCTGCCAGCGGCGGTGGGGGTGCAACTGGCCCGGCCGGAGCGGCGGGTGATCGCGGTCATCGGCGACGGCTCGGCCAACTACGGCATCACCGCGCTGTGGACCGCCGCCCAGTACCAGGTCCCGGTGGTGTTCATCATTCTCAAGAACGGCACCTACGGCGCCTTGCGCTGGTTCGCCGACGTGCTGCAGGTCAGCGACGCCCCGGGGCTGGATGTGCCCGGCCTGGATTTCTGCGCCATCGGCCGCGGCTATGGCGTGCATTCGGTGCAGGCCAACACCCGTGAGGAGTTCGCCGAGGCCCTGGTCACGGCTCTGGCAGGCAAGCGCCCCATGTTGATCGAAGTGCCGACCCTGACCATCGAACCCTGAGGACCGCCTTGTCGCCGGGCTCTGTGCCTGGCCTTGTCCAGCGCAACCTGCAGACTCACCAGAAGAATAAAAAAGAGGTGGTTATGAACATGACTCCGGTCGCTGCAGCGATGGGCGATGCGCCCCAGTCGGCGCCTCCCCGTTCCACTCGCGTCGATATCGGCACCTTGCTCGACCAGGGTCCCTTCACGGGGATGCAGAGGCTGGTGGTGCTACTGGCGGCGCTGTCCATCGTCATGGACGGCTTCGACGGCCAACTGATCGGTTTCGCCATTCCACTGATGATCAAGGAGTGGGGCATCACCCGCGAGGCCTTCGCTCCGGCGGTCGCGGCCGGGTTGATCGGCATGGGTATTGGCAGTGCCTGTGCCGGGCTGTTCGCCGACCGTTTCGGTCGGCGCATGGCGATCATCGCCAGTGTGTTCGTGTTTGGCACGGCCACCTGCGCCATCGGCCTGGCGCCGAATGCGCTAGTGGTGGCGGTCCTGCGCTTCATCGCCGGGCTGGGCATCGGCGGTGCACTGCCCAGCGCGACCACGATGACGGCCGAATTCACCCCGATGCGCCGGCGCACCCTGGCGGTGACCGCGACCATTGTCTGCGTGCCCTTGGGCGGGATGCTGGCGGGGCTGTTCGCCTCCCTTGTACTGCCGCTGTATGGCTGGCGCAGCTTGTTTTTCGTCGGTGGCAGCCTGCCGCTGGTGCTGGGCCTGACCTTACTGGCGGCGCTGCCGGAGTCACCGCGCTTCCTGGCGCGCCGGCCCCAGCGCTGGAACGAGCTGGGCACCTTGCTCGGGCGCATGGGCCGGCCGATGGCGACGGGGGTGGTCTACACCGATGCCCTGGAGCAGAGGAGTGAGAAGCAGGGCGGTTTCCGTGCCTTGTTCACCCTGGGGTACGGGCGTGACACCCTGGCCACATGGGTGGCCTTCTTCATGTGCCTGACCGCGGTCTACAGCGCCTTCAGCTGGCTACCGACCCTGCTGCTGTCCGAAGGCCTGGAGCTGTCGGTGGCCGGTTCCGGGCTGACCGCCTACAACCTGGGCGGGGTGATCGGCGCGTTGGCGTGCGCGGTGGCCATGACTCGCTGGGGCTCCTTTTGGCCGCTGCTGACCTGCTGCGCCGGGGGCGCGGCCAGCGCCTTCCTGTTGCAGGTGGTGGACATCCACCAGGACACCGGGCTGCTGATCTTCGGCTTCGGGGTGCACGGCCTGTTCGTCAACGCCGTGCAGTCCACCCTGTTTGCCCTGTGCGCCTTTATCTACCCCACCAGCGTACGCGCCACCGGCACCGCATCGGCCCTGGCCTTCGGGCGCCTGGGGGCGGTCTTCAGTGTCTTCGCCGGAGCCCTGGTGATCACCCGGGGCGGGGCCCAGGGCTACCTCATGCTGCTGGGCTCGGTGATGGTTCTGGCGCTGCTGGCGCTGTTGCTGGTGCGCCGGCACATTCCCCGGCGCCTGCCGGGCCAGCCATGAATGCGGCGCGGTTCTTGAACCGGCCGCTCGATCAGGAGGCTCGATGAACATCACCATTCTCGGCGCGGGCGCCATGGGTTCGCTGTTTGGCGGCCTGCTGGCGGAAAGCGGGCAGCAGGTGATCCTGCTGGACATCGACGACGCGCACCTGGCGGCGATCCGCAACGACGGCCTGCTGCTGGTCACCGACAGCGGCGAACGGCGCATTACCGGCTTGAACGCCTGTCGCCCGGAACAGGCCACGGGGCACCCCGACCTGTTGCTGGTCTTCACCAAGACCCTGCACACCGACAGCGCCTTGCGTAGCGTTGCCGGGCATATCGCCGGGCACACCCGGGTGCTGACCCTGCAGAACGGCCTGGGCAATGCCGAGGCGCTGTCGCGGCATGTGGCCCCGCAGCAAGTGCTGATCGGCATGACCCTCTGGCCCGCCGACATGGTCGGGCCTGGCCAGGTGCAGTCTCATGGCCAGGGCATGGTCCGGGTGCTGGCCCTCGATAGCCGCGAACGCCAGGCCAGTCAGGAGGTCGCGGCAGTGCTGGACGGCGCCGGGTTGAACTGCGCGGTGGACCCCGAGGTGTGGACGTCGATCTGGGAGAAGGTGGCCTTCAATGCAGCGCTGAACAGCCTGTGCGCGGCCACTGGCTGCACCGTCGGCCAGTTGGACGCGGCGCCGGAAGGCGTAGCCCTGGCCCGAGCCATTGTGCTGGAGGTGGTGGCGGTGGCCCGGTCCCAGGGGATAGTGCTGGATGCCCGGCGCTGCCTGGACAGCGTGGCCTTGGCTATCGCCAACCACCGCACGCACAAGCCGTCGATGCTGCAGGACGTGCTGGCCGGAAGGCCTACGGAAATCGGTGCGATCAACGGCCAGGTACTGGCCCGGGCGCGGGAGGCGGGTGTGGCCGTGCCCCACACCGAAACCCTGCTCGGCCTGTTGCGCCTGATCGAAAAGCGCATCGTCGCACCGTAGGAAGTGGTCCGTATTGTGCGAGCCATCGGTGTATGAATGCTGTTCTTTAAGGAGATTCTTCATGAGTGAGTCCAACGCGGCGTATCGCGACCTGCATCTGCAACCCATCGCCGGACAGTGGCGCGCCGGTGCCGCCGGCAAGACCCTGGCGGTGACCAATCCGTTCGACGGCGCTCTGCTGCTGGAAGTGGCCCAGGCCAACCGCAGCGACCTGGACGCCGCCTACGCCAAGGCCGCCCAGGTGCAGCCGCAATGGGCGGCCCTGGGGCCATCGCAGCGCGCCGCGGTGCTGCATCGGGCGGTGGCGATCTTCGACCGGCGCCAGGAGGAAATCGTCGACTGGATCATTCGCGAATCCGGCAGTACGCGGATCAAGGCCCTGGCCGAGTGGGGCGCGGCGCGGGCCATCACCCTGGAGTCGGCGTCCTTCCCGGCGCGGGTCCACGGGCGGATTGTCGAATCCGATGTGCCGGGCAAGGAAAGCCGGGTCTACCGCAGTGCCCTGGGGGTGGTCGGGGTGATCAGCCCGTGGAACTTCCCCCTGCACCTGACCCAGCGTTCCCTAGCCCCGGCCCTGGCCCTGGGCAATGCAGTGGTGGTCAAGCCGGCCAGCGATACCCCGGTGTGCGGTGGCCTGCTGCTGGCCAGGATCTTCGAGGAAGCGGGCCTGCCCGCCGGGGTGTTCAGCGTGGTGGTGGGGGCCGGTAGCGAGATCGGCGATGCCTTTGTCGAGCACCCGGTGCCGGCGTTGATCACCTTTACCGGCTCGACCCCGGTGGGGCGCGGCATCGGCCGTATCGCCAGTGGCGGCGAACACCTCAAGCATGTGGCTCTGGAGTTGGGGGGCAACAGCCCGTTCGTGGTGCTGGACGATGCCGACCTGGAACAGGCGGTGAACGCCGCAGTGTTCGGCAAGTTCCTGCACCAGGGGCAGATCTGCATGGCGATCAACCGCATCATCGTCGATGAGCAGCTCTATGACGCCTTCGCCCAGCGCTTCGTGGCCCGGGTCAAGCAGCTCAAGGTGGGTGATCCCCAGTCACTGGACACGGTGATCGGCCCAGTGATCAACGCCCGCCAGTTGCAGGGCCTGCAGGCCAAAATCGCCCTGGCCCGGGAGCAGGGCGCCGAACCTTTGTACGAGGGCGGACAGAACGGCAACCTGCTGGCGCCCCATGTGTACGGCGAGGTGCGTGCCGACATGGACCTGGCGCGCAATGAAATCTTCGGCCCGCTGGTGGGGTTGCTGCGTGCCCGGGACGAAGCCCATGCCCTGGAGCTGGCCAACGACAGCGAATTCGGCCTGGCCAGCGCGGTGTTCACCGGCAACCTGGAGCGCGGAGTGAACTTCGCCCGGCAGGTGCACGCCGGCATGACCCACATCAACGACGTGCCGGTGAACGATGAGGCCAACGCACCCTTCGGTGGCGAGAAGAACTCCGGGCTGGGACGCTTCAACGGCGACTGGGCGATCGATGAGTTCACCCGGGACCACTGGATCAGCCTGCAACACCGGCCGCGCCAGTATCCCTTCTGATCCGGCGCCCTGAGTAACGCCCGTCCACCCGGGCCCGTCGTGAGTGGACGGGCTGTTGTCTGGATCAGCGCAGCGCTCCCTAGCCCATCGCGGGCAAGCCTCGCTCCGACCCTTTCCTTCACTGATCGACATGGCCGGCCTGTCGAGGCACGGCTGCGCCTATGAAAAGCGCAGAACCATAATGCTGTCGGCCGAGGGCCGGGCTTCTCGAACGCTGCCTGGTCAACGGCCGGGGCACGTGGACCGAGGCGCTGACGCGTGGGCATGCCAACGCCGCCTTGCGCTATGCCGGGATCTTCGGTTCAGCGCTGGTCCAGGCTCCGCTCCAGGCGCCGGATGCCTTCTTCCAGCAAGGCTCGCGGGCATCCGAAGTTCAGGCGCACGAACTGCTGGCAATCGTCGCCGAATTCCAGCCCGGCACTGAGGCCGACCTTGGCTTGCTTGAGGAAAAAGGCGTGGGGGTCGTCAAGGCCCAGGGCGCTGCAATCGAGCCAGGCCAGGTAGGTGCCTTGCGGTGCGTGCATATGGATGCCCGGCAGGCGGGTGCGTACCGCTTCGAGCAGGTAGTCGCGGTTGCTTTGCAGGTAGGCGATCAGTTCCTGGCGCCAGGCGTCGCCCTGGATCAGCGCGGCGTGGGTGGCTTCCAGGCCCAGGGGGCTGACGCTGTCCACCATGCCGGCGCGGGCGTTGTTGAAGGCCAGGCGGATGGCCGGGTCCTGGACGATGGCGAAGCAGGTCTTCATGCCCGCGACGTTGTAGGCCTTGCTGGCCGACATCAAGGTGATGGTGCGCCGGGCGATCTCCGGGCCGAGGGTGGCAGTGGGAATGTGCCGGCGACCGTCGAAGCACAGCTCGGCGTGGATCTCGTCGGACACGATCAGCGCGCCCTGTTCCAGGCAAGCCTCGGCCACCGCTTGCAGTTCTTCCCGGGGGAAGACCTTGCCCAGGGGATTGTGCGGGTTGCTCAGGAGCAGCGCGCCGGCGCCCTGCAGGGCCTGGCGCAGTTCGGCCATGGGTGTGGTGTAGGTGCCGTCGGCGGTGGCCTGGAACGGCACCTCGATCTTGCGCAGTTGCCAGTTGCCGGGAGCCAGGCGCAGCGGGCGGTAGTTGGGGGTCTGCACCACCACCTGCTGGTGCGGCTTGACGAAGGCGCGCAGGGCCATGTTGAAGCCCGGCTCGACCCCGGGCAGGAAGATCAGCTCATCCGGTCGCACGCGCCAGGCGTACTTGTGCCACAGGTCGGCGACGACCGCCGCGCGCAGTTCGTCGCGGGCCACGCTGTAGCCCAGCAGCGGATGCTCCAGGCGCTGGCGCAGGGCGTCGATGATCTCTGGCGCCGCGGCGAAGTCCATGTCCGCCACCCACATCGGCAATACGTCCTCGGGGTAGCGGCTCCACTTGGTACTGCCGGTGCCGTGGCGTGGGTGCAGGGTATCGAAGTCGTAGCTCATGGGCGGGTCTCGTCGGCTTGCAAGGCAAAGGTGCAGAGATTCTAGCTGGCTTGTCCTGCATTGGGCATGGCCCTGGGGGACGCGCACAAGGCAGCTTTTCCCTTGCCTGTGCCTCATAAAAACCTCGTTTCGCGAGGCCTGGGGTTCGGCGAACAATGAGCCCGGCATGCGCCTGTCCCCTGATGTGGGGCGTGCTGGCGATGCACTAGCGATCGGTTTGTTCTTCCTACAAAAACAACAGGGAGCAAGCGATGAATTGTCCTTCGAACATGACCTGGCCGGCCCCTGCGCCCGGGCCCCGGGACACTTCCAACGAACCGGGCCATGGCGCCCGCGGCAACACCGCCAGGGCCTCGTCGCCCTCGGTACGGCACTGAACGAGCTTGCTCTTGCCTGGCGCGGTACCGCCCGTGGCTACGGTCGTTGCCAGGCTCATGCGGTGCGGGTTCGTGCGGGCGGACCGGCTTATTCGAGGATGGGTACATGTCCAATATCTTGCGTTGCGGCGTTGCGTGGTCGCTGCTGGTGCTGTGCACTGGCGTGGCGGCCGAACCGCGGAACCTCACGGTCATCTCCTTTGGCGGTGCGACCAAGCAGGCCCAGGAACAGGCGTACTTCCAGCCGTTCGAGCAGAGTGGCGCGGCCCGGGTGGTGGCCGGCGAATACAATGGCGAACTGTCGAAGATCAAGGCCATGGTCGAGGTCGGCAAGACCAGCTGGGACGTGGTCGAGGTGGAGAGTCCTGAGCTGTTGCGCGGTTGCGACGAAGGGCTGTTCGAGCCCCTGGACTTGGGCCAGTTCGGTGACCCCGGGCAGTTCGTGCCCGGCACCCTGACCGAGTGTGGCGTAGCGACCTATGTCTGGTCGATGGTGATGGCTTTCGCTCCGCAAAAGCTGGCCATGGCGCCGGAGTCCTGGGCCGATTTCTGGAATCTCAAGGATTTTCCGGGCAAGCGTGGCTTGCGCAAGAGTGCCAAGTACACCCTGGAGATTGCCCTGCTGGCCGACGGCGTACCACCCGCGCAGCTGTACCAGGTGTTGGCTACCCCGGAGGGCGTGAGCCGGGCTTTTGCCAAGCTCGACCAGATCAAGCCGTACATCCAGTGGTGGGAAGCCGGCGCCCAGCCGCCGCAATGGCTGGTGGCCGGGGACGTGGCGATGAGCGCCGCGTACAACGGGCGGATCGCCATGGCCCAGAAGGAGGGCATGCAGTTGAGCATCCTCTGGCCCCAGAGCCTGTACGACCCGGAGTACTGGGCGGTGGTCAAGGGTTCGCCGAACAAGGCCCTGGCCGAGCAGTTCATCCGCTTCGCCAGCCAACCCGAGGCGCAGAAGGTGTTCTCGCAGCACATCCCCTACGGACCGGTGCACCGCCAGGCCCTGGGGCTGCTACCGCCTTCGGTGCAGCGGCAGTTGCCCACCTATGAAGCCAACTTGCAGGGCGCACGGGCGGTGGATGCCGGCTTCTGGGTCGACCATGGCGAGGACCTGGAGCAGCGTTTCAACGCCTGGGCCGCCCGCTGAGCGAGCGCACCCTGGTTGGCAGGTTCAGGGCAAGGGATAGCTGCCGGGCACCAGCAGTTGTCGGTCGACCTGCTCGATCCGGGTGTGGCCGCAAAGCGCCAGGGTCAGGTCCATTTCCCTGGCGATGATCTGCAAGGCCTGGCTGACCCCGGCCTGGCCCAGCGCACCGAGGCCATACAGGTGGGCCCGACCGATCATCGCGCCCTGGGCGCCCAGGGCCAGGGACTTGATCACGTCCTGGCCGCTGCGGATGCCGCTGTCGATCCAGACCTCGGCCTGGCCGTCAACGGCGTCGACGATGGCCGGCAGCATGGCGATGCTCGACGGTGCGCCATCGAGCTGGCGCCCGCCGTGGTTGCTGACGATCAATGCGTCGGCGCCGCTGGCCACTGCCAGGCGGGCGTCCTCCACGTCGAGGATGCCCTTGAGGATCAGCGTGCCGCCCCAGCGCTGCTTGATCCACTGGATGTCGTCCCAGCTCAGGCAGGGATCGAACTGCTGGTAGGTCCACTCCGCCAGTTGGCGCATGTCGTGCACGCCGGTGACGTGGCCCATGATGTTGCCAAAATGCCGACGCCGGGTGCCCAGCATGCCGGCGACCCAGCGTGGCTTGCCCAGCAGGTTCAGCAGGTTGGCCAAGGTCGGCCGGGGTGGGGTGCTGAGGCCGTTCTTCAGGTCCTTGTGCCGTTGCCCGCTCAGTTGCAGGTCGAGGGTCAGCACCAGGGCGTCGCAACCGGCGGCCTTGGCCCGGTCGATCAGGCGACCGACGAAGTCGCGGTCGCGCATCACATACAGCTGGAACCAGAACGGCGCGGCCGTGGCCTCGGCCACGTCCTCCAGGGAGCAGATGCTGACCGTGGACAGGGTGTAGCGGATGCCCGCAGCTGCTGCGGCTCGGGCCGCGAGGATTTCGCCATCGGCGTGGACCATTCCCGCCAGGCCGGTGGGGGCGATGGCCAGGGGCATGGCCATGTCGACGCCCAGCCTGTGTACCTGCAACGAGCGATTGTCGATATTGCGCGCTACCCGTTGACGCAGCTTGATTCCTGCGAAGTCGGCCTGGTTGGCGTGGTAGGTGCTCTCGCTCCAGGAGCCGCCGTCGACATAGTCGTAGAACATCCGTGGCACCCGGCGTCGGGCCAGCCGGCGCAGGTCTTCGATGCAGGTGATGATGGGCATGGCGCACTCCTGTGTGATGGATCGCAGCAGACTAGTGCGCCGGGCCAGGAGCGTTGCGGAAAACAATTCCCGGCGTGCGGGCGTTTTTTTCCCGGAGCCGGTAAGGGCTGTTTCAGCCCTGGGCGTGGGCGTTGCCCTGGGCCACGGCGTCACGGCAGATGCGTTGCAGCCAGTGGGCCAGTTCCCGGGCGGCGGGCGAGGGCAGGGGGATGTCCAGGGTGTAGTGGTAGGACGGTGGACTGCTGATTTTCCCGAGGATCACCAGGCGTCCCTGGGCCAGCCAACTGCGGGCCAGGGACGGCCGGGCCAGCACCACGCCTTGGGCATTGGCCGCGGCCTCCAGCAGCATGCCCAGGTCCAGCAGGGTCGGCCCCTGGTCGGGTTCCGGCAAATCCAGGCCGGCGGCCTGCAACCAGGGGCGCCAGGGTTCTAGGGGCGAGCGCAACAACGGCAGCCGGGCGAAATCCGCCGGCAGTTGCAGAGGGCGGAAGCGGGCGAGCAGGGCGGGAGCGGCCATCGGCAGCAACTGTTCGTCGAGCAAGCGCCTGGCTGCTGGCGCGTCGAGACTGTCGCCACGGACCTCGAGGTCGCACTGGCCATTGCTGATGTTGGACAAGGGCGCCGAGAGCTGGATCTGCAGGTCGATCTGCGGATGGCCCCGGCTATGTTCGTCAAGACGCGGGATCAGTACTTGGCGGGCGAAGGTCGGCGGGCTGCACAGGATCAACCGCTGCTTGCGCTGCACGGTGCGCCGGTGCTGGGGAATGTCCAGCAACTGTTGCAGCACCGGTGCTACCTGTTCCAGGTACAACTGGCCGTCGGCAGTAAGCCGCAAGCTACCGCCCTGGCGCTCGAACAGGCTCAGCCCCAGCAATTGCTCGAGCCCGGCGATGCGCTTGCGCAGCGCGCTGCCCGTCAACGCCAGGACCTCGGCCGCCTGCTCGAAGCTCTTCAAGCGGGCGGCACTCTCGAAGGCCAGCAACGCATCCAGGGAGGGCAGGCGATAGTCGTTGGGAGCCTTCATGGGAATTCCTTCAGGGTAGCCAGCAGCGGATCTTACGGGGTGGTGCGATGCAGGGCGAGCAATGCCCGGGGATGTATGGGATCATCCGCCCCTGGCCATGGCGCGGGGAGTGGATGCTTCCAGCCCGAAAAGCCTTAGAAATGCCTCGCTAGAAAAAATATCGAATAAGAGTTGCCAGGACTGGAAAACACGTCCATAATTGCGACCATTCCTCAGCGAGGAAACGGAAAAACTCTTTATAAATCAACAGGTTAAATAAAGAGTTGGGAGATTAAAAAGATCTCCAGGCCGTTCCAGTTTGTGCGTGTTCAGTGTTGTTTTTCAGGTGCTGGACATTTGGGGCCGAGTAGCAAAATGGTTATGCAGCGGATTGCAAATCCGCCTACGCCGGTTCGATTCCGACCTCGGCCT
>NZ_JACKZK010000034.1:0-54829 GCF_014230245.1 Pseudomonas sp. MSSRFD41 | reverse complement strand
TAGACCTGTAGAATCTGCCGTCAAGCATTAATTACGTTTTTCTTGCAGAAGATGCTTTTCCAATCATAAACCGAGGAATACGCCGAGCTACGGAAGGCAGGCGCAACACCATCAATACGGAGCCCAAAGACGCGTAAACGGCCCACTCTTTCAAATCGGCCCGGACAATCCACAACATATGCAGCAATCCGAGCCCAAGGATGAGATAGACCAAGCGATGCAATTTCTTCCAGCGAGCCCCCAACCGTCGTTGGCTATAGCGATTGGATGTTACCGCCAACGACAGCAGAAGGATGAACCCCAAACTACCGACAATGATATAAGGCCGCTTGCGCAGCTCCACGCCAAGTTGCGACCAGTCCAGCCCCAAGATAAAAACGCCATAGGCAGTCAAATGCAGCGTCACATAAGCAAAGCACCATAATCCCAACTGCCGTCGCACAGTTATCCACCCCGACCAACCTGTCAGCTTCTGCAACGGCGTCATGCTCAACGTGAGCAACAGAAACACCAGGGCTCCCCCCCCCAGCCGATCGACCAGGACCTTGCCTGGGTCGGGCCCCAACAGCGAAGCCCAAGCCTCATACAACCAATACAAGGGCCATATCGCGCCAGCAATGAAGACGCCGATGCGCCAGAACGAATGACGCATCAGTAATCCTTCCCCAGATCCATGCCGCTATATAAATAAGCGACCTCTTCTCCATAGCCATTGAACATCTGGGTCTCGCGGACATTCGGACTGAATAGCCCGCTGGGCAGGCGCCGCTCCCGCGCCTGGGTCCAACGGGGATGGTCGACCGTGGGATTCACATTTGCATAAAAGCCGTATTCGTTGGCGGCGATACTCTGCCAGGTCGTCTTGGGCTGCTCACTGACCAAGCTGATGCGCACGATGGACTTAACGCTCTTGAAGCCATACTTCCAGGGCACGACCAACCGCAGCGGTGCGCCGTTCTGGTTCGGCAACTCCCGTCCATACATTCCCACCGCCAGGATCGCCAACGGGTTCATCGCCTCATCGAGCCGCAACCCTTCGACATAAGGCCAATCGATCAAGGCGAACCCGGAACGCTGCCCCGGCATATGCTCGGGATCACGCAAGGTTTCAAAGCGAATGAACTTGGCCTTGCTGGTGGGCTCGACCTGCTGGAGCAGCGCAGAAACGGGAAAGCCGATCCAGGGGATCACCATCGACCAGGCCTCGACACAACGCAGTCGATAGATACGCTCCTCCAACTGGTAAGGCTTGATGAAGTCCTCGAGCGCGTAACGACCCGGCTTGGCCACCTCGCCATCCACTACCACGCTCCACGGCTCAGTCTTCAGAGCTCCCGCATTGGCAGCGGGATCACCTTTATCAGTACCGAATTCGTAGAAGTTGTTGTAGTGGGTCGCATCCTTGAAGGGAGTGATCGCCTCCCCCCGGGCAACCACCGCTTGCCAGCGGGTGGTCGGCAATTTTTCCGTGAACCAGGAAGAAGTCCGTCCCGGGTCGACATCGGCATAGCGCCCCGCCTCCTCCGCCCTGCCCCAACGAGGCAACGCAGCCGCGGCAAGGCCCGCAACGGTGCCACCCAGCAAGGCCCGGCGCGACAGGTAAAAGGATTCGGGAGTGATCTCCGATGCTTTGCAGTCGGAAGACTTGGGGAATTTGAGCAGCATGGCAACTCCGCAGTATTGGAGGACAGATGCACCAATAGACTGCGGAGTATGGGGGAAATTACATCACTCGATGTGATTGCGTCGACGAAGATGCAGCAGGTACTGGATCGGACCGGAAGCCGCATAGGCCAGGAACACCAGCAGCAGCACCCGGGGCGGATCGCTGAACACCACCGCGAAGACCAGGACCACGGCCAGGATGGCCACGAACGGCACCCGCCCTTTGAGGTCGAGATCCTTGAAACTGTTGTACTTGATGTTGCTGACCATCAGCATGCCGGCGGCCGCCACCATCAGGGCCACCAGGAACGACATCTTCGACCCCTGGATACCATAATCACTGAAGGCCCAGACGATGCCTGCCACCACACCCGCCGCCGCCGGACTGGCCAGGCCGATGAAGTAACGCTTGTCGGCAGTTCCTACTTGAGTATTGAAGCGTGCCAGGCGTAGCGCAGCACCGGCTACATAGATGAAGGCGACCATCCAGCCAACCTTGCCCATGTCACCCAATGCCCAGCCAAAGGCCAGCAATGCCGGGGCAACACCGAACGCCACCATGTCCGACAAGGAATCGTACTCGGCCCCGAACGCACTCTGAGTATTGGTCATCCGGGCTACGCGGCCATCCAGGCCATCAAGCACCATGGCAACGAAAATCGCGATGGCGGCAAAAGCGAAATACTTGCTCGCCCCGGCAGCGTCCCCGGCACTCAAGGCACTCTGAGCACTCATGGAACTGATGATGGAATAGAACCCCGCGAACAGGTTCGCAGTGGTGAACAGATTAGGCAGAAGATAGATACCACGATGCCGGACTTTACGGCCTTCAGCGTCATGCCCTTCTTCGACATGCTCATCGATCGGTAGCAGGCTTTCGGCGTCAGAGGCCTGGTTTGGCTCTTCGGGACGTTCGCTCATGGACATTACCTTGCAACGGTGTGAAAAGTTTCGACAGATGCCCTGGGCCACGGTTTGGCCACAAAGGAGCCTGCTTTATACCAGAACCTATCCCCGCAAACGAAAAAACGCGGCCTAAGCCGCGTTTTCCCTGACAAGACTCAAACTTAGTTCTTGGTTTTGTCGACGATCTTGTTGGCAGAGATCCACGGCATCATCGAACGCAGTTGCTCGCCGATGATCTCGATACCGTGAGCAGCGTTGTTACGACGCTTGGCGGTCATGGATGGGTAACCGGTGGCGCCTTCGCTGATGAACATCTTCGCGTATTCGCCGTCCTGGATGCGCTTCAGAGCGTTGCGCATGGCCTGGCGGGACTCAGCGTTGATAACCTCTGGACCTGTCACGTATTCACCGTACTCGGCGTTGTTGGAGATCGAGTAGTTCATGTTGGCGATACCGCCTTCGTACATGAGGTCAACGATCAGCTTCAGCTCGTGCAGGCATTCGAAGTAGGCCATCTCCGGTGCATAGCCAGCTTCGACCAGGGTTTCGAAACCGGCCTTGACCAGCTCCACGGTACCGCCACACAGAACGGCTTGCTCGCCGAACAGGTCGGTTTCGGTCTCGTCCTTGAAGGTGGTTTCGATGATGCCGGTACGGCCACCACCTACACCTGCGGCATAGGACAGCGCGACGTTCTTGGCATTGCCCGAGGCATCCTGATAGATGGCGATCAGGTCAGGAATACCACCGCCCTTGACGAACTCGGAGCGCACGGTATGGCCCGGGGCCTTCGGCGCGATCATGATCACGTCCAGGTCCGCACGCGGAACAACCTGGTTGTAGTGGATCGAAAAACCGTGGGAAAAGGCCAGGGTGGCGCCTTTCTTGATGTTCGGCTCGATTTCGTTCTTGTACAGGGCACCCTGGAACTCGTCTGGAGTCAGGATCATGACCAGGTCGGCAGCGGCGACCGCAGTAGCCACGTCGGCAACTTTCAAGCCATGGGCTTCGGCCTTGGCAACGGTGGCCGAGCCTTTACGCAGGCCGACGGTCACGTCGACGCCGGAGTCTTTCAGGTTGCAAGCTTGAGCGTGACCCTGGGAACCGTAACCGATGATGGCAACCTTCTTGCCCTGGATGATCGACAGGTCGCAGTCTTTATCGTAGAAAACTTTCATGAACTTCCCCTATGTCAGGCCGTTCCGGCCATTCGCTAATTTGAATTAGATGCTCAGTACTTTGTCGCCACGGGCAATCCCGGTGACGCCACTGCGTACGGTTTCCAGAATCGATGCGGTACCGATCGATTGAATGAAGCTGTCGAGCTTGTCGCTGGTACCAGTCAGTTGAACGGTATACACGCTAGCGCTGACATCAACGATCTGCCCACGGTAGATATCGGTGGTGCGCTTGACCTCGGCGCGCTGGGCACCGGTTGCCTTGATCTTGACCAACATCAGCTCACGCTCGATGTGGGCACTTTCCGACAGATCCACCAGCTTGACCACCTCGACCAGCTTGTTCAGGTTCTTGGTGATCTGCTCGATGATCTCGTCATGACCGACGGTAGTCAGGGTCAAACGCGACAAGGTCGGGTCTTCGGTCGGCGCCACAGTCAGGCTTTCGATGTTGTAGTTGCGCTGCGAGAACAGGCCGACAACACGAGACAGGGCGCCCGGTTCGTTTTCCAGAAGCAAGGAGATGATGTGCCGCATATTAAGTACGCTCCGTCTTGCTCAGCCACATATCGCGCATGGAGCCGTCTTTGATCTGCATCGGATAGACGTGCTCGCTGGTATCGACCTGGATATCGAGGAACACCAGGCGATCCTTCATGGCGAACGCTTCCTCCATCTTCGGCTTCAAGTCCTTCAGGTCGGTGATGCGGATACCCACATGACCGTAGGCCTCGACCAATCGGACGAAATCAGGCAGCGATTCCATGTAGGAGTGCGAATGACGGCTGCCATAGCTCATGTCCTGCCATTGGCGAACCATACCCAGCACGCCGTTGTTCAGGTTGACGATCTTGACTGGCAGGTCGTACTGCAGGCAGGTGGACAGCTCCTGGATATTCATCTGGATACTGCCTTCACCCGTGACGCAGGCGACATCATGATCAGGGAAGCTCAACTTGACCCCCATGGCCGCCGGGAAACCGAAGCCCATGGTGCCCAGGCCACCGGAGTTGATCCAGCGGTTGGGTTTGTTGAACTTGTAGTACTGCGCCGCGAACATCTGGTGCTGGCCCACGTCGGAGGTCACAAAGGCGTCGCCCTTGGTCACTTCGCAGAGGGTCTCGATCACGGTCTGTGGCTTGATGATGCTGCCGTCGCCCTTGTCGTAAGGGAACAGGCCGCGATCACCGCGCCACTCGTCGATCTGCTTCCACCAACTGGCGACCGTATCCTTGTTCGGGGTATCGCCGATTTCCTTGAGGGCCGCGACCATTTCGGTCAGGACGCTCTCCACTGGTCCCACGATCGGCACGTCGGCCTTGATGGTCTTGGAAATCGAAGCCGGGTCGATATCGACATGGATGATCTTGGCGTTCGGGCAGAACTTCGGCGCACCGTTGATGACCCGGTCGTCGAAGCGCGCGCCCACGGCCAGGATCACATCGGCATGATGCATGGCCAGGTTGGCGGTATAGCTGCCATGCATGCCGAGCATGCCGACGAACTGCCGATCGGTCCCCGGATAGGCACCCAGGCCCATCAAGGTGTTGGTCACGGGCAGGTTGAGCATCTTGGCCAGTTCGGTCAACGCGGCGGAACCACCGCCGAGAATCACGCCACCGCCGGAATACAGCACGGGACGCTTGGCCGACAGGAGCATCTCCGCCGCCTTGCGAATCTGTCCGGAGTGACCACGAACGGCTGGGCTGTAGGAGCGCAGCTTGGCCTTCTTGGGAAAAACGTATTCGAACTTTTCAGCCGGGTTGGTCATGTCCTTGGGGATATCGACCACCACCGGGCCAGGACGACCCGATTGCGCCAGATAGAAGGCCTTCTTCATGACTTCCGGAATTTCCGAAGCGTGCTTGATCATGAAGCTGTGCTTCACGATCGGCCGGGAGATACCGATCATGTCGGTTTCCTGGAACGCGTCGGTACCGACCATGGTGCTAGGCACCTGGCCAGAAATGACCACCATCGGAATCGAGTCCATGTAGGCGGTGGCAATACCGGTGATGGCATTGGTCGCGCCCGGGCCGGACGTCACCAGTACCACACCGGCCTTGCCGGTGGCACGGGCGTAACCGTCAGCCATATGGGTAGCCGCTTGTTCGTGACGAACCAGGATGTGGGTAACTTCCGGTTCCTTGAACAGGGCATCGTAAACATGAAGGAGAGCACCACCTGGGTACCCGTAGATATATTTGACGCCTTCGTCACGCAAGAAGCGGACGAGCATCTCACCGCCAGATAAAAGCTCCACGTTGTTCACCTCTAAAACGCCAGAATACCGCCCTCAAAAGGGAGCGGGTCTTAATAGGTTTACTTCTCAGCAGAGCATGAGCGACGGTGGTCGCCGACTACGTCAGCACTGACTGAGCAAGCATTGGGAATGCCCCAAAGTGTTGCGGGGTTTTCCCACCCAGCGCGAGGTAACGCGTTGCGGGTGTAGCACTTCGGCGCGGATGTGCACCTCATGATCTGCTGAGCGGGTCTGCTTCTGGCAGTCCCTCTACAGCGGACTTTGGATTCTTCTGTTTCGCCCTCGGCAAGTCAAGCTGTCTATATAGCTAATTCGAACTACGCTCATTAAAACGCAATAAATAGCCCAAAACCAGGGTAAATTTACGCTCCAATTGCGCGTTTTTCCGCAAGAATCTCAGAAATACGAACCTTGACTTTGCCGTTCGAGCACCATCCAAGTCGGACTAGGCAGAGGCTTTGGCTACGGCAGGAACAGAGATCGGGAGCAAGCGACCCAATCATGGGTCGACCCGGCACGGGAATGCACGCAGAAGCGGCGGGCTAGAGGCTGCGAGGAGGTTCCTGGCAGCCTTGTTTCAGCGGGTGGCGGCGATCAGTTGATCGAACTCTTTGAGCAGCACTTGCAACTGCAGATCACGCCCTTGCATCGAGCGATTGGAGAACACCATCTCGGCCATCTCCTGGATCCCGGAAGCATTGGGCAGCGGCAGGTCCTGTTCCAGGATCATCTTCATGCGCGGCAGGAAGATCCATTGCAGCCACTGCTCGAACTCCAGCGTATCCACGGCGAACGGCTGGGTGCTGGCCAGGGCTTCGGCGCTGGGAGACACATCGCCCCATAGCCCCTGAAGCCGCAGTTCACGCTCGATCAGCAGCAACTGTTCGGCGATTTGGGGAAAACGTACGTCCATCACAGCGACACCCGAGCCTTCTGGCGAGCCTGGGCAGCACCCGCGGCATCCCCCTGCTTTTCGCGCGCCTGGGCGATCAATTCCCACAGGCTGGCCTGCAGGTCAGGACGGCCATTGGCGAAGCTCAGGCCGCGGCGGGCGAACTGTTCGGCTTGCGGGGCATCGCCCTGGGCCATGCGCACCTGGGCCAGGCGATACAGCACTTGCGGCTCCCGGGGAGCGACTCGCTGAGCGCGCTCGAGACTGGAAGAAGCGCCGTTCAGGTCGCCACTGGACTGTTGCTGCTGAGCGGTCGTAAGCAAAGCCAGTACCGGTCCATCCAGTTGCTCGTCCGCCGACAGGCCACCGGAACGGGCCGAAGGCATGCCACTTGGAGCGGCTGGCATGTCGTAGCTGCCCTGGTTGCTCGGTGCCGGCTGGTAACTCGAACCATCCACAGGCCCAGGCGTAATGGGGCCGGAAGAAACCGGGCCCGGGGTGATTGGCGAAGTGCTGATCGGGGTCGAAGTGGTCGCGCCACCACCCGGCACCATGACCACCACGCCCGAATCCTGGGGAATGGTCTGGGCTTGGGCCTGCGCTGGACGCTTGATCGTCGTCTGGCGGAAGCCTCCGGAAGCGGAAATCCGCTCATTGTTGGACACTGCGGTACCCGAGTCCACGACGGGAATGGAGCCGCGCTGCACGCTGGCACAACCATTGAGCAACGCCAGAGCTGTAATAGCTGGAACCCACCACTTGTTCACGTCAAATCCTCATCGCTTAGTTCATCCAGCCCTTGACCCAATCCATCACCGACTCGCCACCTGCCGGGCTTTCGCCACCGCAGGAAGCGCCGGGAGGCGGTTCGCTGCCGCGAATATACGGCATCTGCACAGCCCCCGGACAGTTGGCATCGGAGCCCTGTCCGGTGCGTGAATCGACCCAGGCCCGGACCACGTTGTCCGGTTGCGGCATGTCCAGCGGCAGCGGATCGGCCTTGCGCATGAAACTGGTCCAGACCTGCAGGGCGCCGGTGGCTCCCGTGAACGGCGTCTTGCCGTTGTCGTCGCGGCCGAGCCAGATCACCGCCAGCAGGTCCTGGCTGAACCCGGCGAACCAGCTGTCACGGGAATCGTTACTGGTACCGGTCTTGCCGGCGAGCGTCAGGCTGCTGGGCAGCACGCTGTACACCGAACGCCCGGTACCCTCGCGCATCACTCGCTGCATGGCGCTCTGGATCAGGTAGATCGAGCCCGCATCGAAACGCTGTTGGATCTGGAACGGATAACGCTTGAGCGGCTCGCCCTCAGCGGTCAGCACGCTGCGGATCCCGCGCATCGGCGTATTGAAACCGCCATTGGCCAGGGTCTGGTACATGGTGGCCACTTCCATCGGGCTCATGCCCCCCGCGCCCAGCAGCATGGATGGGAATGCCGGGAACTCCCGGGTTACCCCCAGGCGCCCGAGCGTCTTCAAGACATTCGGCACGCCCACTTCCAGGCCGAGCCGGGCCGTGGAAAGGTTGTAGGAATGCGCCAGCCCCTGGTACAGGAAGACCGTGCCATGGCTGCGGCGATCATAGTTCTGTGGCTTCCATACCTGGCCATCCGCGCCCTTGACCGAGAAGGCCTCATCCGAAAGCCAGCTGGTCAGCGTGTATTGGCTGGGTTTCTCCAGGGCCGTGAGATAGACCGCCGGCTTGATCAGCGAACCGATCGGACGCACGGCATCCAGGGCTCGGTTGAACCCGGCGAAGCCGGCCTGGCGACTACCGATCATCGCCTGAACTTCACCGGTTTCCGGGTTGGTCACCACCATCGCCGCCTCGACCTCATCCGAACCCTTGCGTCCGGCCAGGCGCTTGAAGGTGTCGTTGACGGACGCCTCGGCCTTCATCTGCAAGATCGGATCGAAGCTGGTGAAGATCCGTAGTCCTTCCTCGGTCAAGTCTTCGTCACGATAGTCTTCGCGCAGTTGGCGCTTGACCAAATCAAGGAAACCGGGGAACGAGCTGTCTGCCAGGCTGCCACGCTTGGTCACGCCGAGGGGCATCTTCTTCGCGGCCTCGACCTGCTCTGGCGTAGCGACGCCCTGTTGGGCCAGCAGATCGAGCACCAGGTTGCGCCGCTCCAGGGCACGTTCCGGGTAACGCCGCGGGTTGTAATAGGAAGGCCCCTTGACCATGCCCACCAACAGCGCCACTTGATGCAGCTTGAGCTCGGACAGCGGCTGGCTGAAGAAGAACTGGCTGGCCAGGCCGAAACCATGCACCGCGCGCTGGCCATCCTGGCCGACGAACACTTCGTTGAGGTAGGCCTCGAGGATCTCGCGCTTGTCGTAATGCAGTTCCAGCAACAAGGCCATCACCGCCTCGGTGAGCTTGCGCGACAGGCTGCGCTCGTTGGTCAGGAAGAAGTTCTTCACCAATTGCTGGGTCAGGGTACTACCGCCCTGGCGCATCTGGCCCGACGAAGTGTTGACCCAGACCGCCCGGGCGATGGACTTGGGCGAAACCCCGAAGTGCGAGTAGAAGTCCCGGTCCTCGACGGTCACCAGGGTTTCCAGCAAGTACGGCGGAACCTGGTCGATCTTGATCAGGATCCGGTCTTCGAGGTTCTTGGGATACAGGCCGCCAATCAACAGCGGCTCGAGACGCACCACCGCCAGCTTCGCGCCCTTGCTCCCGGACAGTTCGGCCACGTAATCGCCGGAGAAACGTACGCGCACCGGCTGCGCCTGCTCCAGTCCTTCATAGAACTGGAAGCCCCGGGTATTCAAGTCAACGGTATTGCCGCTGACCGAAGCCGCGCCGGGGCCATTGGCAACGCTTTCACGGCGATAGCCCAGGGCGTCGAGTTCCGTGAGGAAATCGTCCTTGCTGAGCTTCTGTCCGACGAACAGCTCCAGCGGACGCGCATAGACCTTGGCCGGGATGGTCCAGCGCTTGCCGGAAAACTTCTCCTGGACCACGGCGTCGAGGTAGACGGCAAAGCCGGCGAGCACCACCAGGCCCACCAGGCTGAGCTTGAGCGCCCAGCCCAGCCAGGGCCGCAGGCCGCCAGAGGTGGTTTTTTTTGCAGAACGGGGGGATCGGGTACGAGTCATGGCGGCGGATTATACGCACTTTGATTCATCATCAACATGCGCCAACCGAGGTTTGCCATGACGCCCGCAGCGGCCATAATGACGCCCTCGATTTTCCGACCCTGAAGGACCGCCTGTGAGCCAGTCACTGATCGCCGCTTTGCAAAACCCAGCTCTGTACCCGCATCCGGTAGACGGATTCCAGGTCATCGAAACCCATATTTCCTGGGTTATCCTCACCGGTCCCTTTGCCTATAAAGTGAAGAAGCCGGTCAACTTCGGTTTCCTGGACTTCACCAGCCTGGAAGCACGCGAGCATTTCTGCGGCGAGGAGCTGCGCCTGAACCAGCGCCTGACCCAGGATCTGTACCTGGAAGTCCTGCCGATTACTGGCAGCGCCGAGACCCCGGAACTGGGCGGTAGCGGCCCAGTGGTCGACTATGTGCTGAAAATGCGCCAGTTCCCCCAGAGCCAGTTGTTGAGCACCCTGCAAGCCAACGGTGAACTCACCACCGCGCACATTGACCAAATGGCCCGGCAGATCGCTCAATTCCACCTCAGCGCTCCCAAGGTTCCCGCCGATCATGAGGCCGGAACCCCGGACAGCGTGATGGCGCCAGTGCGCCAGAACTTCGAGCAGATCCGTCCATTCCTCAGCGAAAAGGCCGATCTGCAGCAACTCGAGGCCCTGCAAGCCTGGGCCGAAACCAGCTTCGAACGCCTCAAGCACCTGCTGGCCCAGCGCAAGAAAGACGGTTTCATTCGTGAATGCCACGGCGACATCCACCTGGGCAATGCCACCCTCATCGAGGGTGAGGTGGTGATCTTCGACTGCATCGAATTCAACGAGCCTTTCCGTTTCACCGATGTGTACGCCGATACCGGCTTCCTGGCCATGGACCTGGAAGACCGTGGCCTGAAGAGCCTGGCGCGGCGCTTCGTCAGTCAGTACCTGGAACTGACCGGCGACTACCAGGGCCTGGAACTGCTCAATTTCTACAAGGCCTACCGCGCCCTGGTGCGGGCCAAGGTCAGCCTGTTCAGCATGCCGGCCGATGCCACCGCCGTGCAGCGTGCTACCACCCTGCGCCAGTACCGCAACTACGCCAACCTGGCGGAAAGCTATAGCACCATTCCATCGCGTTTCCTGGCCATCACCTCCGGTGTCTCGGCAGTAGGCAAGAGCCATGTGGCGATGCGCCTGGTCGATGCCCTGGGCGCCGTTCGGCTGCGCTCCGACGTCGAACGCAAGCGCCTGTTCGGCGAGCAGCAGGGAGCCAACGACCTGCATGCCGGCATCTATAGCAACGAAGCCAGCAACGCGACCTATGACCGCCTGCATGAAATCGCCGAGGTCGTCCTGCGTGCCGGCTTCCCGGTGGTCATCGACGCCACCTACCTCAAGCGTGCCCAGCGTGACGCCGCCGCCAAGGTTGCCGAAGCCACCGGTACGCCATGCCTGATCATCGACTGCAATGCTCCGCAGGCGGTCATCGCCAGTTGGCTCGCCCAGCGTCAGGCCAATCAGGACGATCCGTCGGACGCTACCCTGGCGGTCATCGCCGAGCAACAAGCCACGCGCGAGGCGCTCACGGAAGAGGAACTGCTACGCAGCAAGCGCGTCGAGACCAACGAAAGCGGTAGCCTGGACGTCCTGGTCGCCAACATTCGCCAGCGCCTGCCGGGTCTCTGAGTCAGTATTTCAGCCGTGAAGTGGCAAAGACTTCACGGCTGAAAAACAGTGGCACTATACTGGCGTCATAAATCCATCGCTGGTGACGTCGCCATGAGCCAACCCAAACTTCTCGACACTGCGCTTTATGCTCTGCTGCACAAAGACGACATCACGGGCTTCAACCGTGAGCGCCCCAAGGATCAATCCATCGACATGCGTGGCGGCGACTTCCGCGGTCTCGACCTGCGCGAACTGAACGCCGCCGGCATCGACTTCACCGATGCCTATTTCCGCTCTGCCGACCTGCGCGGCCTGGATCTTCGAAACGCCTCGATGGAAGGCGCAAGCCTCGCCCACGCGCAAATTTCCGGAGCCTATTTCCCCGTGGAGCTGACTGCCGACGAGATCCTCATGTCGGTCAATTTCGGCACCCGCCTGCGTTACAACACCCGCTGAAGCTCCCTTCCGCCTGTCCGGCGCGTCGTCCTGCGTCGGACACTGACCATCCCCGCTCTTCCCCTTCCGTACTGCATCGCGAACTCCCTCGCTCCAATGATGAACTGACCCGCCTTAGAAGCATTTGCGTCGAACCCGACCAACGCACAGCGCGTTTTCTGCTGAGCGCTACACTCCTTTGAGGCTGCCCACTCACCATTCGGCCATCGCCAGGAGGCTTGATGAATGATGAACTGCAACACCTGAAGAACCTCGGCAAGACATCCGCGCAGTGGCTGCATGCAGTGGGCATCCATAGTGCTTCGGACCTGCGTCGCCTGGGAGCGGTGGACGCATACCGGGCCGTACGCACCCGGGGTTTTCGCGCCTCGAAGGTCTTGCTCTATGCCATCGAGGGCGCACTGATGGACATGCACTGGAACGACCTCCCCGCCGAACGCAAGGAAGCCCTGAACAAGCAGCTGGATGCCATTTCCACTCGTCAAAAAAACTGACTGGCACACCTCTATGTATCTATTGGGAGAACAGCCGGCCTACGCCGATGCCTTGATCAATCGCCTGCAGAACATTCCGCCGCAACTGCTCGAAGGCCTGGCGCCCTGCGGCCCGACACTGGAGCTACCGGCCATGGCGGATCTTTCAGGTACCCTGCCCGGCCATCAGATCTACCTGCTGGAAAGTGGCGTGATCCAGGCGAGCGTCGAGGATCGTCCGCTGTTCTACCTGCACGAAGGCGACCTGGTGGGCCTGCGCCGTGGCCTCGAGCAACCCCGCTGGCGGCTTGGCTGCGACGCGCCCTTGCAACTGATTCCGTACCTGAGAGCAGATGTGTTCCGGCACATCCATGCCGATGAACAGCGCTCGGAGTTGCTGCTGCAGTACCTGATCGGCCAGACCGCCCTGCTCTCGGATGCCATTGCCCGCCTGAAACCGCCGGAACTGCGCAGTCACAACGGCTTCAAGCGCGTACAGCAAGGCGAGGTGCTGATTGCCCAGGGCGATGAGGCGGACCATGTCTTCGTGATAATCGAGGGGCATGCCCAGGCCTTCGTCGACGGACACAAGGTCGGCGATGTGCCCAAGGACGAGATCTTCGGCGCCATGTCGGTGTTCACCGGAGAAAAGCGCAGCGCCAGCGTGATCGCCAGCGAACCGACCACCGTCATGCTGATCCCCAGGGATCAATTCCTCAGCCTGACCCAGAGCAATCCGCGAGTGGCCCACAGCCTGATCGAAAGCATGGCCCGGCGCATCGATCTATTGAACCGGGAAGTGATCCGGCTCAAGGCACTCTGCGATCGAGAATAACCCCGAACCCAGAGGCCGATTCAAACGAGCGTTTAGCGAAATATGCAAAAACTGGAAATCACTACGTTGACATCGAAATGAGAATCGTTATGATTAACACAACTGGTCGCGAGATCAGTCGATAACCTGGAAGACCAGTGGTTCGGACTCTCAGATTATCTCCTCATCAGGCTAATCACGGTTATTTGACCCGGCTCTGCCGGGTCTTTTTTTGCCTGCGAAAAGCCTTCGCTCAGCGCCTCAACGGTGCACAGTAATCGCGCTCGGGCCGGGGCGGGGTAAACCAGACCAGGTCGGCGTTGGCCAAGCTCACCGGGTTGCCGCGCTCCGCCAGCATCAACACCAGCACTTCCTGCGGATGCCCGAGGTCAGCCAAGTGCAAGGGCACGCCCAGATCCTTGCGGGCATGGAACGCACCAGCAAACAACCAGGCGGGAGCCGGTGCCGCCAGCAGGCGCTCGGCCATGCGCAGATCACGCTGCTGCTGTACGGCCAGCATCGCCGGTACCTGGCTTTGTGGCAGCAGACCGCAATGGGATTCGCGAATCTGCGCAGCCAAGGCCGTGATTACCCTATCGTCGTTGACCCGGGTGCCGGACAAGGATGGCGCCTTGGCATAGATCTCACGCACTTCCTGGCGATCCAGGTTGGCGCAGAGCAGCGGATAAGGCTGCTTCAAGGCATACCCCACTAACGGGCCATAGAGGCTCCAGTCCCAACCCGGCTGCCAGGCCAGCGCAGCAGGCAGGTCATCGGGTACACGCCCTGCTCCAACCGCCACCTTGCTGGCATCGACCCGGGACTGCTGATCGGGGTTGAGCATTTCCAGCAGCAAGCTGCCCTGGGGCCGTTGCACGGCCATCGAACGCAGCAACCACAACTGTACGGCGTGGTGCTCGGGGTTGTCGTGCTGCTCGCCGACGATCACCCGTGGTGCCTGGCCCAACAGCACCATCAGTTCCTCGGGAGCAAGTATTCGACCATTGCGCAGGTCGACGATGCTGCCCACAGGCGTCGCCACGGGAGGCGACAGGATCGGGGCCGAGGTCTGGCAGCCCGCCAGTGACAACACCAGCAGAAGTAGCAACGAACGCATCGGAACGCCTCCAGGTTGCCCGTCAGCGGGCGATGATCAACGGATGCCCGCGCTCCGGATGCTCCTGCACCAGCACCTCCAGGCCAAATACCGTCTTAAGCGGTTCGGCACGCAGCACGGCGGCCGGAACGCCCATGGAATGCGGTCGTCCACCTTCGAGCAACAGCACCCGGTCACAATAACGAGCGGCCAGGTTCAGGTCATGGAGGATGACCAGCACCGCCACGCCACGATCGGCGAACGCGCGGATGGCCTGCAAGGTGACGTGCTGGTGCAACGGATCGAGGGCCGAGGTAGGTTCGTCGAGCAACAGGATGTGCCCTGGCTCGCCCGGCCACAATTGCGCCAGGACCCTGGCCAGGTGCACCCGCTGGCGCTCCCCGCCCGACAGGGCCAGGTAGCTGCGCCCTCCAAGATGCGCGACATCGGCTGCCTCCAGGGCTGCGGTCACTATCTCCTGGTCACGCAGCAGACCACTCTGGTGAGGCAGGCGCCCCAGGCCCACCACCTCTTCGACCCGGAAGGCGAAATCCAGGCTCGATGCCTGCGGCAACACCGCCAGGCGCCGGGCACGCTGGACACCGTCCCACTGCGCCAGCTCGCGCTCGTCCAGCAATACCCGCCCCTGATGAGGCGCCAGCTCACCGCTCAAGGCGCCAAGCAGGCTGCTCTTGCCCGCGCCATTGGGCCCCAGCACTCCCAGCACTTCACCGGGCGCCAGCCGCAGGTCGATACCGGCCAGCACATCCTTGCCGCCGCGCCGTATATGCAGGTTCTCAGCTCGCAACATCAGGCGCGCCCTCGCAGCAACAGATATAGAAAGAAGGGGGCGCCGAGAAAGGCGGTGACAATCCCGATGGGCAGCTCCGCCGGAGCCAATGCCAGGCGCGCGACCAGATCGGCCAGCAGCAACAGGCTGGCCCCCGCGAGGATAGACGCAGGCAGCAAGATCCGATGGTCCGGCCCCGCCAGCAGGCGCACCAGGTGCGGCACCACCAGGCCGACGAAACCGATCATCCCCGCCGCCGCGACGGCAGCCCCCACGCCCAGGGCAGTGCAGAACACCAGCTCACGCTTGAGCCCTTCGACATCGACCCCCAGGTGCTTGGCTTCCGACTCTCCCAGCAATAGGGCGTTCAGGGCCTGGGCCCGGCGCGGCAACCACAGTGCGACGGCCAGGGTCACCAGCAACAACGGCCACAGGCGCTGATAGCTGGCACCGTTGAGGCTGCCCAGGTTCCAGAAGGTCAAGGTGCGCAAGGTGGCGTCATCGGCCAGGTAGGTGAACAGCCCCACCGCGGAACCGGCCAGGGCGGTCAGGGCGATCCCCGCCAGGAGCATGGTCGCCACGTGAGTCTGGCCATTGCGGCGGCCCAGGCGATAGACCAGCGCCGTCACCCCCAGGCCGCCAAGGAAGGCACACAACGACAGGAGATAAGGACCGACGACCTCCGGCAAGCCTCCGAACATCGAGCCACCGACAATGGCGACGGCCGCGCCCAGCGCCGCGCCGCTGGAGACGCCCACCAGCCCGGGGTCGGCCAGGGGATTGCGGAACAGGCCCTGCATGGCCACGCCGGACAAGGCCAGGACACCTCCGACCGCCAGGCCGAGCAAGGTCCGGGGCAGGCGGATCTGGCCAAGAATCAGCTCCGCCTGCTCCAGGCCCTGCCCGTCGATCGGCAGGCCGAGCATCCGCAGGGCCGCACGCAAGGTATCGAACAGCGGCAGGCTCACCGGCCCCAGGGCCAGGGACAGCCAGGTGGTCACCAGGCAAAGGCACCCGAGGCCGAGAAACAGCGTGCGCGGTTGGACCAGGCGCCTCATTGGGCCGGCTTGGCCTGTGGATAAAAGGTCGCCGACAGTTGCTTCAGGCTGTCAGGCAGGCGTGGGCCGAGCCCCCCCACCAGGAGGGTCGGGTCCAACTCCACCACTCGTCCGGCCTTGACCGCCCTGGTGGCCGCCAGTGCCGGGTTTTCCTTGAACAGCGCGGCGCGCGCCGCTTCACCGCTCAGGCTGCGATCGGAGAACACCAGCACGTCCGGGCTCAGTCCCGCCAGGGACTCCACCGAGAACGGCCTGTAGCCGCTGTGGGTCGCCAGGTTACGCCCGCCAGCCTGTTGCAGCAGCCAGTCTGCCGCGGTGTCCTTGCCAGCGATCAAAGGCTTGCCGCCGGCATGTCCGAGTACCAGCAAGACGCCAGGCGCGGGTTGTTGGGCCTGGGCCTGGGCGATCCAGGCCCGTTGCTGGTCCAGTCGCTGCTGATAACGCTGGAACAGCTGCCCGGCCTGCTCTTCACGCCCGAGTAGCTGCCCCAGGTGTTGCAGGGTGTCCTGCAAGGTGGGCAGGTCCGCCTGAGCGGAAAACATCTCGACCCGGACGCCCGAACTGCGAATCTGCGAGATCACCGGCGGCGGCCCCATTTCCTCGGTTCCCACCAGCACCTGGGGCCGCAGGCTCAAGACGCCTTCCGCCGACAGCTGGCGCTGGTAGCCAATGCTGGGCAGCGCCTTGAGCGAAGCCGGATGCTGGCTGGTAGTGTCGACACCGACCAGCTTCGACTCCGCGCCCAGGGCACTCACCCACTCGGACAAGGCGCCCCCGGCACTGACCCAACGCTGCGGCAACTCCTCGGCGGCGGCCCAGTGGCTCACCAGCAATCCGGCACAGAGCGCAAAGGCGCTGGCAGTCAGGCGCATAGAACGTTTCCTTTATAGAAGTGGGGCCCGGGAAGCGGCTGTCCATGTGACACGCCTGGCTGGCCAGGCATCGAAATGAGCAAGCGCCCCTTAGCGAGCGAGATGGCCATTTGATAATTGTTTTCATTTGACCGTCAAGCGCCGGCGCATTCGCTCCTGTAACCGCAGCAAACCCGTGACAGGCCGCTGCCAGGGCCTTCGGAGCCAGAGGATGAGCATGAAATTTCTTTGCACCGGCAGCGACCTGCCCGAGGCCGGCAGCCGGGGATTCCAGATCGGGGACGTGAAGCTCCTGGCCGTACGCCGTAACCGCCAGGCTTATGTCTACAGCAACCGCTGTCCACATCGCGGGGTCCCCCTGGAGTGGCAACCCGACCAGTTCCTGGACCCCAGCCGCAGCCTGATCCAGTGCGCCACCCATGGCGCACTGTTCCTGATCGAAAATGGCGAATGCGTGGCCGGCCCCTGCGCCGGCCAGTTCTTGCAAGCCATCGACTGCCGCGAGGACAGCCAGGGGATCTGGGTCGATCTCTAGAGCAGCACCTCGAGGCGCCGGTCGATGCAGACTTGCTCGGCCGTCAGGCTGACGCCATAGGCCAGCACCTCGACCCCGGCCGCCACTGCCTCGCGCAGCGCCGCGGCATAACCCGGATCGATTTCCTCGGCCGGGCGCACCGCGTCGATGCCCGACAGGTTGACGCAATACAACTGCACCGCCCGGACACCGTCGCGAGCCAGGGTCGCCAGCTCCCTCAGGTGCTTGGCGCCACGCTGGGTCACCGCGTCGGGAAAGGCCGCGACCGACGAACCATCGAAGCCCAGGGTGACGCTCTTGACCTCGACGAAGGCCGAGCCATGGAGGTAGTCGAGGCGAAAATCGACACGGCTGTTTTCCTGCCCATAGGCCACCTCGCGCTTGAGCCCGGTGAAACCGCGCAACTCCTCGATCACCCCGGCCTGCAACGCTTGCTCCACCAGGCGGTTGGCCCGCCCGGTATTCACGCAGGCCAACCGCCCCTGCGGGGTTTCACTGATTTCCCAGGTCCCCGCAAGCTTGCGCTTGGGGTCGTTGGAGCGGCTGAACCATACCTGTCCGCCTTCGACCATGCAGTTGAGCATCGAGCCGGTATTGGGACAATGGATGGTCATCTGCTCGCCGTCGAGCGTCTCGATATCGGCCAGGAAGCGCTTGTAGCGGCGCAGCAGGCGCCCCTCTTCCAGCGGAGGATCGAAACGCATCAGCCTTGCCAGCTCTGCAGGCCACGGGCGATTCGCTCCACCGCTTCCTGCAGGCGCTCCAGGCTCTGGGTGTAGGCGAAACGCACATGGTGCCCGGCCTGGTAACGCCCGAAGTCCAGGCCTGGGGTGAAGGCCAGGTGTTCGGTCTCCAGGAAGTGCCGGCAAAAGGCGAAGGCATCGCCACCAAAGGCACTGATATCGGCATACAGGTAGAACGCGCCTTCTGGCTCCACGGCGATGCCGAAGCCCAGCTCACGCAGCGCCGGTAGCAGGAAGTCGCGACGCCGCCCGAACTCGGCGCGCCGTTGTTCCAGGATGTCGATGGTCGCGGGCTCGAAACAGGCCAGGGCGGCATGCTGGGCCACGCTGGGGGCGCTGATGTAGAGGTTCTGCGCCAGCTTCTCCAGCTCACCGATGGCAGCCTCTGGCGCTACCAGCCAGCCCAGGCGCCAGCCGGTCATGCCGAAATACTTGGAAAAACTATTCAGGACGAAAGCGCTGTCATCCACCTCCAGGACGCTGGCCGCATCGGTGCCGTAGGTCAGGCCGTGGTAGATCTCATCCACCACCAGATGCCCGTTGCGCGCCTTGACCGCGGCGGACAGGCCCGCCAATTCGTCGCGGCTGAGCACGGTGCCGGTGGGGTTCGCCGGGGACGCCACCAGGGCGCCGACGCTGTCCTGGTCCCAGTAGCGCTCCACCAGGTCCGGAGTCAGCTGGTAACGCACATCGGGGCCGACCGGGACCAGTTGCGCGGCGCCTTCCACCAGGCGCAGGAAATGCCGGTTGCAAGGATAGCCGGGGTCCGCCAGCAACCAGTGCTTGCCGGGGTCCACCAGCAGGCTGCTGGCCAGCAGCAGGGCACCGGAACCACCGGGAGTGATCATGATCCGCTCGGGATCGATGTCCAGGCCATAACGCTGCCGGTAGAAACCGGAGATCGCCATGCGCAGCTCGGGAATGCCACGAGCCGCGGTGTAGCGGGTCTTGCCGGCACCCAGGGCCGCCTGGCCGGCCTGGACGATCGGTGCTGCGGTGGTGAAGTCCGGTTCGCCGATCTCCAGGTGGATCACATCGTGTCCGGCGGCTTGCAGTTCGTTGGCCCGGGCCAGCAAGGCCATGACATGGAAAGGTTCGATAGCGCGACTGCGCGCACTGTAGGGCAGAGCCATTGGCCTTCCTTCATCCAAGGGGAGCAAAAACCCGATTCTACCCATGCTCTCAAGATAGGGAGAACCCAGGCTTGCCCAAGCGCCTTGTTCCTGGCTTAGCACGTAATCAACGGAACCCGCAGCATTGGCTAAAATCAATGATTGAACGCGGCAGCCAGAGAGCCCTGTAGGACTTTTCCTACCCCTGTAGACCAGGCAGGACAGGGGTTCGACAACCGGGAGTAGCGCGCTCTGATTTGATCTGGTAAGTTCGCCGGCTTGCAGTCGCAGGGCCGGCAACTGTCGGAGATGGAGCAATCCTGCGCAATGGATTACAAGAGTAGAGGCGGTCCATTCATGCCCACCCAAGCAAAGCAACAGATTCAATCGATCAGCGGTTTTGAACCTTATGTTGAGACTGCGGGCGAAGAGTACATGGGCAAGCCCATGCGCGAGCACTTCACCAAGATCCTGAACAAGTGGAAGCAGGACTTGATGCAGGAAGTCGACCGCACTGTTGATCACATGAAGGACGAGGCAGCCAACTTCCCCGACCCGGCCGACCGTGCCAGCCAGGAAGAAGAATTCAGCCTCGAACTGCGCGCCCGCGACCGTGAGCGCAAGCTGATCAAGAAGATCGACAAGACCCTGCAACTGATCGAAGACGAAGAATACGGCTGGTGCGAATCCTGCGGCGTCGAGATCGGTATCCGGCGCCTGGAAGCCCGCCCTACCGCCGACATGTGCGTAGACTGCAAGACCCTGGCGGAAATCAAGGAAAAACAGGTCGGCAAGTAAGCGCCAACCTGGCCCAGAAACGGAGCGTACATACGCTCCGTTTTCGTTTCTGCACTCTCCTTTCGCCTCCCCCCGCACGAGCGATCCCGCTCGCGATGGTGCTCCCCGCCGGCTCCATCGCCATCGTGGGGCCAGACCAAGTAACATCCGCACCATGACTGCCTCTCCCTACATCGGGCGCTTCGCCCCCACGCCCAGCGGCTACCTGCACTTCGGCTCGCTGGTCGCTGCCCTCGCCTCCTACCTGGATGCCCGCGCCGTCGGCGGTCGCTGGCTGCTGCGCATGGAAGACCTGGACCCACCCCGCGAAGAGCCGGGCGCCCAGGCGGCGATCCTCAAGGCCCTGGAAAGCTACGGCTTCGAATGGGACGGCGAAATGATCCGCCAGAGCGAACGCCACGACGCCTACGCCCAGGTCCTGGATCGCCTGTTCAACCAGGGGCTGGCCTACGCCTGCACCTGTTCGCGCAAGCAACTGGAGCCCTACCAGGGCATCTACCCGGGGCTGTGCCGCAACCTTGGGCACGCCCGGGATGACGCGGCGATCCGCCTGCGGGTACCGGAACTCGAATACCACTTCATCGACCGGGTCCAGGGCCAGTTCCGCCAGCACCTGGGCCGGGAGGTGGGAGACTTCGTGATTCGCCGTCGCGACGGGCTCTATGCCTACCAGCTGGCCGTGGTGCTCGACGATGCCTGGCAGGGGATCACCGATATCGTGCGCGGCGCCGACCTGCTGGACTCCACCCCGCGCCAACTCTATCTGCAGGAACTCCTGGGCCTGCCCCAGCCGCGCTACCTGCACGTACCGCTGATCACCCAGCCCGACGGCCACAAGCTCGGTAAATCCTATCGTTCGCCGCCATTGGCCGAGGACCGGGCGCCACCACTGCTCCTGCGCGCCCTGCGGGCCCTGGGGCAGAATCCGCCAGCCGAACTGGACGGCGCCAGCGTGGCCGAGATCATGCGGTGGGGAACCCACCACTGGGACGCAACGCTGATTCCGCGCACACTGAACGTGCCGGAAGCGCAATTGACCTGACGCCACTTGCAGCCTGGCACCCATCCGTTACCATCGCCGCACGTTTTCGGGCACGCACAATAAAGAGAGGCCGGGATGTACATCTATCGCTTGGTCCTGCTCCTGGTAGTGGGGATCTATCTGTTTTCCCCCGCCATCATGGATTGGTGGATCGATGCTACTGGCGCCTGGTATCGCCCGTACCTGCTCTGGCTGATTCTGATCGTCGTGACCTTCATCCTGCAGAGTCAAAAAGATGCCGATGAGCTTTAGCCTGACCCAGATGATCCTGATCAGCGCCGCCTACCTGCTGGTGCTGTTCGGGGTGGCCTGGATCAGCGAGCGTGGCATGATCCCGCGCTCGATCATCCGCCACCCGCTGACCTACACCCTGTCGCTGGGGGTCTATGCCAGTGCCTGGGCGTTCTACGGCACCGTGGGCCTGGCCTACCAGTACGGCTACGGCTTCCTCTCCAGCTACCTGGGAGTGTCCGGGGCCTTCCTGTTGGCGCCGGTGCTGCTCTACCCGATCCTGAAGATCACCCGCACCTACCAACTGTCGTCACTGGCCGACCTGTTCGCCTTCCGCTTCCGCAGCACCTGGGCCGGAGCCCTGACCACCATCTTCATGCTGCTCGGGGTCCTGCCGCTGCTGGCCCTGCAGATCCAGGCGGTGGCCGACTCCATCGGCATCCTGACCCACGAACCGGTACAGCATCGGGTGGCCCTGAGCTTCTGTGCGCTGATCACCCTGTTCACTATCTTCTTCGGCTCGCGGCACATCGCCACCCGGGAAAAACACGAGGGCCTGGTGTTCGCCATCGCCTTCGAGTCGGTGATCAAGCTGATCGCCATCGGTGGCGTCGGCCTGTATGCGCTGTATGGGGTGTTCGACGGACCGCAGCAGCTGGAGCTCTGGCTGTTGCAGAACCAGACGGCCCTCGCCGCCCTGCACACGCCATTGCAGGAAGGTCCGTGGCGCACGTTGCTGCTGGTGTTCTTCGCCTCGGCGATCGTCATGCCGCACATGTACCACATGACCTTCACCGAGAACCTCAACCCCCGGGCGCTGGTCAGCGCCAGCTGGGGATTGCCGCTGTTCCTGCTGTTGATGAGCCTGGCGGTGCCATTGATCCTCTGGGCCGGCCTCAAGCTCGGCGCCACTACCAACCCCGAGTACTTCACCCTGGGCATCGGTATCGCCGCCGACAATCCCGCTCTGGCGCTGATGGCCTATGTCGGCGGGCTATCGGCCGCCAGCGGCCTGATCATCGTCACTACGCTGGCGCTGTCGGGGATGGCCCTGAACCACTTGGTACTGCCGCTTTACCAACCGCCAGCGGAAGGCAACATCTATCGCTGGCTGAAGTGGACCCGACGGGCCCTGATCGTCGCCATCATCATGGCCGGCTACGCCTTCTACCTGCTGCTGGGGGCCGAGCAAGACCTGGCCAACCTGGGGATCGTGGCCTTCGTCGCCACCTTGCAGTTCCTCCCCGGGGTGCTCTCGGTCCTGTACTGGCCGACCGCCAACCGCCGTGGCTTCATCGCCGGCCTGCTGGCGGGCATCCTGGTCTGGATGGTGACCATGCTGCTGCCGCTGGTGGGCAACCTGCAGGGCTTCTACATTCCCCTGCTGAACATGATCTACGTCCTCGACGACACCAGTTGGCACATGGCGGCCATCGCTTCGCTGGCAGCCAACGTCCTGATGTTCACCTTGATCTCGCTATTCACCAACGCCAGCTCAGAGGAGGCCAGTGCCGCCGAAGCTTGCGCGGTGGACAACGTACGCCGGCCGCAGCGCCGGGAGCTGCATGCGGCCTCGCCCCAGGAATTCGCCACCCAGCTGGCCAAGCCACTGGGGGCCAAGGCCGCGCAGAAGGAAGTGGAACAGGCCCTGCGCGACCTCTACCTGCCCTTCGACGAACGCCGCCCCTATGCGCTGCGACGCCTGCGGGACCGCATCGAGGCCAACCTGTCCGGGCTGATGGGCCCTAGCGTGGCCCAGGATATGGTGGAGACCTTCCTGCCCTACAAGGCCGGCGGCGAGAACTACGTGACCGAGGACATCCACTTCATCGAAAGCCGGCTCGAGGACTACCACTCGCGCCTCACCGGCCTGGCCGCCGAGCTCGACGCCCTGCGTCGCTACCACCGGCAGACCCTGCAAGAGCTGCCGATGGGCGTCTGCTCCCTGGCCAAGGACCAGGAGATCCTGATGTGGAACAAGGCCATGGAGGAACTCACCGGGATTCCCGCCCAGCACGTAGTGGGGTCGCGCCTGGGTACCATCGCCAACCCGTGGAGGGACCTGCTCCAGGGCTTCATCGACCTGCCCGACGAGCACTTGCACAAGCAGCATCTGGCCCTGGACGGCCAGACTCGCTGGCTGAACCTGCACAAGGCGGCCATCGACGAGCCCTTGGCGCCGGGCAACAGCGGCCTGGTGCTGCTGGTGGAGGACCTGACCGAGACCCAGACCCTGGAAGACAAGTTGGTGCACTCCGAGCGCCTGGCCAGTATCGGCCGCCTGGCCGCCGGGGTCGCCCATGAAATCGGCAACCCGGTCACCGGTATCGCCTGCCTGGCGCAGAACCTGCGCGAGGAACGCGAGGAAGATGGCGAACTGACCGAGATCAGCGAGCAGATTCTGGAGCAGACCAAGCGCATCTCGCGCATTGTCCAGTCGCTGATGAGTTTCGCCCATGCCGGCAGCCACCAGCACAACGACGAAGCCGTATGCCTGGCCGAAGTGGCCCAGGACGCCATCGGCCTGCTGGCACTGAACCGGCGAAATTTCGAGGTGCAGTTCTTCAATTTATGCGATCCCGACCACTGGGTGGATGGCGATCCCCAACGCCTGGCCCAGGTACTGATCAACCTGCTGTCCAACGCTCGCGACGCCTCCCCTGCCGGGAGCGCGGTACGCGTCAAGAGCGAGGCTTTCGAGCATACGGTCGACCTGATCGTGGAAGACGAAGGCAGCGGCATTCCCAAGAACATCATGGACCGATTGTTCGAACCGTTTTTCACCACCAAGGACCCAGGGGAAGGCACCGGTCTGGGCCTTGCACTGGTCTATTCCATCGTTGAAGAGCATTATGGACAAATCACCATCGACAGCCCGGCCGATCCACAGAGCCAGCGCGGCACCCGTATTCGAGTGACCTTACCGCGCCATGTCGAAGCGACGTCCGCTGTGAACTGAGACCGTCGAGAGAATTGAATCAATGCCGCATATTCTGATCGTCGAAGACGAAACCATCATCCGCTCCGCCTTGCGACGCCTGCTGGAACGCAACCAGTATCAGGTCAGCGAAGCCGGTTCGGTGCAGGAAGCACAGGAACGCTTCAGTATTCCCACGTTCGACCTGATCGTCAGCGACCTGCGCCTGCCAGGCGCCCCGGGCACCGAGCTGATCAAGCTTGGCCAGGGCAAGCCGGTGCTGATCATGACCAGCTACGCCAGCCTGCGCTCGGCCGTGGACTCGATGAAAATGGGCGCGGTGGACTACATCGCCAAGCCATTCGACCACGACGAGATGCTCCAGGCCGTAGCGCGTATCCTGCGTGATCGGCAGAGCGCCGACCAGGCGCCGGCCGAGCGACCAGCCGGCAAGGCCGCCAGTCCCGACAAGAGCGCGGCCGGCAACGGCGAGATCGGCATCATCGGCTCCTGCGCGCCCATGCAGGACCTGTACGGCAAGATCCGCAAGGTCGCGCCCACCGATTCCAATGTCTTGATCCAGGGCGAGTCCGGAACCGGCAAGGAACTGGTGGCGCGGGCGCTGCACAACCTGTCCAAGCGGGCCAAGGCACCGATGATTTCGGTGAACTGTGCGGCCATTCCGGAAACCCTGATCGAATCCGAACTGTTCGGCCATGAAAAAGGCGCATTCACCGGCGCCAGTGCCGGACGTGCCGGCCTGGTTGAGGCGGCCGACGGCGGCACGCTGTTCCTCGACGAAATTGGCGAGCTGCCGCTGGAAGCCCAGGCGCGCTTGCTGCGGGTCTTGCAGGAAGGCGAGATCCGCCGCGTGGGTTCGGTACAGTCGCAGAAAGTCGACGTCCGCCTGATCGCCGCGACCCACCGCGACCTCAAGAGCCTGTCGAAGATCGGCCAGTTCCGTGAAGACTTGTATTACCGCCTGCATGTGATCGCATTGAAGCTGCCGGCCTTGCGTGAGCGCGGCGCCGACGTCAACGAGATCGCCAACGCCTTCCTCGCCCGCCAGAGTGCGCGTATCGGCCGCACGGACCTGAAGTTCGCCGCCGATGCCGAACAAGCGATCCGCCATTATTCCTGGCCCGGTAACGTGCGTGAGCTGGAGAACGCCGTCGAGCGCGCGGTGATCCTGTGCGAAAGCCCGGAAATCTCCGCGGACCTGCTGGGCATCGACATCGAGCTGAGCGACCTGGAAGACGAGGACTTCGACAGCCTGGCACCGCAATCGGCGCCAACCAGCCATGAGCCCACCGAAGACCTCTCCCTGGAAGACTACTTCCAGCACTTCGTCCTCGAGCACCAGGACCACATGACCGAGACCGAGCTGGCGCGCAAGCTGGGCGTTAGCCGCAAATGCCTGTGGGAACGCCGCCAGCGCCTGGGCATCCCCCGGCGCAAGAGCGGGGTGACCAGCGAAAACTGACACGTGTGGCGGCCTGGTGGGGTAACAACGGGTTTGTGAAAAAAACTGTTACCCCTGTAAGTGGACGTAACAGAAGCCGGGGCTAAAGGTAACGAAGCCCCGGTTTTTTTTGCCTTGAGAAAAGCCGTATATCCCGCCTAACCCCTTGTTTTAGTGGGCTTTGCAAAAGTTGGCACGGCACCTGCTATATGTTTGGTACAAGAACAATAACAAGCAATGCACAAGACAATAAAAATAAGACGAATCGACTCACGCATAACAAAAACAACACGGCGGAGGCGCAGCTAACTGATTCTTTTGAAGAGGCGTTGTATTGGGGGCTTGCCCCACAACCAGGCTGAGAACAACAAAAACTGCCCTAAAGCAGAGCCTGAACTGGTTGGATCGAAAGATCATTGCAACTCAGCGATCAAAGCAATCCGTTTGCTCTTGGCTCCCGATTGGGAGGGTCACGCTGGGCAAACCAGGTGACAAGGGCGTTAAACAAAAACAAGAAGCCCGAAACCAATAATAAAAATAGAGCACGCAACTATTCTGGGGGAGCTTCGGCTCCCCTTGTGGTTCCTGGCGTTCAGCCATCGCTTCACTTCCATCCCTACTACTCATCCTGATGGGATGTCCTGTGCATAAGTCGCGGCAGCTTCCTACACCATCCTTCGACTAAATGCTAGAATCCCCGCCCATCATGCGGTCATTCTTCGTTTTGGCCGAACATTCCTTCAAACAGTGCATCCCATGCTGAAGAAGCTGTTCCAGTCATTCCGTTCTCCCTTGCGTCGTACGCAACATAAACGCAGCACCCCTGAAGTGCTCAACAGCAGCCAGCATTCGCTGCAGCGCGCCCAGTTCAGCCGGTATGCGGTCAATATCGTCGAACGCCTGCAGAACGCCGGCTACCAGGCCTACCTGGTGGGTGGCTGCGTGCGCGACATGCTGCTCAACATCTCTCCCAAGGATTTCGACGTCGCCACCAGCGCCACGCCGGAACAGGTCCGGGCCGAGTTCCGCAATGCGCGGATCATTGGCCGGCGGTTCAAGCTGGTGCACATCCACTTCGGCCGCGAAATCATCGAGGTGGCGACCTTCCGCGCCAATCACCCGCAGAACGAAGACGAAGAGGACAGCAACCAATCCTCGCGCAACGAAAGCGGGCGAATCCTGCGGGACAACGTCTACGGCACCCTGGAGGATGACGCGCAACGCCGCGACTTCACCATCAATGCCCTGTACTACGACCCGGTCAGCGAACGCATCCTCGACTATGCCAATGGCGTCCACGACATTCGCAACAACCTGGTGCGCCTGATCGGCGATCCGCGCAAGCGCTACCAGGAAGATCCGGTGCGCATGCTGCGAGCGGTGCGTTTCGCCGCCAAGCTGAACTTCGGGATCGAGAAGCACACCGCCGCGCCGATCCGCGAACTGGCGCCGATGCTGCGGGAAATCCCCTCGGCACGCCTGTTCGAGGAAGTGCTCAAGCTGTTCCTCTCCGGCCATGCCGCCGACACCTTCGAGATGCTGGTGGACCTGCAACTGTTCGATCCGCTGTTCCCGGCCAGCGCCGAAGCCCTGGAATACAACCCGACCTACACCCATACGCTGATCAGCGAGGCACTGGCCAATACCGATCTGCGGATCAAGCAGAACAAACCGGTGACCCCGGCCTTCCTGTTCGCGGCCCTGCTCTGGCCAGCCCTGCCGGCCCGGGTCCTGCACCTGCAGGAGCGCGGCATGCCGCCGATCCCGGCCATGCAGGAGGCCGCCCACGAACTGATCGCCGAACAGTGCCAGCGCATCGCCATCCCCAAGCGTTTCACCATGCCGATCCGCGAGATCTGGGACATGCAGGAGCGCCTGCCGCGCCGCAGTGGCAAGCGGGCCGACCAGTTGCTGGACAACCCACGCTTTCGCGCCGGCTACGACTTCCTGCTGCTACGCGAAAGCGCCGGCGAACAAACCGACGGCCTCGGTGAATGGTGGACCGACTACCAGGACGCCAATGATGCCGAACGTCGCGACATGATCCGTGACCTCAGCGGCAAGGACGATGCCAGTGGCGCGCCACGCAAACGCCGGCGCAGCGGTGGTGCCAAGCGCAAGCGGGCCGGCAGTGCCGGCGCGTCGGGCGAATAACCGATGGAGCGCATCTATATCGGCCTGGGCAGCAACCTGGCCGATCCCGAGGAGCAACTGCGCAGCGCCATCGAGGCCCTGGGGAAAATCCCCGAAAGCCTTCTGCATGGTGTCTCGGCGTTCTACCAGAGCGATTCGCTGCTGCCCGGCCAACCGCGCTTCACCAACGCCGTGGCGGCGCTGGACAGCACCCTCGAGCCGCTGCAATTGCTCGATGCGCTGCAAGCCATCGAGCAACAGCAAGGCCGGGAGCGCCACGAACGCTGGGGACCAAGGACCCTGGACCTGGACATCCTGCTGTTTGGCGAGCGACTGATCGACGAACCCCGCCTCAAAGTCCCGCACTATCATATGCAGGCCCGCCCCTTCGTCCTCTATCCCCTGGCGGAGCTGGCTCCGGCCGACCTGCAGTTGGCCGATGGCCGCAGCCTGCGGGAACTGCTCGCCGCCTGCCCATTTGTCGGCCTGGAACGCCAGGCCTGACAGCTGAAACGCATCAGTAACGGCGGTAACACTACCGCCGTAACAATGCGGTAACACATCTAATTGACTTCCAGAGTTCTCCTCACGACTATAGGCGTCCCGTTGCCGCCATCACGGCGTTAAAGGGCGCAATTCAAGTGAAGCTTGTTCGCGGCGAACCCGGGAAACGCCAGGCAGAGGCAGTGATGCAAGGGCGGAATACCCGCCGGCACGCGAGTTCTTTCAACCATGGCAAGCTGTACAAGACGCCCGAGGGGGCGTCTCCGGGATCGTTCAAATCGCTTGGAAGCAGGCTGTATAAGCACGACAAAAGACCGTGCGCCTGAACAACGAAGAATCACGCGCGTTACTCGCAGTAGTTTCCAAAGCGCCTGAATGAGGACCCCTTTCATGCCAGACATCACCCTGACCACCCTGCAAAGCCTCAAGCAGAAAGGTGAGAAAATCACCATGCTGACCTGCTATGACGCCACCTTCGCCCACACCTGCAACGAAGCCGGCATCGAAGTCCTGTTGGTCGGCGATTCCCTGGGCATGGTCTTGCAAGGGCACGACAGCACATTGCCAGTCACCATCGACGACATGGCCTACCATGTCGCAGCGGTGAAACGCGGCAACAGCGGGGCCCTGATCCTCGCCGACCTGCCTTTCATGTCCTACGCCACCACTGAACAGGCCCTGAGCAGTTCGGCGCAACTGATGCAGGCCGGTGCGCATATGGTCAAGATCGAAGGCGCGGCCTGGCTGGCCGAGCCGGTACGCCTGCTGAACGAGCGCGGCGTGCCGGTCTGCGTGCACATGGGGCTGACCCCACAGACCGTGAACGTCCTGGGCGGCTACAAGGTCCAGGGACGCAACGAGAGCCAGGCCCGGCAGATGCGTGCCGATGCCATCGCCCTGGAGCAGGCCGGTGCGGCCATGCTGCTGCTCGAATGCGTGCCCAGCGAGCTGGCGGCGGAAATCACCCAGGCGGTGAAGATCCCGGTGATCGGCATCGGCGCCGGCAGCGCCACCGATGGCCAGGTGCTGGTGCTCCACGACATGCTGGGCCTGTCCCTCACCGGACGCTCCCCCAAGTTCGTGAAGAACTTCATGGCCGGCAAGGACAGCATCCAGGCGGCGCTGAGCGCCTACGTGCAGGAAGTCAAGGCCGTCACCTTTCCTGGCGTCGAACACGGGTTCTGCGCATGAATACTGTCAAGACCGTGCGTGAATTGCGCGCCGCGGTTGCTCGCGCTCGCAGCGAAGGCAAGCGTATCGGCTTCGTGCCGACCATGGGTAACCTGCACAGCGGGCACGCTGCACTGGTAGCCAAGGCCGCCCAGCGAGTGGACTTCGTGGTCGCGAGCATCTTCGTCAACCCGCTGCAGTTCGGCGCCGGCGAAGACCTGGACAAATATCCCCGCACCCTCGCCGCCGACCAGGAAAAACTGCTCCAGGCCGGCTGCCACCTGCTGTTCGCGCCCAGTGTCGAGGAAATGTACCCCGACGGCATGGCCGGACAGACCCGGGTCAGCGTCCCCCAGTTGTCCGAAGGCCTGTGCGGCGGCAGCCGCCCCGGGCACTTCGAAGGGGTAGCCACGGTGGTCAGCAAGCTGTTCAACATGGTGCAACCCGACCTCGCGGTGTTCGGCCAGAAGGACTACCAGCAGCTGGCCGTCATCCGCGCCCTGGTGCATGACCTGAACATGCCGATCCAGATCATCGGCGAACCCACGGTGCGGGCCGAGGATGGCCTGGCGTTGTCCTCGCGCAACGGCTACCTGAGCGCAGAACAGCGGGCCATTGCGCCGGTGCTGTATCGCAGCCTGAGCCAGATCGCCGCGTCCATTCGCAGTGGCGCGCGCGACTATCCGCAGTTGCTGGCCGAACAGCAGCGCCTGCTGGAGGCCGCCGGCCTGCGCCAGGATTACCTGGAAATCCGCCACGCCCGGAACCTGCGCCCGGCCACCGCCGAGGACCGAGACCTGGTGATCCTGGTGGCGGCCTACCTGGGTACTACCCGCCTGATCGACAACCTGCACCTGGACCTCGACGCGCCGGCCTGATCAGCCGATTGCCCGAACCCCAACCTTCGGGCAAACTGCCGCCCGCCGGGGCCTGCAGCCAAAACTGCAGGCCCCTTTTCGAGGATCCGACCAAGGGAAACCCCCCATGCACGCCATCATGCTCAAGGCCAAGCTGCATCGCGCAGAAGTCACCCACGCCGTGCTTGATTACGAAGGCTCTTGCGCCATCGACGGCGACTGGCTGGACCTCTCCGGCATTCGCGAGTACGAGCAGATCCAGATCTACAACGTCGACAATGGCGAGCGCTTCACCACCTACGCCATCCGCGGCGAATCCGGTTCGCGCATGATCTCGGTGAACGGCGCGGCCGCACACAAGGCCAAGGTCGGCGATCGGGTGATCATCTGCGCCTACGCCCACTACAGCGAAGCCGAATTGCTCAACTTCAAGCCCCGCATGCTGTACATGGCCCCCGGCAACGAGCTGAGCCACACCAGCCACGCGATTCCGGTTCAGGTCGCCTGACCCCTTAGTTTCTTCACACCGCAAGCCCATGCCGCGCGGTCGGTGCAAAATAGTACCGACCGCAAGTCGCAGAAGGCCGAGACAGGAGCCCAGGCTGGAGTTACTGTTGTCGCCCCGGGTGATTAATCGAATCAGCACAGGGCCGAACGCACCAAGTCCGTGAATCCAGAATGGACGTTCCGGGCTTTTCAGTGTCCAAAAGGCAGTTCAAGCAAAAGGAAAACCGCAGCGATGGCGTACTACCGCACTCCTCACGACGTTACCGCTCTGCCCGCCTGGCAAGCGTTGAAAGAACACCGCCAAGCCATGCAGGATTTCAGCATGCGCGAGGCGTTCAATGCCGACCCTCAGCGCTTCAGCCAGTTCACCCTGAGCAGCTGCGGGCTGTTTCTCGACTATTCCAAGAACCTGATCACTGGTCAGACTCGCGACCTGCTGGTCAACCTGGCCAAGGAAGTCGGGCTGGCCGACGCGATCAAGTCGATGATGACCGGCGAACTGGTCAACGCTTCCGAAGGCCGTCCGGCCCTGCACACCGCCCTGCGCCGCCCGGTAGGCGACAAGCTGTCGGTCAATGGCGTGAACGTCATGCCGGAAGTGCACAAGGTGCTGAACCAGATCACCGAACTGGTGGGCCGCATCCACGACGGCCTGTGGCGCGGCTATACCGAGAAGCCCATCACCGACGTGGTGAACATCGGTATCGGCGGCTCCTTCCTAGGCCCGGAACTGGTCTCCGAAGCCCTGCTGTCGTACACCCACAAAGGCGTGCGCTGCCACTACCTGGCCAATATCGACGGCAGCGAATTCCATGAGCTTTCGGCGAAGATCCGTGCAGAAACCACGCTGTTCATCGTCTCGTCGAAATCCTTCAATACCCTCGAGACCCTGAAGAACGCCCAGGCCGCACGCGCCTGGTACCTGGCCCAGGGCGGCTCCGAGGCCGAACTGCACCGCCACTTCATCGCGGTGTCGAGCAACAACGCCGCCGCCGTGGCCTTCGGTATCCGCGAAGAGAACATCTTCCCGATGTGGGACTGGGTCGGCGGGCGCTACTCGCTGTGGTCCGCCATCGGCCTGCCGATCGCCCTGGCCATCGGCATGTCCAACTTCAAGGAACTGCTGTCCGGCGCCTACACCATGGACCAGCACTTCCAGAGCGCTCCGTTCGAGCAGAACATGCCGGTGCTGCTGGCGCTGCTGGGCGTGTGGTACGGCAACTTCTGGGGCGCGCAGAGCCACGCGATCCTGCCGTACGACCACTACCTGCGCAACATCACCAAGCACCTGCAGCAGCTGGATATGGAATCCAACGGCAAGAGCGTGCGCCAGGACGGCACCCCTGTGGGCACCGATACCGGCCCGGTGATCTGGGGCGGCGTGGGCTGCAACGGCCAGCACGCCTACCACCAGTTGCTGCACCAGGGCACCCAGCTGATCCCGGCCGACTTCATCGTGCCGATCGTCAGCTTCAACCCGGTGGCCGACCACCACCAGTGGCTGTACGCCAACTGCCTGTCCCAGAGCCAGGCGCTGATGCTCGGCAAGACCCGCGCCGAAGCCGAGAGCGAACTGCGCAGCAAGGGCCTGAACGAAGCCGAGGTGCAACGGCTCGCACCGCACAAGGTGATCCCAGGCAACCGGCCGAGCAACACCCTGGTGGTCGAGCGCATCAGCCCACGGCGTCTTGGCGCGCTGGTGGCACTGTACGAGCACAAGGTGTTCGTGCAAAGCGTGATCTGGGGCATCAACGCCTTCGACCAATGGGGCGTGGAGCTGGGCAAGGAGCTGGGCAAGGGCGTCTACGGCCGCCTGGTGGGCAGTGACGAAACCAGCGCCGAGGATGCCTCGACCCAGGGGCTGATCAATTACTTCCGCGGTCGTCATCGCGGCTGATCGCCTGCATCCGCGGGGGCCGGCTCGCCGGCTCCCGCTCGCCGGCTCCCGTTCGGGCCCTGGCCCTTGAACCTTGCCCTCACATGCGCGCACCCTTGAGTCTTGTCGCCAAACAAGCACAAGGAGCCGTCATGTTCGATATCAGCATTTTTCCGAAAGCCGATGCCGTCCGCCAGGCAGCCCAACTGAGCCAGGACGACTACCTCCATCTCTATCGCCAGTCCATCGAGCAGCCAGAACTGTTCTGGGCCGGGCAAGCCAAGCGTTTTTTGCACTGGAGCCACCCCTGGGCCGAGGTGCGTCGCCATGACAGCCGCACCGGCCAGGCCAGCTGGTTTGGCGGCGGCCAGCTCAATGTCAGCTACAACTGCATCGACCGCCACCTGGAAACACGCGGTGACCAGACCGCGATCATCTGGGAAGGCGACGATCCCGCCGAGTCCCTGCGCATCACCTATCGCACCTTGCACCAACAAGTCTGCCGCCTGGCCAACCTGCTCAAGAGCCGTGGCGTGAAGAAAGGCGACCGGGTGTGCATCTACATGCCGATGATCCCCGAGGCCGTCTACGCCATGCTCGCCTGCACGCGCATCGGTGCCGTGCATTCGGTGGTGTTCGCCGGCTTCTCCCCGGAGGCGCTGCGCGACCGGATCCTCAATGCCGATTGCCACACCCTGATCACCGCCGACGAAGGCCTGCGCGGCGGCAAGCGGGTGCCACTGAAAAACAATGTCGACAAGGCGTTGCTCAACTGCCCGGATGTCAGCAACGTGATCATGGTGCAGCGCACCGGCGCCGCGGTGAACTGGGTCGACGGCCGCGACATTCACTATGAACAGGCCATGGCCGCCAGCAGCGACCAGTGCGCGCCCGAGCCGATGGACGCCGAGGATCCGCTGTTCATCCTCTACACCTCAGGCAGCACCGGCAAACCCAAGGGCGTGCTGCATACCACCGGCGGCTACCTGCTGCACGTGGCCATGACCTTCAAGTACGTCATGGACTACCGCGACGGCGAGGTTTTCTGGTGCACCGCCGATGTCGGCTGGGTCACCGGCCACAGCTACATCCTCTACGGCCCGCTGGCCAACGGCGCCACCACGCTGATCTTCGAAGGAGTCCCCAACCACCCCAGCACTTCGCGCTTCTGGGAAGTGGTGGACAAGCATCGGGTGAACATCTTCTACACCGCGCCCACCGCCTTGCGTGCATTGATGCGCGAAGGTGCCGGACCGTTGCGCAACAGTTCGCGCGCCAGCCTGCGCCTGCTCGGCAGCGTCGGTGAGCCGATCAATCCGCAGGCCTGGGAATGGTATTTCAACGAGGTGGGCGAACAGCGCTGCCCCATCATCGATACCTGGTGGCAGACCGAGACCGGCGGCATCATGCTCAGCCCGCTGGCCAGCACCCGACAGATCAAGCCCGGTTGCGCCATGACGCCGATGTTCGGCGTGCAACCGGTGTTACTGGATGACCAGGGCCAGGAGATCCAGGGCGCCGGCAGCGGCATCCTGGTGCTCAAGGGCAGTTGGCCCGGGCAGATCCGTACCGTCTATGGCGATCCGCAGCGCATGGTCGAGACCTACTTCGCGCCTTACCCGGGCTACTACTTCACCGGTGACGGCGCCCGACGCGATGAAGACGGCAGCTACTGGATCACCGGGCGCATCGATGACGTGATCAACGTCTCCGGACACCGCATCGGTACCGCGGAGGTGGAGAGCGCCCTGGTGCTCCACGACAGCATCGCCGAAGCCGCCGTGGTGGGTTACCCCCATGACCTCAAGGGCCAGGGCATCTATGCCTTCGTCACGCCGATGCAGGGGATAGAGCCCGACGCTGCCCTCAAGCAGGAACTCCTGGCCCTGGTCAGCCGCGAGATCGGCAGCTTCGCCAAGCCGGAGCTGATCCAGTGGGCACCGGTCCTGCCCAAGACTCGCTCGGGCAAGATCATGCGGCGTATCCTGCGCAAGATAGCCTGCAACGAGCTGGACAGCCTGGGCGATACCTCGACCCTGGCCGACCCTGGCGTGGTGCAGGGCCTGATCGACCAACGCTTGAACCGCTGAAAGCGACGCGGCCTGGGCCGCGCCATTGTTTCCCTATCGTAGCGAGCCGTCATGGAGTTCATCCGCAGCCGTATCGAAAGCCAGGTCATGAGCCTCACCGGCCTGTCCCTGGGCCAGCTCGACCTGGAAAACCCCAAGGGCGATCCCGGTCTATTCGGTCCAGGGGCCGTTTGCTGGCAAGTGCATGCCGACTTCAGCAGCATGCTGATCGGCGGCATCAGCGCCCTGTTGCTGCAAGCCCTGCATCCCCTGGCGCTGGCCGGGGTGTGGGACCACTCCAACTTTCGCCAGGACCTGATCGGCCGCCTGCGCCGCACCGGGCAGTTCATTTCCGGGACCACCTTCGGCTCGCGCCAGGACGCCCAATGGCTGATCGAGAAAGTCCGTGGCATCCACCTGCACATCACCGGCACCGCCCCCGATGGCCGGCCCTACGCGGCCAGCGATCCAGACCTGCTGACCTGGGTCCACGTAGCTGAGGTCAGCAGTTTCCTGGCGGCCCACCTGCGCTACTTCAATCCGCGCTTGCCAGGTGCCGACCAGGATCGCTACTACGATGAAATCGCCTTGGTGGCCGAGCGCCTGGGCGCCCGGGATGTACCCCGTTCACGACAGGCTGTGGCCGATTACCTGCAAGCCATGCGCCCGCAATTGTTGTGCGACCAGCGCAGCCGCGAAGTCTTGCGCCTGCTGCGGGCCGCGCCAGCCCCCAGCCGCCTGGCCAAGCCCTTGGGTTCATTGATGATGCAAGCCGGGATCGACCTGCTGCCGGACTGGGCCGGCGAGCTGCTGGGGGTCGAGCAGAGCCCGCTGCAACGCCAACTGATCCGCGCCAGCATCAGGCGCAGCGCGCCGCTGCTGCGCTGGGCGGTACGCGACAGCTCGGCCCATCGCGCCAGGCGACGCATGGGCCTGTAGAAACCGACCGACCAAGGGCAACGTCAACGACCTGGCCATCGAGCGCTAACCCCGTACACCCATAGGAGCGAGGCTCGCCCGCGAGACAAACGTCATGACACCGCCGTGCATCAGGCACAGCGCGTGTTCGTAGAAGATTTATCGCGGGCAAGCCTCGCTCCTACAGACAACGGAAGCCCCTCACCGCGCGCCCGCCTACAAGCACTAAACGAAGCTGGTAAACTGCCCCGCCCAATCATTCGCAAGGCGCCCGCATGTCTTCCTTGAACCAGGCGCTGCGCGCCGCCCTCGATCATCGCCAGGACCTGCTCGCCGAGCTGCACCAGCAAGGCACCGATTGCTATCGCCTGTTCCATGGCAGCCAGGAGGGCTCCGGCGGCCTGACCGTCGACCGCTACGGCCCGCAGTTGCTGGTGCAGAGCTTTCACCAACCGCTGGAACGCGATGCCTTGCTGCAACTGCAGGAAATCGTCGACCAGCGACTGCAACTGCCCACCCTGCTGGTCTACAACGATCGCTCCCAGGGCAACTCGCGCATTGCCCGCGAGGATTCGGTATACCGCGCCGAAGACGCTGCCCTGCAAGACCTGGTCGGGCATGAATGGGGCCTGAACTATCGGGTCCGTGGACGCCACGCCGGGCAAGACCCGCTGCTGTTCCTGGACCTGCGCAACGCCCGCGGCTGGGTCAAGCGCCACAGCGCCGGCAAGCGCGTGCTCAACCTTTTCGCCTACACCTGCGGTGTGGGCCTTTGCGCCGCGGCCGGCGGTGCCCGGGAGGTCTGCAACCTGGACTTCGCCGAAGGCAACCTGGCGGTCGGCCGGGAGAACGGCCAGCTCAACCCGCAACTGCCAGCGATGCAATTCGTGCAGTCGGACTACTTCCCGGCGATCCGCCAGTTGGCGGGCTTGCCGATCAGCCAGCGGCGAGGCCAGAAGCTACCCAGCTATCCGCGCCTGGAACAGCGCCAGTACGACCTGGTGCTGCTGGACCCACCCGCCTGGGCCAAGAGCGCCTTCGGCACCGTCGACCTGCTGCGCGACTACCAGAGCCTGCTCAAGCCCGCCCTGCTGGCCACCGCCGAGGATGGGGTGCTGATCTGCTGTAACAACCTGGCCAAGGTCTCGCTGCAGGACTGGCGCGAGCAGGTGCTGCGTTGCGCCGAGAAAGCCGGGCGCCCGGTACGCGACTGCCAGGTGCTGAAACCGGCTGCGGATTTTCCCTCCCTGGATGGCCAGCCACCACTGAAAACCCTGATCCTGCAACTCTAAGGACAGCTACAAAATCTGAACAATCCTGAAAACAGGGCTGGTTTCGGAACCGTAAACGCGTGCCATACTCCAAGGCACATTTGATTCAAAAGATGAAGCCTCGCATGACCAAAGGATTGATTCGCGCTATCGGCGCCTTGTTGACCGCTCTGGCCCTTTACAGTCTGCTGGGTTTCCTGATCCTGCCAGGCGTCGCCCTGCGCGTGGCCAACCAACAGCTGGCCAACTACGCCACCACGCCGGCCCATATCCAGCGCATCGAACTCAACCCCTTCAGCCTGGAGCTGACCGTCTGGGGCCTGAACATCGGCGAGCCGGGCAAGGAACAGATCGCCTTCGAGCGCCTCTACGCCAACCTGCAACTGGATAGCCTGTGGACCCGGGCACTGCATCTGGCGGACGTCGAGCTGGACCGGCCCAAGACCCAGATCCTGTTCGACAAGGACGGCCAGCTCAACCTGCTGGGCCTGTTCAAGCTGCCCGCCAGCGAACCTACCCCCAGCGATCCCGAGGCCAAGCCGTTTCCGGTCCGCATCGAGCGCATCAAGCTGGCCGGCGGCTACGTGCATTTCCAGGACCTGCGCCCCAGCGAACCGATCGAGTTCCTCTACGACAAGCTCGAGTTCGAGCTGAAGAACCTCAGCACCCTGCCCGACGACAGCGCCGACATGACCCTGGTGGCCACCGGCCCCGAAGGTGGGCAGATCGACTGGAGCGGTAACTTCAGCATGACCCCGCTGACCTCCGAAGGCACCTTGAAAGTCACCGGCGGCAAGATGAAGGCCTGGTGGCCCTACGTCCGCGATGCGGTGCCGCTGGTACTGGAAGATGGCCTGCTGAACCTCGATACCCACTACAAGTTCAGCCTGGCCAAGGGCACCGAACTGCTACTGGACAACGCTTCGCTCAGCGTCGCGCCATTCGCCATCAAGGCCCCGGATGGCCGCCCGCTGGCGCGCCTGGAACGCCTGGATCTCAGCGAGACCACGGTGGACCTGGCCAAGCAGCAAGTGGTGGTCGGCAAGATCCGCAGCCAGAAGCTCGAGACCTGGGCCGCCCGCGAGGCCGATGGCCAGCTGGACTGGCAGAAGCTGTTCGCCAGCCAACCGCCCAAGCCGGCCCCCAAGCATGAACCGGCCACCGCCGAAGCGCCCAAGGAGCCGGCGGCACCGAGCAAGCCCTGGCAGGTACTGCTCAAGGACGTCGAGCTGCGCAACTACCAGGTGCACCTGGCAGACCGCCAGGTCAAGCCGGCAGTGGCCCTGGAAGTCGGGCCGCTGAACCTGGACCTGAAGAATTTCGACAGCCTCAACCAGTCGCCCTTCACCCTCAAGCTCGACACCGGGCTGGGCAAGCAAGGCCGGATCAATGCCAGCGGCGAGGTCAACCTCAACCCCATCACCGCCAAGCTCAAGGTCCAGACCAAGGACATCGATCTGCGCGTCGCCCAGTCCTACATCAGCCCCTTCATCCGTCTGGAATTGCGTAGCGGCATGCTCGGCAGCGACCTGGCGGTGGACCTGAGCAAAGTCGAGCCACTGGCCTTCAGCATCACCGGGCGGGCCAACGTGGATCAACTGCACACCCTCGACACCCTCAAGAGCCGCGATTTCGTGAAGTGGCAGCAGGTGGTGGTCGAGGGCCTGAACTACCAGCATGGCGACAGCCTGAGCATTAGCCGCATCAACCTGATGCAGCCCTATGCCCGCTTCATCATCAACGATGACCGCACCACCAACGTCGACGACCTGCTGATCCCGCAACCGCCGAGCAGCTCTGGCAAGCCCGCGGCCAAGCCGACCGCCGGTTCGAGCAAGCCACTGGGCATCCGCATCGGCGAAATCGCCATCAACGACGGTTCGGCCAATTTCGCCGACCTGACCCTGACCCCCAACTTCGCCACCGCCGTCCAGCAGCTCAACGGCAGGATCGGCACCATCGACAGCCGCCAGGCCAAGCCGGCGGACGTCGACGTCAAGGGCAAGGTCGACCGCTATGCGCCGGTGACCATCAAGGGCAGCGTCAATCCTTTCGACCCGATGGCGGCCCTGGACATCGCCACCAGCTTCAAACGAGTCGAACTGACCACCCTCACCCCCTACTCCGGCAAGTTCGCGGGCTTCCGCATTCGCAAGGGCCGGCTCAACCTCGACCTGCACTACATGATCACCAAGGGCCAACTCAAGGCCGAGAACAAGTTGGTGGTCGAGCAGTTGCAACTGGGGGAAAAGGTCGACAGCCCGGACGCCGTGGATCTGCCGATCCGTCTTGCGGTGGCCCTGCTCAAGGACACCGACGGCAAGATCTCCATCGAGTTGCCCATCTCCGGCGACCTGAACAACCCGCAGTTCAGCGTCATGCCGATCGTCTGGCAGACCCTGCGCAACCTGGTGCTGCGTGCGGCCCAGGCGCCGTTCAAGTTCATCGGCGGCCTGATCACCGGCGGTGGCTCGGAGGACCTGGGCAGCGTCAGTTTCGCCCCCGGCTCCAGCGAATTGAGCAAGGAATCCGAATCGGCCCTTACCACCCTGGCCAAGGCCCTCCAGGAGCGCCCGACCCTGCGCCTGGAGATCGAGGGCACCAGTGCCAAGAGCAGCGATGGACCACTGATCGCCGAACAGCGCCTGGAACGCGAATACCAATACAACTACTACAAGATCCTCCAGCGTCGCGGCGACAAGGTCCCGGCACAGGCATCCTTGTTGAAGGTCCCAGAAGATGAGAAGGCGCCACTGCTGGAGGGTATCTACCGCACCCGCCTGAAGCAGCAGCCGCCAGCAGAATGGAGCCAGCTCAGCCGTGACGAACGCAGCGCCAAGCTGCGCGAGGGCCTGATCCAGTTCTGGAGCGGCAGCGAAGTATTGCTGCGCCAGCTGGGCCAGGAGCGGGCCAGCAGCATCAAGGACTTCCTGGTGGACAAGGCCCAGCTGGCCGATGACCGGGTCTACTTCATCGATGCCAACCTGGGCGAAGCCGAAAGCAACGGCAACGTCATCACCCCGATGCACCTGGACAGCGAATAATCAGGTTTGCGCCGGGCCCACGCCCGGCGCCCTTCGCTTAAGCCACAGCGACATTGAATCCCGCCCAAATAGAACAGGCCCCGACACAAGTGCCGGGGCCTGTAATGATCACGTCCTTGTGATCTTCCGCATGAACCCTTGGAGGAAGCGGCAGATCAAGTGCCCGCCACATCCTCCACCTGTCCAGGCAAAAGGCTGGGTCTTACTCGGCCTTCAGGCCGTCAGCGGAGACTGCCTTCACGCCCTTGATCTTCTTGGTGATCGCCACCGCGGTGGCTTTCTGCGCCTCGGTAATGGCCACGGTGGACGACAGCGAAACTACGCCCTTGTTGGTCTCGACCTTGATATCGGTACCAGGAATGCCTTTCTCGGTGACCAGATCGCTTTTCACTTTGGTGGTGATCCAAGTGTCGGAGGTGGCCTCTTTGGCCTTGGTCACTTCACCGGCGGCCACGACCATCGGCGACTGAGTGCCTTGGGCGGGCTGCGCAAGGGCTGCGTTGGCCATGGTCAGGGTCAAAGCGGTAGCGGTTGCAGCAGCGATAGCGAACTTCTTCATACGAGTAACTCCTGTTTTTCTGGAAAGCCTGCGCCGTGTCCTGGCCGCAGGGTTGTCAGAGATATTGCAGGGGCTGTGCCAAATTCATAACTACAAAAATAACTATTAAAATCAATAAGTTATATAAATATGAAAAAATCAGGACCATGCAAAATGCATGATATTCCCTCTCCCTGCATGCAAGTTGCGAGTTTTGCCGGGGGCTGGCCAGGGCTCACGCCCCCTCGGTCGCGCAGCCCTTGGGAGCATAGTCGGCCTCCACCGTGGTGATGCAGTTCCAACCGGTGGTTGCCGAGCGAATCAGGGTCAGGCTCTTGTCCAGCACCGGGCCCGGGGCGTTGAGGATGGTGCAGCCGATACTCCCCTCCCCCGTGGCGGCCGTGCCGCTCGCGGTCATCCGGCAATGGGCTGTCTGGGCCGTGCCTCCGGCCAGTGCCAGGGTCGGGTCGGTGCCCTGGCCCAGCAGATCCTCGACACCGGCCTTGAGCGCCGAGACCTCCGCCAGCGCTGCAATGACCTTGGCTCGCGCTTGATACTGGGCATACAGCGGCATCGCCACCATGGCGAGCACGCCAATGATCGCTACCACCACCAGCAATTCGATCAGGGTGAAACCAGACTGTCGTTTCATGGGTCGCCTCCTGGCTTGAACGAAAGTTACAAGAAAGGCCACAAGGGCCATCAGCTTCGAAGCACGCCCTGTGCCAGGGAACAGAACCCATGAAATACGCGACCTGTGGACCAGACAGACCAGGCCCGGGGAATCAACAGTCGCATTAACTGACAAATCTGGTCAGCACCTGACACTACCCGGCAGTTCACCACGGCTAGGCTTGGCTAGGCGTGGACACGTCCTGCCGCTGGTTCTGCGGCACGGCGACGTCCGCCTCGACCTGCGTCTGCTCAAGGACCGAACCATGACGGTACAACCACCCGCCACCCGCACCTATGTCTGGCAGGGCACCGATAACCAGGGCCACACCCTGCAAGGCGAACTGGCTGCCACCAGCCCGGCATTGGCCAGGGCCCGCCTGCGCCGACAGGGCATAGTTCCGAGCCGGATCCGGCGCAAGCCCCACGGCCTGCCGCGCCTGGGACAGCGGATCAGGCCCCGGGACATCGCCCTGTTCGCCCGGCAACTGGCGACCTTGTGCCAGGCCGGCGTACCCCTGCTGCAATCCCTGGACATAATCGCCGAAAGCTTCGAACAGCCGCCTATGCACCAACTGCTGGCCAGCCTCAAGCGCGATATCGAGGCTGGCTCCAGCCTGGCCAGCGCATTGCGCCGGCACCCGCGCCATTTCGACCCGCTGTACTGCAACCTGGTGGAAGCCGGTGAACAGGCCGGGGCCCTGGACACCCTGCTGGACCGGGTCGCCACCTACCAGGAACAGAGCGAACGCCTCAAGGCCCGGTTGTACAAGGCCATGGTCTATCCCCTGGCGGTGATCGGAGTGGCGATCCTCGTCAGCAGCATCCTGCTGCTCAAGGTCATCCCGCAATTCCAGAGTCTGTTCGCCGGTTTCAACGCCGAACTCCCGCTGCTGACCCGCTGGGTCATCGGCCTCTCGCACTTTCTTCAGGAACATGGCGCAAGCCTGCTGACTGCCGGCCTGGGGCTGGGTTTCGGCGCGCGCATGGCCTATCGCCGCTCGCCCCGCCTGCGCGATGCCCTGGATATCATCCTGCTGCGCCTCCCCTTGACCGGCACTTTGTTGAACAAGGCCGCCGTGGCCCGCCTGGCCCGGACCCTGGCCACCACCTTCGCCGCCGGCGTGCCGCTGGTACAGGCGCTGGAGTCGGTGGCGGGAGCCAGCGGCAACAACGTGCATCGCCGGGCGGTGGAACGGATCCGGGTACAAGTCGCCAGCGGCATGCAATTGAACTTCGCCATGCGCGCCAGCGGCGTCTTCCCCGGGATGGCGATCCAGATGACCGCCATCGGCGAAGAATCCGGGACCCTCGATCATTTGCTGGAAAAAATCGCCATGCATTATGAGAACGAGGTGGACAACCTGGTGGACAGCCTGACCAGCCTCATGGAGCCTTTGATCATGGTGGTGCTGGGCAGTATCGTCGGAGCCCTGGTGCTGGCCATGTACCTGCCCATCTTTCAACTCGGTACAGCGATCTGAACATGTCCTTGACTGAAGTCTTGAGCCTTTACCCCCTGGCGTTCGTGCTGGCGTCCCTGGTATTGGGATTGATCGTCGGCAGCTTCCTCAACGTGCTGGCCTGGCGCCTGCCGCGGATGCTCGAGCGCGATTGGCGGGCCCAGGCCCATGAAATCCTGGGGCTGCCCACGGAGCCCGTGGCCGCGCCCTACAACCTGTTGCTCCCCCACTCCCACTGCCCGCATTGCGCACAGCCCATAAGCCCCCGGCATAACGTCCCGTTGCTCGGCTACCTGTGGCTGGGCGGCCGCTGTGCCCACTGCAAGGCTCGGATCAGCGTGCGCTACCCGCTGGTCGAATTGGCCTGCGGTGTGCTTTCAGCGTTCGTGGCCTGGCATTTCGGCTTCGGCTGGACGGCCGGTCTGCTGTTGTTGTTGAGCTGGGGCCTGCTGGGCATGAGCCTGATCGATGCCGAGCACCAGTTGCTGCCTGATGTGCTGGTGTTGCCACTACTGTGGCTGGGCTTGATCGTCAACAGCTTCGGCCTGCTGGCGAACCTGGAGGACGCCCTCTGGGGTGCGGTGGCCGGTTATCTATTGCTGTGGTCGGTGTTCTGGCTGTTCAAGCTGCTGACTGGCAAGGACGGCATGGGCCATGGCGACTTCAAGCTGCTGGCAATGCTAGGGGCCTGGGGCGGCTGGCAGGTCCTGCCGCTGACCTTGCTGCTGGCCTCCCTGGCCGGTGCGCTGATTGGCAGCCTATTATTGCGCCTGCGCCAGGCCAAGGGCTCGACACCGATCCCCTTCGGCCCCTTTCTGGCCATTGCCGGCTGGATTGCCTTGCTCTGGGGTGGTCAAATAACCGACTTCTATTTGCAGTTTGTCGGTTTCCAATGACTCGCTCCGTTAACACCCCCTGGATCCTCGGCCTCACCGGCGGGATCGGTAGCGGCAAGAGCGCCGCTGCCCAGCACTTCATCGACCTGGGTATCCATGTGATCGATGCCGATCATGCCGCCCGCTGGGTGGTAGAGCCCGGACGCCCGGCCCTGGAACAGATCGCCCGGCATTTTGGCGAGGGCGTGCTGCAGGCTGACGGCCAACTGGACCGTGCCGCCCTGCGCAAGCTGATCTTCGAGGACCCACAACAGCGACGCTGGCTGGAGGCCCTGCTGCATCCGCTGATCGCCGAGGAAATCGCCAGCCACCTGGCCCGGGCGCAATCGCCCTATGCCATCCTGGTTTCGCCGTTGCTGGTGGAATCGGGACAGGCCCGGATGACCCAGCGCATCCTGGTGATCGATGCGCCCCAACCGTTACAGATCGAACGCACCCTGTTGCGCGACCGGGTCAGCGAACAGCAGGTCCAGGCGATTCTCCAGGCCCAGGCCAGCCGCGAGGAGCGCCTACGACATGCCGACGACGTCCTGGTCAACGACCGCGACCGTGCCTGGCTGCACAGCGAAGTCGAACGCCTGCATCACTTTTACCTAACCTTGCGTGGAGGCCAGCCATGAGCCAACCCTTGACCGTCGAATGCCCGACCTGTGGCGCCCCTGTGGAATGGACCCCGGCCAACGTCAACCGACCGTTCTGTTCCGATCGTTGCAAACTGATCGACCTGGGAGCCTGGGCGGCGGAGGAGCACAAGATCCCGGTGAGCCCGGACGCCGAGGACGACCTGTTCTCCGAAGAACTGCCGCCCCGCGCCCACTGAAGATTCGCGTGAAGGCCGATCAGGGCCGCATGAAGCTGTAGTCCTGATCGTCGTCGAGGTTTTCCGCGAGGAACTGCAATTCATCCGCCAGGTCCTCGATGCTGCGCACATGCTTGCTCTGCTGTACCACCGCGCTGAGCAGCGCCCGCAGGCTCAGCCCGGGCTCAAAGCCCTCCTGCAGGGCGTTTTGCAGGCTGTCGCGTACTTCCTGCCGGGCCCACTGATAGACACTCATGACCGCACTCCTGGAATTTTTGCCGAGCATGCAGCGCGGCCAGGCGTGCGCAATTGATATGGATCAAGGGCGCGGATCCTCGTCTTTCCAGGGCGCCGAGAGGTAACGGGTGCGGTTGAAAGTCTCCAGCCACTCGGGGCAGAACACCACCAGCGCACTGACCAGCATGCCGTTGATGAAGGCCTCGGGAAAGATGATCAGCCACAGGTAGCCGATGAAGTCTTCCAGCCATTCGGGCATGGCGAAACGCTCGTCGAACCACAAGAGGCCCAATCCGCACAGCAGGCACAACAATGCCGAGAGCGCGGCGGCAAAAAAACCCGAGCAGAAAATATAGACGAACAGGTTGCGCGGCTGGGCCCGCTCCACCAGCCAGGCGCAGGTCTCGGTCACTGCCACCGGCAGCAGCACCAGCAATATCCCGTTGACACCCAGGGCCGCCAGGTCCTGGCGTCCCAACACCAGCAATCCCAACTGCGCGACCAGGCCCCCGATCATGGCCAGGGGCCAATCCAGCAACAAGGTCACCGCGGTCATGCCGATGAAGTGATAGGACACGCCGGTATCGAAATCCCGCCGGACCAACCACAACAGGAACAGAGCGAAGACCGTGCCGAACAGCAGGTGCTGGCGGCGACTGTCGGTGAACAGCTCGACCCAGGGCGCTCGCCATATGGCCCAGAGCAGCAGCGGCACATACAGCAGCCACCCCAGGACCAGCGTCTGCGGCGCCAGCAGGGCCGCGCTGATCATGGCCGGGATTGCTCCAGGGCCGCAGCTAGCTGCTCGGCACTGGCGTATTCATGGCGCTCGACCAGTTGCCCATCCCGCAATTGCAGCCACAGCACCTTGTCCTCGCTTGCCGGGTAGCGCGGCGCCACTCGCCCCTCACGATCGAGCATCACCCGGTAGGGATAGTCGCGCATGGCCGGTACGGCGAACATCCTGGCGATCAGCGCGGGCATGCGCTGGATATCGGCGACAAAGACGCCACCCCGCTCCTGCAGATAGCCCTTGGGCTGGTCCTTGAGCGCCGCGTTCACCAGCTTGGCCGCGTCCATGCTGCGCGCCACCAGCAGGATCCGGGCCTGGCCGTCGAGGCTGTAGGCCTCGTCGAACTGGTCCAGCAGGGTCCAGGGCGCCAACCGCTCCCCGATCTCGAGGGCCTGGGCCCACAACGGCAACAGGACCAGCAACAACATTGACCAGCGCTTCACGGCACACTCCTTATCGTTCGACGGGACGCGCAACAGTCTACACCGCCCCTGGGCAGGCTCCAGCTTGGGCGATCCAGGGCCCGGGGGCTTTTTCCGCGCGGCTGGTTCTTAAGGTCACATTTGGGCGCTAAGCTTGAGGGTATGGATGACTCAGATTTCTTGCGCCTGCTAACCATCCAGGCCGAGCAAGCCAATGCGTTCCTGTCCAATGCCCGCAAATGGGAGCGCGAGCGTTGGGTCTGCCAGCGCCTGCTGCAGGGCTTGAACATTCCCTACCGCAATGAAGAATTCTCCGCCCCTGGGCAAGAGCCGCCGGACGTGCTGTTTCGCGAGGCCAGCTTCGAGGTGTTCTTCGTCCTCGACGAGGGACGTCGGCTCAACGATGAATGGCGCGACGAACTGCAACGTCGGCGCAGCGCATTTTCCCTGAGCCAGTTGGTGCGGCGTGAAGCCAAGCCCAAGCGCATCCCGGCCAACGAGCTACTGCTGCGGCTGGGACCGACCTTGCGCAAGAAGGCCCGCAATTATCAGGAGCGCGGAATGAACCTGGGGGAGCTGGATATCATTGCCTTTGCCGCCCTCAAGCGCGAAGTGCTGGACCTCAATAGCCATTTCCCGCCGCCTACCGAATACCTGCGCCAAGGCTGGCGCTCGTTATCCCTGGTAGGGCCGACCTTCGCCCGGGTACTGTTCGCCCACCCGGATGCTCCGGAGTTCCTGCGCAGCAACCTGGGACGCAGCATCGTCTTCGATGTCGGTATCAGTTTGTGAGGCTCGTCAATCCACCATCGGTGGGCATGGCGCAATCCTCCCCGCAATGGTAAAAAGCGCTCATGCTTGCCGGCCCCGGGGTGCCATGGATCTCCACATGGCAGCATGTGATGCTCCTTTTCATGCCGGATTACACTGCGCTGTAACATTCCTCTCTGTTGCGACGTCTAGCCGACGAGGCCTTTTATGAGCAGCCGCCTGAACCCCGACGACCAACGCCATGTCGAAGAATACCTGCACCTGCCCCAGCACCGAGTCGAGCGCCGGCCCTTCCGGCCGTGGATGCTCCTCGTGGTGGTGGTCGTGGTGACCGTGGCCCTCGGCTTGTTGAGCCGTCTTATCAGTTACCTGACGCTATGAGCCGCATCGCGCTCGCTCGGTCGACTGTCCCGATTTCTTTTAGCCTTGCGAGATATCCCCATGAACCATCGTATTGTCATCGTCGGCGGCGGCGCCGGCGGCCTGGAGTTGGCGACCCGCCTGGGTAAGACCCTGGGCAAACGCGGTACGGCCAGCATAACGCTGGTCGACGCCAACCTGACCCATATCTGGAAACCCTTGCTGCACGAAGTGGCTGCCGGATCGCTGAACTCCTCCGCGGACGAACTCAACTACGTTGCCCAAGCAAAATGGAACCACTTCGAGTTCCAGCTGGGCCGCATGAGTGGGCTCGACCGAGAGCAGAAAAAAATCCAGCTGGCGGCCACCTATGACGAAGAAGGGGCCGAGCTGCTGCCTGCTCGTGAACTCGGCTACGACACCCTGGTGCTCGCAGTGGGCAGTACCACCAACGACTTCGGCACCCAGGGCGCGGCCCAGCATTGCCTGTTCCTCGACACACGCAAACAGGCCGAGCGCTTCCATCAACAATTGCTCAACCACTACTTGCGAGCCCACGCCGGACAGAGCGAGGAGCTGGAGCAGATCAGCGTGGCCATCGTCGGCGCCGGCGCCACGGGTGTCGAGCTGGCGGCCGAACTGCACAATGCCGCCCACGAATTGGCAGCCTACGGCCTGGACCGGATCCGCCCGGAGAACATGCACATCACTCTGATCGAAGCCGGTCCGAGAGTCCTGCCAGCCCTGCCCGAACGCATCAGCGGACCGGTGCACAAGACCCTGGAGAAACTCGGGGTGCGGGTCATGACCAACGCCTCGGTCAGCGAAGTGACCGCCCAAAGCCTGCTCACCGCCGACGGCCAGGTCATTCCTGCCAGCCTCAAGGTGTGGGCTGCGGGGATTCGCGCCCCGGGTTTCCTCAAGGACATCGATGGCCTGGAGACCAACCGCATCAACCAGCTTCAGGTGTTGCCGACCCTTCAGACCTCCCGCGATCCGAACATCTTCGCCTTCGGCGATTGCGCCGCCTGCCCGCAACCTGGCAGTGATCGCAACGTTCCACCACGGGCCCAGGCGGCGCACCAACAAGCATCGTTGCTGGCCAAGTCGTTGAAGCTGCGCCTGGAAGGCAAAGAGTTGCCAACCTACAAGTACACCGACTACGGCTCGCTGATCTCGCTCTCGCGCTTCTCGGCGGTCGGCAACCTGATGGGCAACCTCACCGGCAGCGTGATGCTCGAGGGCTGGTTGGCGCGGATGTTCTACATCTCGTTGTATCGCATGCACCAGATGGCCCTGTACGGAATGTTCCGCACGGCGATGATGATGCTTGGTAGCCGGATCGGACGCGGTACAGATCCGCGCCTGAAGCTGCATTGATCGCCTGGGCCCCGCTATGCAATAGCGGGGCCCAAGTCATCGAGATGGCGCAAATGCACCGGCAGAGCCAGCCCGCAATTTCTCGTCAGGGAATCAACGCATTGCGCTTGGCGAACTCCGCCAGGCTGACCTGGGAACCCAGCCCTAGTTTCTGCAACAGGCGGGTCTTGTAGGTACTTACCGTCTTGTTGCTCAAGAACAGTTTTTCTCCGATAGCCTTGTTCGAATGCCCCTGTGCCAGGTGCTGCAGGACGATCATTTCCCGATCGGTCAGCAAGCCGATCTGCTCGGCCTCGGAACGCTGCTCCACCGTCGAGGCGGACACATCCAGAGCCAGCGACGGGTAGAAGGTGTAGCCTGCCAGTACAGCATTCAGGGCAACCACCAGGTTGCCCAGGTCCTCTTCCTTGTTGACGAATCCCCGGGCTCCCAGCTGGATGCAACGCCGGCAGAAACCTTCCACCGACTGCGAGGTGAGCACCAGCACTTCGGTGGGCAGGCCCAGGGCCTTGATACGCGACAGCACCTTGAGGCCATCGAGCTTGGGAATCCCGATATCGAGGATCACAGCGTCGGGCACATGCTCACGAACCAGCTCCAACGCATCCAGGCCATTATCTGTCTCGGCCACCACGCGCATGTTGTGCTTTTCCAACAACACCTTGACGGCAAGCCGCACGACAGGATGGTCATCCACTATCAATACGCTATGCATATTGTCATTTCACCTTAAGAACTCAAACGTCGGTCAACCATGACCATTGGAAAATACGCCATCGCACTTTGCTCAAGCGCCATTGACTACCGCGCGAAACCATGGCTTCGCGTGAGAAACCTCTTGCTGGTTCAGCGGAAAATTCAGGTTCCAGTCAAATAACCGGCGATACAAGGGATTAAGGAGCAGGTCCTACGGAATCAGATAATTCAATTATCCTTGAGGAAAATTCCTACAAACCATAGAGATACAGCTAGTGGACCCTGCTCTGGAATCTTAAGCAAGATGCTTGGCGATCAATGACTCGAGCCGGCAATGCAACATTTGAACGTCCTGGTTCTGGATGACGAACCACTCCAACGACTGATCACCATCGCTGCCTTGAACAAGGCTATGCCCGGACAGGTGCACGAAGCCGGTAATGGCGACGAGGCCCTGGCCCTGCTGAGCAGTTGCGAAAAAATCGATATCGTCATCTGCGACCTGAAGATGCCCGGCATGGACGGCCTGGCTTTCCTGCGCCATGCCAGCCAGAGCGGCAAGCTGCGTTCAGTGATCCTGTGCAGTCAGGCCGATCCGATCCTGCGGCAAACCACCATCGCCATGATCAAGCGCCTGGGCCTGCACTTTCTCGGCGATCTGGGCAAACCGTTCCGTCTGGAACGTCTGGTAGCTATGCTGACGCGCCACCAGAGCTGGCGCCACGGCGGCCCCCTGTCCCAGCCCCTGGCCAGGTCCGGCCTGCCGACATTGGCCGAAGTGGTTCGCGGGTTGGACAACGGCGAGTTCGAGCCCTATTACCAGCCCAGGGTAGCGCTCGAGGACGCCTCGCTGCTCGGCGTGGAGTCCCTGGCACGCTGGAATCATCCCAGGCTGGGTGTACTCCCGCCATCGCACTTCCTGCCACTCATGGAACAGCACAAGCTCCTGGACCGCCTGTTCTGGCAACTGCTCGAACAAGGGCTGGCGCTGCGCAGGAACCTTGCCGGCCAGGACCGCCCCCTGGACTTTTCCTTTAACCTGCATCCGGCGCAACTGTCCTGCCAGGCCTTGAGCGGTGCTATCGCCAACTGGCTCACGCGGTTCCAGGCACCAGCCGCCAGCATCATCTTCGAAATCACCGAAACCAGCCTGATCACCGCACCCGCCTGCAGCCTGGAGAATCTGGTGCGCTTGCGCTTGATGGGTTGTGGCCTGGCCATGGATGACTTCGGTGCTGGCCACTCTTCATTGCAGCGCCTGTGCGAACTGCCCTTCAGCCAGATCAAGCTCGACGGTACCTTCGTGCGCAAGATGAAGTACCAACCCAGGAGCTGCGCAATCATCAGTTACACAGTGGCCCTTGCTCGCTCACTGGGCATGTCACTGATCATTGAGGGGGTCGAGAATATCGAACAGCAAATGCGCCTGCGGGACCTCGGGTGCCAAGCCGCCCAAGGATTCCTGTTCGCGCGACCGATGCCCGAACATCATTTCATAGCCTATTGCCGCGCAGATCCGCCGCCAGGATGACTCAATCGATCGCTCACCAGCCTCCCACGTCCCTGTTCCACATGCCGATGCCGTCCCCTCCAGTCCATCGACCACTTCCTGGCCCCCTATTTTTCTGAAGCAATCATGCATTCCCGACTTTTCTTGCTTTTCATCTGTTTGGCGATCATGGGGCCCCAACCGGCCGTAGCCCAGGTTATCCCCCATACGCTGTACAGCACCGCACGCCTAGACCACCACGAGCTCGCGCTCGAGGACGAGGATTGGCACTGGCTACGGCACAAGTTGGAATTGAAGATCGGAGCGGTCGCACAAGAGTCGGCGCCTTTCAGCGTCAGCTATAACGATGGCCGCTACGAAGGCATCACCGCCGACATCAGCGCCCTGCTCGGGCAGTTGCTGGGAGTGCGTATCAAGCTCCTGCCCTTCCAGACCCACGAAGAGGCCGAGCAGGCGCTGCAAGCCGGCACTATCGATTTCATGGGCAGCTACAACTCCGGGCACCCCGATGCCAGTATCAGGCGCACTCGGCCGTTCGCCGAAGGGCGCCTGGCATTGTTCAAGCGCAGCGATGAACTGCGCACCCCGCCCCGGGATCTTGCCGGTCTGCGGGTGGCCGTACCCGAACAACACGCCGCTGAACTGCGAACCCACTTCCCCCTCGCCCAGTTGCTGGTACAGACCAGCCATGAGAACGCTATAGCCGCGACCGCCTTCGGCGATGCCGACGTTTATGTCGACGACGTGCTCAGCGCCTACTTCCAGATCAACCGTTCCTATTACGGTTTTCTGCGGTTCGAGCGTTTCGCCGACCATCCCAAGGGCGACTACGGCTTCGCACTCAAGGGCAATAACGAACGCCTGCAACGGATCCTGGACCAGAGCATCGAGGCCATCGGCCAGGAAAAACTCGTCGTGCTGAGCCGACGCTGGGTGGGCAGTGGTTTTTTGCCGACGGACGAGCGCATCCCCCTGACAGCCCAGGAAGCTCGCTGGATCGAGCGTAATCCAGTGCTGCGCCTGGTGATCAACGATGACTTGGCGCCCGTTGCCTTCTTCGATGCCAATGGCGTGTTCGCCGGGGTCGCAGCGGAACTGCTAGAGGTGATTTCCCAGCGCACGGGCCTGCAATTCCAGGTGACGGCACGCAACGGTGGGTATCCGGAGCAGATCGAAGCCTTGCGCCAGTCCGAGGCGGACCTCGCCATCATGACCGCTAGCGCACAGCGCGAGGAAAATCTGCGTTTCACCCGTCCGTTCCTGGCCAGCCCCTTCGTGCTGATTACCCAGGCTGACAAGACCGGCAAAGCCAAGTCGCCTGGCAACCTGGCAGGCAAGCGCCTGGCCATTCCCACCGGGCATGTCATGCTGCAGCAAGTACGCGAGCTCTACCCGGACACCGAGCTGATAGAAACCCAGACCGCCCTGGACAGCCTGAACAAGGTCTACTCAGGCGATGCCGACGCCACCGTGATGTCGCTGCCCACCTCGCGCTACTACATCGTCCGCCTGTTCCAGAACAGGCTAGCCATCGCCGACCTGATCCATACCAGCCAAAAGACCGCGAACTTCGCCTTGCGCCGGGAAGATTCGGAATTGCAGTCGATCCTCGACAAGGCCCTGCTCAGCCTTCCGGCAGACGATCTCAACGCCATGGCCAACCACTGGCGTTCACCACCGGGCATGAGCAGCGAAACCTGGCGCGACTACACCATCGTCATTGCCGAGATCGTCACCGGGGCCTCGTTGCTGCTACTGCTGTCATTGATCTGGGGCTTGTACCTGCAACGTCGGGTCAGGGTCGAGAAAACCCTCAACGACCAGTTGCGCTTCATCGAAACCCTGACCGAGAACATGCCGCCGGTGCTCTACATACGAGACATCGACGGCGCCATGCTGTCGTGCAATCGCAGCTACCTGCGTAGCGTCGGCTTGAGTGCCGAACAGGTGCTGAACAAGACCGTGCGGGAGTTGCCCGAGGCTCATTTCGCTGCGGAGCCAGGGCTACACCAGCGATATCTGCAGGCGATCACCGATGGTCAGACCCTCACCTCGGAGGAGATCGTTCGCTTGCAGGGCAAGGAGGTCTGGATCGAGCACTGGATCCAGCCGTTCCAGGACAGCCACGGCGTCACCAAAGGCGTGATCTGCGGTTGGCTGGATATCACCAAACATCGCCACCTGGTCCAGGAGCTGAAAGAGGCCAAGAACCTCGCCGACGAGGCCAGTCGGGCCAAGACCACCTTCCTGGCGACCATGAGCCATGAAATCCGCACGCCGATGAACGCAGTCATCAGCATTCTGGAGCTGGAGCTCAAGCGCGCCAACAGCGACCAGATCGAGCGTTCCAGCATCGAAATCGCCTACAGCTCGGCCAAGAGCCTGTTGGAGCTGATTGGCGATATTCTCGACATCGCCCGGATCGAATCCGGTCGCCTGAGCCTTTCGCCCAAGCGTGCCAACCTACGGGAGTTGGTGGAGTCCGTCGCCCGGGTATTCGAGGGGCTGGCCCGACAAAAATGCCTGAACCTGGTGCTGGAAATCGACTCCAGCATCAACGGCGACGTGCTGGTGGACGGTATGCGCTTCAAGCAGGTCCTGTCCAACCTGGTCAGCAATGCCATCAAGTTCACCGAATCCGGCTTCATCAAGGTGACCATCGGTGCCGACCTCCTGGAAAACTCGGCGCTGAAGGTCAAGCTCAGCGTGGAAGATACCGGGATCGGCATCTCTCCAGCCAATCAGCTGCGCCTGTTCCAGCCGTTTTCCCAGGTGGAGCGCAACGTGCAGCATACCGAGGGCACGGGCCTGGGCTTGGTGATCTGCCGGAGCCTGTGCGAAATGATGGGTGGGCACATCTCGCTGAGCAGTTCACTGGGGCAAGGTACCCGTGTCGACGTGGAGCTGCTCCTGCAAGCGCTGGAACGCGTGGAAGCTCCTGAGCGCCCTCCGCAACCCAAGACTCGCCCGATGTACCGCTTGCAGGTCCTGATCGTGGACGATCATGCGGTGAACCGCCAGGTCCTGCAGCAGCAGCTGTGCTTCCTCGGGCATGACGTGGTAGAGGCGGAAAACGGCCTGAATGCCTTGAACATCTGGCGCGAACGGGGATTCGACATGATCATCACCGACTATCACATGCCCATCATGAATGGTGCCGAGCTGGCCCGCGCCATCCGCCGCTATGAGCGGGACAGCGTCAGCCCGCCGGTGATGATCATCGGCCTGACCGCCGATGCCCAACCTGAGGAAGTGGAGCGTTGTGTCCAGGCCGGAATGAACGATTGCCTGGTCAAGCCTATCGGCCTGGACGAATTGGAGCTGCGCTTGTTGTCCATCGGCGATACCGATGATAGCGAGGCTGAGCTGCTTCCCTCCCCGGGCGATGCGCCTAAGCCCAATGCCTTCGACCTGGAATCCCTGCAAAGCCTGGTGGGCAGCGAGCCGAAAATGCTTCGCCACATACTGAGCGAGCTGATCGTCAACAATCGCACCGATCAACAAGCGCTCACGACCTGCCTGCAAAAACAGGCGACAGTCGAACTTGCAGAACTGGCTCATCGCATCAAAGGGGCAGCGCGAGTGATCAAGGGAGAGCTATTGGTGGAACGTTGCCGCCAACTGGAGCAGGCCTGCCTCAATCATGTGCCGCTGGAGGAAATCGCTGAGTATGTGGAACAGGTGCAACTGGCCATGACGGCCCTGGAACATGGCTTGCTGGACCAGCCGGACATCTGGGAAGGCTCGCAAGACCTATGATCAATGGCGGCCCAGCCCAGGCAGGGCTGGGGACATTTCCAAGGACAAACGAAAAAGGGCACCTCATTGAGGTGCCCTTCTTCGTGAATATGGTCGGGGTAAGGGGATTCGAACTCCTG
>NZ_JACKZK010000033.1:0-54862 GCF_014230245.1 Pseudomonas sp. MSSRFD41 | reverse complement strand
TTGAGGGCCAGCAGGTTGGTCTGCTCGGCGATGGCGCGAATCACCTCCACCACCTTGCTGATGTCCTGGGCCCTGCTGGACAAGGCCTTGACCTGCTCGCCGGTGCTGGCAACGTTGCCGGCCAGGCCTTCGATGGCCTTGAGGGTCTGGGCCACGTTCTCGATGCCGGAACGGGTGAACTCCAGCGACTCGCGGGAAGACTGCGCGGCGGCCTCGGCGTTGCGCGCCACTTCATCCACCGCAGCGCTCATCTGCGTCACGGCGGTGGCGGCCAGGCTGACTTCGTCGTTCTGCCGCACCAGCCCACGGCTGGCGTCTTCGGTCACCGCGGTCATTTCTTCCGAGGCCGAAGCCAGCTGGGTCGAGGAGTCGGCGATATGGGCAATGGTTTCCCGCAGATTGGCCTGCATTTTCGCCAATGCAACCAGCAGCCGGCCGGCTTCGTCGCGGCCACTGACGCCGATGTCCCGGGACAGGTCGCTGCCGGCGATGCGTTCGGCCACCGCCAGGGCATCGCTGATCGGTGCGGTGATGCTGCGGGTCAGCACCGCCGCCAGGGCGACGGTCAGCAGCACGGTGACCGCCAGCAGGCCGACCACCAGGCTGACGCCGCCGCTGTAGATCGAGGTCGCCCGTACCCCGGCGCCCTTGGCCCCCTCCTCATTGAAGTCCGAGAGCTTGTCCATCTTGTCCTGCAGGGAATTGGTCATGGGGCTGATGCGGGTGTTGATCAGGGTGATGGCCGCCGCGTTGTCGCCGCTGCGCAACAGCGGCTCCAGCTCGTCCAGCAGCTTGAAGTAGGCCTGCGCATCCCCAGCCACCGCCTGGTACAACTCCCGCTCCGCCGGGCCGGTGATCAGCGGCTCGTACTGGCTCAGGGTGTCCTGCAGGGTGCTGCGATAACCACTCAACGCAGCGATGCGGGTCTGGCGCTGCTGCTCGTCGGTGGTCACGGTAATGCGCAGGCTTTCCAGGCGCAGGCGCAGGGTGCCGGCCTTCATCTTGCCGATTTCCCGGATGCTCGCCATCCAGTTGTTTTCCACATCCTGCTCGGACTCGCGCAGCTTGCCCATCTGCAACACCGCGACCACTCCCAGGGCAAAGACCACCAGGATAATGAGCGAGAAAAACACGGCAAACCTGGGAGCGAGGTTCATTGTCCTGACGTTCATTGGTTATCTCTCTTTATAGATAGAAGGCTGGCGGTTCGTGGTTGCACGCTGTCGGCGCCAGGGATCGGGACAGGGCACCGATGCCAGGTTGGGCCAAACAGCGATGGCTACAGGCGATTGCACTTTGTCATCACGATAGTTCCAGCCTTGTCACAAAACCATTTTGCTGGCGTGAAATTTTCGTGGTTTGAGGCGTGGAGCGTTCCAGGCACGGCAGCAGCCGCTCCGCCGGTTTTGGCCTTTGATCTTGATCCACCCGCCCCTTTAAACACGATGGCCGAACGCAGGTATTGAGCCGGGAGCGGCCGCCCACGGACCAACCGGAGAGAGAGCATGCCTCGCTATGCGAGGCACCGAGTGAGGGGGCAGAGCGTTTTGCGTACTTTTGTCTGGGCCGGCATTCCGGATTCTCAAACGTCAGCCGCTGTCAGAACGGAACCGCCAGTGGCCACACCCGCAGCAACGGACAGGCACACAGGACCGCATCAAGTCAGGTGAAAAGCATGGACAGGTTGGGCTGGGACAGGCTGGATCTCGACCCCACGCCCTACCCGGGCAAAACCGAAAGGGCCAACGTGGCCTTGCCGGGGCATGAGATCCAGCGCATCGACCGTTTTGGGAGCACGACATCAAGGGCCGCTCGAGCCCCCTGGCCGATGCCGCGCAGGAAAAAACCGGGCGCTGAACCATCACAGCACCCCCGGCGCCTCAGCCCAGGCGCATGCTCAACTCGATATCATCGGCGAACGGCACGGACAGGTAGCCGTTCTCTGGCGCCCGGACATGGGCCAGGTACTCGGGGCAGTAGTCGGTGTTGTCCGCCAGCACCAGCGCGCCAGGCTTCAGGTGCGGTTCCACCAGGCCCAGGACCTCGCCATACAGCGCCTTGGCGCCATCGAGCAGGAGCAGGTCGACGCTGTCTGGAAGGTCGCGGGCCAAGGTCACCAGCGCGTCGCCCTGGCGAATCTGCACCAGGTCGCCGACGCCAGCCTCGAGCATGTGCTCGCGGGCCATGGCGACCTTCGAGGCTTCGAATTCGCTGCCGATCAATAGGCCGCCGCCGTTGTCGCGCAGGGCAGCCGCCAGGTGCAGGGTGGACAGGCCGAACGAGGTGCCGAATTCGACGATGTGCCTGGCCTTGGCATTGCGCGCCAGCAGGTACAGCAACTTGCCGGTATCCCGCGAGACCGGCAGCCACAGGTCCTTGAGCAGCCCGTAGAGCTTCAGGTAGTCGGTCTTGCTGTGCATCAGCCGTTCGCGTTCTTCCCGGGGCACGTCATCGAGGGCCGGGCTGGTGGCGGCATCGGCCAGGGTGTAGAGGCGTTCGATCAAGCCCGCCAAGGGCTCGCTGGTGAGGGTCGTCATGCTGGTCTTCCATCGGATGGGGCTAAGATGTTGAGTCACGACCATGATGGGAGCGATTCGGCCCATCCGCTATTCGCATTTCCAGGCACGTCCGAACTGTCCATGAACAAGCGCCAGAACCCCCGTATTTCCTCACGCAAACAGCCGCAACAGGCGCGCTCCACCGAGCTGGTAGCAGCGATTCTGCAGGCCGCCATTCAGGTTTTGACCCAACAGGGCGCCAAGCGCTTCACCACCGCGCGGGTCGCGGAAAAGGCCGGGGTGAGCATTGGTTCGCTGTACCAGTATTTTCCCAACAAGGCGGCGATCCTGTTCCGCCTGCAAAGCGATGAGTGGCTGCAAACCCGGCAGATGCTGAGCCGGATCCTCGACGACCCGGCACAACCGCCCCTGGCGCGCCTGCGCAGCCTGGTGCATGCCTTCATCCGCTCGGAGTGCGAGGAGGCGCCGTTGCGCAGTGCCTTGAACGAGGCCGCGCCGCTGTATCGCGACGCCCCCGAAGCGGGCGCCGCCCGTGCGGCGGGACGGCAGATTTTCACCGGCTTCATGCTCCAGCTGCTGCCCGATGCCAGCGAGGCGACCCGCGCCGCGGCCTGCGAGCTGATCCTCTGCACCCTCAGTTCGGTGGGCAAGGATTTCTCCAGCAAGCCCCACACGAAGAACGCCATGACCGAGCACGCCGACGGCCTGGCGGACATGTTCAGCGCCTACGTCCTGGCGCTCGCCCACCCCCGGCCGGCGTCCGCGCGCACTCTTGTCCACAGCTGAGGCTTTCAGGCTGCTTGCCTGCCACCGCCTCGGGCCCTCGACCTAGAGCCTTGGACATAAACATTCAAACATTGCCCGGCCAAGCTTCGTTGTGCCGACCTTTGCATCATTTTTATAGTGCGATCTGGCGGCTAAGCCTGCCCTTGCAATTGCTTCTTTAAGGAATGAAGTCCGGCCCTATAGAAGGATAAGCAGCCATGTACGCATACCCTGTGATCATGAACCTGGAAAACGGCCAGCCGCGGATCAGTTGCATTGACGTACCCGGCATGGCCTGTGTCGGCGAGACGCCGGAGCAAGCCATGGCCGATGCGGTGGTCGCCCTGGAGATGGCGCTGTCGTTGTATGTGCTGCAGCGGATGGCCATTCCGCTGCCCTCGCCCTGCCCTGCGGGGCAAAAGCTGGTGCGCCTGCCGGCGCTGAGCGTGGCCAAGGTGGCGCTGTGGAATGCCATGCTCAGGCAGCGGGTGAGCAAGGCGGAGCTGGCCAGGCGCCTGGGGGTGAACCGACCCCAGGTGGACCGGCTGGTGAACCTGCTGCACCGATCGAAGATCGAGAAGGTGGAGCAGGCGTTGCGCGTGCTGGGATGGCGGATCGAGCTAACGGTGGTAAAAAACGCCGTGTAGCCGCGGTCGAGCTGGCGAGGCTGCGCACGGCCCGCAAAACCTGACTCCGCTCAGTCCCTGGCGCACCGCGCCAACCGATCTTGCGGCCGCTACGCGCCCGGACGCAGCCTGCGGCAGCGGCTACACACCGCCAACCAGCCCGTCTCGTGTAGCCGCTGCCGCAGGCTGCGCACGGCCCGGCACGGGCCGCCAAATCGATAGCCACGGTGCTACTGCACCGGCAGGAAATTCATCAGCAACAGGCTTTGCGCATAGTTGAGCCCCACCCGCCGGTAACGCTCGTCGAGGATCTGCGTCAGCAGGTCCAGGCGCGCGACGATCTTGCCGAACTCCACGGCGAAACTCAGGTTGCTGCCCTCCTCCGAGATCTCGTTGGAGAACAGCAGCAATACCCCGCTGGCATCCTGGCGCTGGCCCAGCATCCAGGTGGCTTTCTCGATATTGCGCGCGGCGTTGCTGATGAATTGCGGGTCCAGGGTGTCGGTCATGTAGAACTCGGTGCGCCCACCGTGGGCGGTCACCAGCATGCTGCCGATGGCGTAGATGAAGGCACCGACCCGATCGCCCTGGAACTCCGGGCTCAGGGAATAGCTCAAGGCCGCCAGGTCCCGGCGATCGCCCAGGGCCGGCAACGGCTGGCGCTGTTCGATGGCATTGCGGATCGCCCGCTGCGCCGCGGTGCCATCGGCATACCCGGACTTGCGCCACTGGCTGGGGTTGCGCAGGTAGAGCTTGCCCATCAGCAGGTACAGGCTCTGCAGGTTGTCGCGCATGCCGATGGTGGCCATGCGATCGACGCTGGTCTGGAAGAACTCGTCGGCCTTGCCATTGCGAAACTGGTTGGCGATATCACGCCCCTGCTGCTGGGTGCAGCCAGTGGCGCCGAGCATCAGCAGGCCTGCCAATAACCAGGTGGGAAACGGGGTTTGCATCATGCAAGAAGAGGGAGCGTAGGCCATCGGCACCGGGTCGACATTCACGGGCTGCAGCGGGGATCGGCGCAGCCAGGCCTGCCCATAGAACGCAAAACGGTAAAAAAGTGCGATGGCCGTGGCCGGCCATCGCCAAATCGCCCGCGATCGAGCGCTAGAGCCGACTCGGTGAAACGATGATCTTGACGTTGTGCTCCTTGTTGTTGACCAGTTCCTCGAAGCCCTGGCCGACGATGTCCTCCAGCTGGATGCGCCCGGTCACTAGCGGCGTGATATCCAGGCGGCCATCGGCGATGAAGGCGATCACGTCGGCGAACTCGCCGTTGTAGGCCAGGGCTCCGAGCACCTGCTTCTCGGTGGCCACCAGTTCGAAGAAGTTGAACTCGCTGGGCTCTTCGAAGATCCCCACCAGCACGCACTTGCCGGCCTTGCGCACCAGGTCGATGGCCAGCTTGGCGGTGTGCTTGTTGCCGATGCACTCGAAGCTGACATCGGCCCCCAGGCCACCGGTCAGGCGCTTGACCTCGGCCAGGGCATCGCACGCCTTGGGATCGAGCACCAGGCTGGCGCCCACCTCCAGGGCCTTGGCCTTGCGCGCCCCGGACATTTCCAGGGCGATCACCTGGGCCGCTCCGGCAGCCTTGGCGCACATGATGGTGCACAGGCCGATGGTCCCGGCGCCGACCACCACCACATTCTGCCCCAGCAGGCTGCCGGCCTTTTTCACCGCATGCATGCCCACCGCCAGCGGCTCGATCAGCGCCCCGGCCTCGGCGGGAAAGTTGGCCGGCAAGGCGTACAGCAGGTTGGCCGGCACGTTGACCAGTTCGGCGAAGGCGCCGTTGTTCATCAGCCCGGTGAAGGCCAGGTTCTCGCAGATGTTGTACAGCCCGTGGGTGCAGTAATAACAGGTGCCGCAGTGCTGGCAGGCGTCCGCCGCCACGGGCTGGCCAACACTGAAGCCCTGGACCCCTTCGCCCAGGGCGACGATCTGGCCGCAGAACTCGTGGCCGAGGATGCACTGGCCCTTGATCCCGGTCAGCGGGTGCGGCGCGTCCACCGGAATGAACACCGGGCCTGCCACGTATTCGTGCAGGTCGGAACCGCAGATGCCGCACCAGTCGACGCGGATCTGCACCCAGCCGGCAGGCGGCGCCTCGGGCAGGGGCACGTCTTCGACGCGGATGTCGTGGCGGCCGTGCCAGACCGCGGCGCGCATGCTGGCAACAGGCTTGAGGGAAACGCTCATCGTGGCTTCTCCTGATTGTCGTAGAGCTGCGACGGCCCCCTGGCCGGCGCAGCGAACCTCAGTGCTGCTGGATGAAGTCGAGGATCAGGCGGTTGACCTGCTCCGCGCTTTCCATCTGCACCATGTGCCCCTGTCCCGGCAGCACCTCGATCTGCGCCTTGAGGCCGGCGCTGTGGCTCACCGGAATGATCCGGTCGTCGCTGCCCCAGATCACCAGCACCGGCCGCCCACCGTCCTGCACCACGGGGCGCAGGTCGGCCTGCTGGCGACCGTCGGCAAACAGCGTGCCCGCAAGCTGCCCGAGGGCCGTGTCCACGCCTTCCAGGCGCTTGAACTTGAGCATGTCGTCGAGCATCTGCCGATTCACCAGTTCCGCGTTGGAGAACAGCTGCACCAGCTGCGGCTTGAGGGCGTTGCGATTGCCGGCCTCGATAAAACCGCGCAGGTAATCGCCGTTGATGTCGGCCCCCAGCCCGGCGCTGCCGATCAGGCTCAGGGAACGCACCCGCTGCGGCGCCAGGCGCGCGGCGTTCAAGGCCACCGCGCCGCCCATGGAATGCCCCACCAGGTGCGCCTGGGCAACGTCCAGGTGATCCAGCAGCGCCAGCAGCACTTCGCTCAACTCGTCCAGGTCGCCACGCTGCAAGGCCTTGGCCGACTCGCCGTGGCCCGGCAGGTCCAGGGCGATCACCCGGCGCCCGGCGGCCAGGGCTTCGTGGTTGAACAGCCAGTTGTTGAGGTCGCCGCCGAAACCGTGCACCAGCACCAGCGGCGTGCCGCCTTCACCGCGCTCGAAGTAACGAATCAGCCGGCCGCCGACTTCGGCCTTCTGCGGCGCCGGGCCGCTCTCTTCGGCGGCGCTGTCGCCGGGCACGAAGCTGGCCTGGAAGCGCTCGATCGCCGCGTCGATCTCGGCGTCGCTGGCCTCGCCCTCCACCACGATGCCCAGCAGCGCGCCCACCGCCAGGGTCTGGTCCTGGCGCGCCACCTGCCGGCGCAGCACGCCGGAAAACGGCGCCTCGACACTGCTGGAGATCTTGTCGGTCTCCACATCCAGCACTTCGTCGCCCTTGCTGATGCGCTGGCCTTCTTCCTTGAGCCAGGCATCGACCCGGCCCTCGGTCATCGACAGGCCCCACTTGGGCATGGTCAGGGTATGGATCTGGCTCATCGGCGGCTCCACTCGATCACAGTGAGCACGGCGTTTTCGATCTTCGCCGCGTCGGGGATGTACAGGTCTTCCAGGGCGTCGGAGAACGGCACCGGGGTATGGGGCGCGGTGACCATCTCGATCGGCGCCTTGAGAGAGGCGAAGGCTTTTTGCGCCACCAGCGCCGAGATGTCGGTGGCCATGGAGCAACGTGGGTTGGCTTCGTCGATGACCACCAGGCGCCCGGTCTTCTCCACGCTTTCCAGGATGCTGTCCTCATCCAGCGGGCTGGTGGTGCGCAGGTCGATGACCTCGCAATCGATGCCTCGCCCGGCCAGGTTGCGGGCCGCGTCCAGCGCGGTGTTCACCGTGCGCCCGTAGGACACCAGGGTCACGTCCTTGCCGTCGCGCAGGAAGTTGGCCTCGCCGAAGGGAATCGCGTAGGACTCCTCCGGCACCTCGCCTTGTAGGCTGTAGAGCAGCTTGTGCTCGCAGAAGATCACCGGGTCGTTGTCGCGGATGGCCTGGATCAGCAAGCCCTTGGCGTCGTAGGGCGACGAGGGGCAGACCACCTTCAACCCGGGGATATGGGTCCATAGCGAGGTGAGCATCTGCGAATGCTGGGCCGCGGCGCGCAGGCCGGCGCCGACCATGGTGCGGATCACCAGCGGGGTCTGGGCCTTGCCGCCGAACATGTAGCGGAACTTGGCCGCCTGGTTGAGGATCTGGTCCAGGCAGCAGCCGGCGAAGTCGACGAACATCAACTCGCACACCGGACGCACGCCCCGGGTGGCCGCGCCCACGGCGGCGCCGACGTAGCCGATTTCCGACAATGGGGTATCCAGCACCCGCCCGGGGAATTGATGGTAGAGGCCCTTGGTCACCCCGAGCACGCCGCCCCAGGCGTCGTTGTCGCCGGGTGCGCCGGCACCGCCCGCCACGTCTTCGCCCATGATGAACACGCTGGGGTCGCGGCGCATTTCCTGGGCCAGGGCTTCGTTGATGGCCTGCTGGTAACTGATCTTTCTCGCCATGATGGTGGTCTCTTGTTGTTCTTGGAGAGGGTTTTAGAACCTGTTCACGATCTAGCGAGCGACGCTCAGGCAAGGCAAAAATGGCTGAGAAAGCGCAATTCAGGGCCCTAAATGAGCATTTCGAAGCCAGTTTTAACGCCGCATGAGCTAAGCGCAGCAGATCGTGGGCAGGTTCTTAGGGGTAGGCGACGTACACGTCGCTAAGCAGGTCCGCCGGGCTCGGCTTGGGATCGCTCTTGGCCTTGCGCACCGCGTCCTCGATCAGCGCTTGCACCTCGACATCGATGCCGTCCAGCTGGCTGGCCTGCACCAGGCCCGAGCGGGTGGTGCGCTGGCGAAACTGCATCAGGCAATCGTTGTGCTCGCGGTAATGCTTGACCTCGTCCGGGGCGCGGTAGGTCTGGGCATCGCCCTCGAAGTGGCCGTAGTAACGAGTCAGCTTGACCTCGATCAGCGACGGCCCCTCCCCGGCCCGGGCGCGCTCCACGGCGGCGCCGGCGGCTTCATGCACGGCGAAGAAATCGAAGCCGTCCACCGTCACCCCGGGCATGCCGAAACCCGCGGCACGGTCGGCGATGTGGTCGCAAGCCACCGACCAGTTCGAAGCGGTGGCCTCGGCATAGCCGTTGTTCTCGGCGATGAACAGGCACGGCAGGTTCCACACCGAGGCCATGTTCATGGCTTCGAACACCGCGCCCTCGTTGGAGCCGCCGTCGCCGAAGAACACCACCGACACGCCGTCGCTGCCTTGCAGCCGGGCCGCCAGGGCCGCGCCCACCACCAGCGGCGCCCCGGCACCGACGATGCCGTTGGCGCCGAGCATGCCTTTCTCGAAATCGGCGATGTGCATGGAGCCGCCCTTGCCCTGGCAGACCCCGGTCTTCTTGCCGTAGATCTCGGCCATCATCCCGTAGACATCCACGCCCTTGGCGATGCAATGGCCGTGGCCGCGGTGGTTGGAGGCGATGCAATCGTCATCGCGCAGGTGGGCCATGACCCCGGCGGCCGAGGCCTCCTCGCCGGCGTAGAGGTGGACGAAACCGGGGATCTCGCCCGTGGCGAACTCCACGTGCAGGCGCTCTTCGAAAGCGCGGATGGTGCGCATCACCCGATAGGCGTGCAGCAGTTGGTCAGCGTTCAGGGGTGTCGACATTTTTATTCTCCAGGGGTGTCTTCAGGCTGAAGGTTCATGGGGTGTTGCCGGTGGCTGCGGTCGATGGCCAGCAGGCGCTGGCGCGCCGCGTGTTCCAGGACCGCGTTGACGTCGATGCTCAGCGGGCCGCCGGCATCCAGGGTGACCGTGGGCCGATCGCCGGGGTTGAACTCGATCTCGCGCTCGCCATCCAGGGCCAGGGTGCCGGCGCCCAGGCACAGGGGCTGGGGCTCACCGGGTGGCAGGTAGCCGGCCTCCAGCACCCCGCAGCCTTGCAACAGCCCCGGGGCCAGGGGCACCAGCAGCGCCTCGGGCGAACCTGGTGCCAGGCGCATCCAGGCGCCGTGGGGCTGTTGCCGGGTCACCGGCAGCCACAGCCCGCAGAGCGCGGAAATACCGATGGACTGCGGCTCGGCGAAGGTCACGAAGACCTCGGCCAGGTCGCTGGCGCGGCTGATGGCCCGGGCCCCGATGAAGGCCAGGGGCGACACCGCCACGTCCACCAGGGCCATTTCGCAAAGCCCCCGGGAAGGCTCGCGCACCAGCAGCCGCTTGTTGCGCCGCAGGGCGATCTCGCCACTCACCCGGCCGCTGGCGTAGAGCCCGCCGGCCAGGCCGGCGCTGGTGGCTTCGCGCAGTTCCGGAAAGGCGTTGTTGGTGCCGGTGGACAGGGTCAGCAGCGGGATCTCGCCGACCTCGGCCGCCACCGCCTTGTGGGTGCCGTCGCCACCGAGCACGGCGATCAGCGCCACCTCGCGCCCGGCCATCCAGCGCGCCGCCTGGCGGGTGTCCTCGACGCTCTGGCGCAGGGTCAGGTCGAGGAACTCCAGCTCCGGCCAGTGCTGCTCGCGGGCCTGGCGGCTGCGGCTGTTCTTCTGCACCGCGGCGGCCATGCCGGTCATGTCGGTGGGCATCAGCACCCGCTCGATACCCGTGGCGCCGAAGGCCGCCAGCAGGCGCTGGATCACCCAGACCTTGTCGGTACTGGAGAACAGCCCGGCATTGGCGGTCAGGCGGCGCACATCGCGGCCCGAGGCGGGGTTGGCGATGATGCCGACGGTCAGGGGGCGGCGGCTCATGGGCTCACCGCGGGCGGAGCACAGGCAGGAGAAAGCATCGGGCACCTCGTTCTTATTCTTCGATGGGCCAGTCGGCGCTGGTTGCCAAGAGCCAGAGCAAGGCCGGTGCCAATTGTCGAAAGACCTGTGAAAACGCCTGTCGCAGAGCGGTTGCCGTGCTGTCGCCCGGGTGCCGGGAAAGCCCGTGCATGAGACGTTGCATGTCAGGTTGCACGGGGCAGCGGCGAGACCTTGAGACGTTGCGTCTCAACCCCGCCGCCGGGCCAGCCGGTGCTTGTCCGCGGGCGCGGTTCGGCGCTTAATGCGTCCACAACGCTAAGAAGCTGCAACCGGAGGCCTGTCATGCTTTCCGCTCATTCCCGCGCCCACGTCGACTGCGTCAGCCGGGTCTTGAAGAACGCCGCGCACCTGCCCCAGGCGCCGGTGCCGAACCTGATCCTCGATTCCTGGCGTCGCTCCATGGAGCAGCACCATCTGGACCCCGCCTCGCTGCAGGGGCCGCGCATCCTCTCCGAAGACCTGCTCAAGCAGTGCCGCGAGCGCTCGGAGCTGTTCCTGCGCATCGCCAGCGAAGAAGTGGCGCGCCTGCATGGCCAGGTGCGCGATGCCGACTACTGCGTGCTGCTCACCGACGCCCAGGGCCGCACCATCGACTACCGGGTCGAGTCCGCCATTCGCAACGATTGCCGCAAGGCCGGCCTGTACCTGGGCACCTGCTGGTCGGAGGGCGAGGAAGGCACCTGCGGCGTGGCCGCGGTGCTCACCAGCGGCGCGGCGGTGACGGTGCACAAGCGCGATCACTTTCGCGCCGCCTTCATCGGCCTGACCTGCTCCGCCGCCCCGGTCTTCGACCCCCAGGGCGGGTTGCTGGGGGTGCTGGACGTCTCGGCGGTGCGCTCGCCGGACGATCGCCGTTCCCAGCACCTGATCCGCCAGCTGGTGGTACAGAGCGCGCGGGCGATCGAGCAGGCGTTCTTCATGAGCAGCGCCCAGGGCTACTGGGTCCTGCGGGCCCACGCCAGCCCGGGTTATGTCGACAGCCAGCCGGACTTCCTACTGGCCTGGGACGACGACGGTTGCCTGCAAGCGCTGAACCCCGCCGCCCGGGCCTACTTGCTGCGCCGCCACGGCCAGGTGCCCCGGCACATCGCCCAGGTGTTCGACACCCAGCTGCTGCAGCGCGCCAGGGACCAGGCGCTGTGGCCCCTGGATGGCGAGCTGCACGGTCGCCTGCAAGCGCCGCGCAGGCCGGCCAGCCGGCCACGGCTGCAACGGGCCGGGCAGGCGCTGGACCCCAGGGTGGAGCAGAGCCTGCGCCTGGCGGTGCGGGTCAAGGATCGTCACTTGCCGGTACTGGTCCAGGGCGAAACCGGCAGCGGCAAGGAAGTCTTCGCTCGCCAGTTGCACCAGGCCAGCCAGCGCCGCGAGCGGCCGTTCGTGGCGGTGAACTGCGCGGCGATTCCGGAAAACCTGATCGAAAGCGAACTGTTCGGTTATGTCGCCGGGGCCTTCACCGGAGCCTCCAGCAAGGGCATGCAGGGCCTGCTGCAACAAGCTGACGGCGGCACCCTGTTCCTGGACGAGATCGGCGACATGCCCCTGGCCTTGCAGACCCGCCTGCTGCGGGTGCTGGCCGAGGGCGAAGTGGCGCCGCTGGGCGCCGCGCGGCGCCAGGCGGTGGACATCCAGGTGATCTGCGCCACCCACCGCGACCTGGAGACGCTGGTGGCCGACGGCAGCTTTCGCGAGGACCTGTATTTCCGCCTGGGCGGCGCGCGCTTCCAGCTACCGCCGTTGCGCGAGCGCAGCGACCGCCTGGCGCTGATCACCAAGATCGTCGAGGAAGAGTCCCAGCGTTGCGGCACGCCCCTGCAACTGGGCGACGCGGCCCTGGAGTGCCTGCTGGGCTATCGCTGGCCGGGCAACGTGCGCCAGCTGCGCCATGTGCTGCGTTATGCCTGTGCGGTGTGCGAAGGGCCGGTGATCCAACTGCAGGACCTGCCGGAGCAGTTGCACCGCGCCAGTACCCAGGCAATCGCTACCCAGGCCCCGGACCCGGCGAGCAGCCCGGAACGCCAGGCGCTGCTGGATGCCCTGGTGCGCCATCGCTGGAAGCCCGTGGCCGCCGCCCAGGCCCTGGGCATCTCCCGCGCGACCTTGTACCGCCGGGTCCGGCAGCATGGCATCCAGATGCCTGGGCGCAGTTGCTCCTGAGTATCGGCCCGGAGTATTGGGCACATGGCGGCAAGCGCTCTAGCACGGCGCTTTCACCCCGAAAACGGGCTGTTTCGTCCATTGGTCGCGGATGCTTTTACCCCGGAAATTACCTATGCTGGCGGCTCACAAGGAAGTCCGCTTCCCCCCGACAGGCAAGCCAAAGACCCCACTCATTCCTATGCATGATTCTCGACTCTCCCCATCCCCCACGACAGCAAGCGGCAAATCCGGCAGTCCGGCGCGACGGGGACGCCCGCTCGGCAACCACGAGGAGAAGCGCGCAGAGCTGCTCAAAGCGGTGGTCGCCGTGGTGGCGCAAGAGGGCTATATCGGCACCTCCATGCGCCGCGTCGCCCAACATGCCAACTGCACCACTGGCGCGGTGACCTACTACTTCGCCAACAAGGAAGAGATGCTCGCCGCCGCCGCGCAGGACCTGTTCGACCAGTTCGATGCCGTGCTCGAAGGCGAAGCCGCCAAGCCCCGGGTGGACATCAAGACGATCATTTCCAGCTGGCTGAGCTGGGGCAAGGGCGGCGATACCAACGCCCTGCTCGCCGCCCTCTTCCATCTGCTGACCCACGCCCGCCACGAGCAGGCCCTGGCCGATATCTTCCAGCAACGCTATTGCCGCTTCCGCCAGTCCTTCGCCGCGATGTTGGCCAAGGGCCAGGCCCAGGGCGATATCCGCGACGATATCGACGCCGAGCTGCTGGCCGACCAGATCTGTGCCATGGGCGATGGCTGGAAGATGGTCCAGCCGGTGGAACCGGATCGCTTCGCCCCGCAGCGCCAGGAAGCGCTGCTCGACGCCGTGGTGGTGCTGGTGGCGCCCTATAGGCCCCGTCCCCGGTAAAGAACCGGCCAGGCGGCGCCGCTGGCTAGCCCGGCCCCACGGGCGAGAAACGCGCGCGATAGCGGCCGGGGCTCTCGCCGATCCATTTCTTGAAGGCCCGGTGGAAAGCGCTGGGCTCCTGGAACCCGGTGAGCTCGGCGATCTCGCCGATACTGGCGGACGAGCGGCGCAGCAGGTCCACGGCGACGTTGCGGCGGACCTCGTCCTTGATCTCCTGGTAGGAGCCCCCCTCGCGCTCCAGGCGCCGGCGCAGGGTGCTGGGGCTCATTTGCAGTTCACTGGCGAAGGCTTCCAGGGTCGGCCACTGGCTGTAGTGGCTGCCACGCAGGCGCTGGTGCACCTGGGTGGTGAGGCCATGCTGGTTGCGAAAGCGGATCACCAGCCATTGCGGGGCGCTGCGCAGGAACACCTTCAGCGAAGCCAGGTCCTGGACCACCGGCAGGCGCAACAGGCGGCTGGCGAACTCGATCTCGGTGCGCCCGGCGTTCCAGCTCAGGTTGCCGCCCCACAGCAGCGCGTCGTCGTCGAGGCTGAGGCGAGCGTGGCGAAACTCCGCGCGATCGATGGGAATCCGCCGTCCACCCAACCAGCACAGCAAGCTGATGACCAGCACCAGCAGGGTTTCCTCGGCGTAATGCGCGCGCAGCGGATCGGCGCCCTGGCTCTGGAGGCTGATCACCGCACGCTTGCCGCGCACGCTGAGGCTGGCGCGCAGGTCGCGCAGGAACAGGCCGAAGTTGTTCAGGCACTGGCGCAGGGCCTTTTCCAGGTTCGGTTCCTGGATCAGTCCACGGCAGATCAGGGCAAAGGCCCCGGGCGGCAAGCCGTGGGAATCGAGCTGGAAGAACTCGTCGTGCAATTCACGGATCTGCATCAGCCACAGGGCCGCGAACGCGCTGCCAGGCACCCGCGCCCGGGGCTGCTCGAGCAGCGCGGGGTCGATCCCGACCTCGGTCAGCAGCGCCGCCAGGCGTGCCGGCCGCGATTGCAGGGCGTGGGTCATGACCCGCAGGTAATAAGCGGCGACCGAATCGGTTTCGCGCATCTGGCAGCTGTCCTCCGGCATGGCCGTTGTGGCAAAAAACGCCAGCACGGTTGACCGCTTTCGGCATAGTCCGGCCCCCGTGCGGGGCCCTAGACTCGTGCTCGACAATGGGCCGTGCAAGGCATGGCCGCCATGCTCCGCGAAGGCAACGAACAAAGGAAGAGTCGAAGATGAATCTTGCGAACATCGGTGTGATCGGCGCCGGCACCATGGGCAACGGTATCGCCCAGGTCTGCGCCCAGGCGGGCTTTGCCGTGACCCTGCTGGACATCGCCCAGCCCGCCCTGGAAAAGGCCCTGGCCACTATCGGCAAGAACCTCGACCGGCAGGTGGCCAAGGGCGGGCTGAGCGAGGAGCAGAAGCTCGCGACCCTGGAACGCATCCGCATCAGCACCGACTACGCCACGCTCAAGGATGTCCAGCTGGTGATCGAGGCCGCCACCGAGAACCTCGAGCTCAAGCTCAAGGTGCTGCAGCAGATCGCCGCCCAGGTCGGCCCCGAGTGCGTGATCGCCTCCAACACTTCGTCGCTGTCCATCACCCAGCTGGCGGCCAGCGTCAGCGCCCCGCAGCGCTTCATCGGCCTGCACTTCTTCAACCCGGTGCCGGTCATGGGCCTGATCGAGGTGATTCGCGGGCTGCAGACCAGCGATGCGACCCATGCCCTGGCCCTGGACATGGCCCAGCGCCTGGGCAAGACCGCGATCACCGCCGGCAACCGCCCGGGCTTCGTGGTCAACCGCATCCTGGTGCCGATGATCAATGAGGCGATCCTGGTGTTCCAGGAAGGCCTGGCCAGCGCCGAGGACATCGACGCCGGCATGCGCCTGGGCTGCAACCAGCCGATCGGCCCGCTGGCCCTGGCCGACCTGATCGGCCTGGACACCCTGCTGGCGATCCTCGAAGCCTTCTACGAGGGCTTCAACGACAGCAAGTACCGCCCCGCCCCGCTGCTCAAGGAAATGGTTGCCGCCGGCTACCTGGGCCGCAAGACCGGACGCGGCTTCCATGCCTATGGCTGAACGCTGCTCGCGCTTCGCGCAAAGCCGCGACAAGGCCCTGGAGCTGTTCGCCAGCAAGGGCTTCGGCCAGGTCGGCATGCGCGAGCTGGCCAGCCACCTGGGGCTGACGCCGGGTTCGCTGTACCACCACTACCCGAGCAAGCAGCACCTGTTGCTGGACCTGATCGAGGAGTTCTTCGACGAGCTGCACGGCACCCTCAAGCGCCTGCAGCGGCGCAAGCTCCAGGGCGACTGCCTGGCGGCGCTGATCCGCGCCCACCTGAAATTGCACCGGGAACTGCCCCGGCACTTTCGCCTGGTGGAGCGCGACAGCGGCTGCCTGAACCCCGACCAGCAGTTGCGCGTCGAGCAATTGCGCACAGGCTACGAACAGCAGTTGCTGCAACTGCTGGGCACGCCGGTCGGGCAAGGGGAAGCCGCGCGCCGGGCCACCGCCCATGCGGTGGCCAACCTGCTCAATACCGCCCCCAGCTGGTTCCAGGAACAGCCCCTGGACGAGCGCGAGCGCGAAGTCTTGCTGGAGAGCCTGCTCAGCGGCGCCATCGAACGCCTGCTGGGCACAGGCCCGAGCCACAGCGCCGTGGCCTGAGGCCTGGCCTCAGCGCAATTGCAGCGGGTCCACCAGGCCGGCGGCGATGGCCATGCCCACCAACGCCGGCAGATGCTCGGCCTGCATGCGCTTCATCACCCGCGAGCGGTACAGGTCGATGGTCTTGATGCTGACCCCCAGCTGCTCGGCGATCTCGCGATTGGTGTAGCCCCGCACCAGCGGCAGCAGCACATCCTTTTCCCGTGGCGTCAGGCTCTCCAGGCGCTCCAGCACCCGGGCCTGCCCGGCGCCCTGGCGCTGGCGGCTGCCGGCGCGGTTCAGCGCCTGCTGCACGCTATCGAGCAGCAGTTGCTCGTTGTAGGGTTTCTCGATGAAGTCCACCGCCCCGGCCTTGAACGCGCGGACCACGATGGGCACGTCGGCATGGCCACTGACGAAGATCAGCGGCAGGTCGATTTCCCGCTGGCGCAGCTCTTCCTGGACGTTCAGCCCGCCCATGCCGGGCATGCGCACATCCAGCAGCACACAGGCGTTGCGGCTCGGGTCGCAATGCTCGAGGAACTCGCGGCCACTGGTGAAGGGCACGGCCGCCAGGCCCACCGACTCCAGCAACCAGACCGTGGAGCCGAGCATGGCCGGGTCATCGTCGACCACGTACACCAGCTGCTGCGTCGCACTCGTCATGGCCTTGCTCCTGTATTCGGGGAAATGGATGGGTCGGCCTCGAGCGGGGCCGTGGCCGGCAGCCAGCAGTCCATGCGCAGGCCCCGGGCCTGGGGCCGGGCCTGCAAGTCGCCACCGAAACCCTCGACGATGCTGCGGCTCATGGACAGCCCCAGGCCCAGGCCATTGGCCTTGCTGGTGTAGAACGGGGTGAACAACTGCGCCAGCTGCTGGGTAGAAACCCCGGGGCCCTGGTCGCTGACACTGATGCAGACCCCACCCTCGGCGCCGGCCACGGCCTGGAGCAGGATCTGCGAGGCCTGTTGCGCATGGACCTCGCGATTGGCCTCGATGGCGTTGCGCAAGAGGTTGAGCAGCACCTGCTCCAGCAGCACCCGGTCGGCGTAGACCGGCGGCAGATTATCCGCCAGGCGCAGCTCGATCACCACCTGGCACGCCTGGGCTTCCCAGGCGCACAGGCGCACGGTTTCCCGGGCCACCTCGGCGCTGTCCAGGGCCTGGAGCCGCCGCCCGCCCTTGCGCAGGAACGCCCGCAGGCGCTTGATCACCTCGGCGGCGTGGGTCGCCTGCTCGGCGATGCGCTCCAGGCCCTGGGCCACCTTCCGCGCGGCCTGGGGCTGGGTGTCCAGCGCCTGCAAGTAGCGCTGGCTGGCATTGGCGTAGTTGACCACCGCCGCCAGCGGCTGGTTGATCTCGTGGGCGATGCCCGAGGCCAGCTCACCCAGGGTCACCAAACGCGCGGTATGGGCCAGCTCGTCCTGGTGATGACGTTGCTGGGCTTCGCGCAATTCGCGCTCGCTCTGGTCATGGGCCACCAGGGAATAGAAGCGCTCGCCGCTGGCCGCCCGGTGCGCCAGGAGCATCAGCGACACCGCCACCGAGTCACCGCCCGAGGGCGGCTGCAAGCGAGTCTCGATGCTCCAGCGCCCGGTGCGCTCGGCGCATTCCCAGCCCTCTCGCTGCAGGCTTTGCAGCACCGCCGGACTGAGGATCGCCGCCAGTTCGGGCATCGCCTGCCCGGGCTCCAGGCCCAGGGCGCGCCGGGCGGCCGGGTTGAGGTAGGTGACGCTGCCACCCGGCTGGACGAACAGCACCGGATCGGGGTTGGCCTCCACCACCTCGGCCAGGCGCCGCTTGTTCTCCTCGGCCTGGACCCGGGCGGTGATGTCCCGGGAGACCGCCACCACCTCCACCACCGCTCCGGTGTAGGTCTCGCGGATCGCCCGGCAAGCGGTCTCGAACCACAGGTAGTGGCCGTCACGATGGCGGATGCGATAGGTCATGGTGTGGTAGCCGTCCTGCTCCAGGGCATCCCCGGTACGCTGCATCAGCCCGGCCAGCCCGCGGCTGTGCAACAGGCTGCGGGCGGGCATGCCGCGCAGCTCCTCGGGCCAGTAGCCGAGCAGGGTCCAGGACGCAGGCGAAGCGTCGAGGAAGCAGCCATCGGGGGTGTGCCGGGAAATCAGGTCGGTGGTGTTCTCGGTGATCAGCCGGTACAGGCGCCGGGCCCTGGCCGACTCGCGCTCGGCCTGCACCTGGGCGGTGGCCTCGCGGCACCGGGCCAGGACCCGCTGGCGATACGGGTCGGGGATGAAGGTCCAGAGCAGGATCCGCTCGCCGCACGGGGCCTCGACGTCCTCGATCGGCCGTTGCTGGTCGAGGCAGGCCCGCACCAGGGCCGGGTGGTTGACCGGCAGCCAGGCCGCCAAGCCATCCCCTGCCGCGCCCTCCAGCCACTGGCGCAGCGCCGGGTTCAGGTCCAGCGCCCGGGCGTCGGCATCCAGCAGCGCACTGGGCTGCGGGTCATGGCCCAGCCAGGGCGAATCCGGCAGGTGGCCTTCGCGCTGCTGGCGCAGCCAATGGCTCAAGTGAGCGGAGCGTTGCATCATCGTTGGACCTTCAGGGATCATCGGTGATAAATATAGTATTAATACCATACAACTCAGGTATTACTTCCATATCAATCCGCAAACAGTATATAAAAGCCTCCGGATAAGTCACCGAGGCGCCAGCGAGCGCCTCGGTCAATAGAGCTAACAATCAGCCACCGGGTGCCCGAACCATGTCCATCTACGAGCAAGGCCTTGCGCCGTCTGCCGTCAACCACATCGCCCTTTCGCCCCTGAGCTTCATCGAGCGTACCGCCGCGGTCTATCCGGACTATCCGGCGGTGATCCATGGTTCGATCCGTCGCACCTGGGCCCAGACCTACAGTCGCTGCCGGCGCCTGGCCTCGGCCCTGGCCGGGCGCGGGATCGGCAAGAACGACACGGTGGCGGTGATGCTGCCCAACATTCCGGCGATGCTGGAGGCGCATTTCGGCGTGCCGATGATCGGTGCCGTGCTCAACGCCCTCAACGTGCGCCTGGACGCCGAGGCCATCGCCTTCATGCTGGCCCACGGCGAGGCCAAGGTGCTGATCGCCGATCGCGAGTTCCATGCAGTGATCCAGGCCGCCGTGGCCCTGCTCGACCAGCCGCCGCTGGTGATCGACCTCGACGACCCGGAGTACGGCGAGGGCCAGCCGGTCAGCGACCTGGACTACGAGGCGTTCCTCGCCGAGGGCGACCCGGAGTTCGCCTGGCAGTGGCCGGATGACGAGTGGCAGGCCATCGCCCTGAACTACACCTCCGGCACCACCGGCAATCCCAAGGGCGTGGTCTATCACCACCGCGGCGCCTACCTCAACGCCCTGGGCAACCAGATGACCTGGGCCATGGGCAACCACCCGGTGTACCTGTGGACCCTGCCGATGTTCCACTGCAACGGCTGGTGCTACCCCTGGACCGTCACCGCCCTGGCCGGGGTCCACGTGTTCCTGCGCCGGGTCGACCCGCAGAAGATCCTCAACCTGATCCGCGAGCACCAGGTCAGCCACCTGTGCGGCGCGCCCATCGTGCTCAATGCCCTGGTGAACATGCCGGAGTCGGCCAAGGCGGCCATCGACCACCCGGTCAAGGCCATGGTGGCCGGGGCCGCGCCACCGGCCAAGGTGATCGGCGCCGTGGAAGAGATGGGCATCCAGGTCACCCACGTCTACGGCCTGACCGAGGTCTACGGCCCGGTGACCCTGTGCGCCTGGCACGCCGCCTGGGACCCGTTGCCCCTGGAAGAGCGGGCGCAGATCAAGGCGCGCCAGGGCGTGCGCTACCCGACCCTGGAAGGGGTGATGGTGGCCGACCCGAAGACCCTGGAACCCACGCCCCGGGACGGCCAGACCATCGGCGAGATCTTCATGCGCGGCAACACGGTGATGAAGGGCTACCTGAAGAACCCCACCGCCACCGCCGAAGCCTTCGAAGGCGGCTGGTTCCACACCGGCGACCTGGGCGTGACCCACCCGGACGGCTACGTGGAGATCCGCGACCGGCTCAAGGACATCATCATTTCCGGAGGCGAGAACATCTCCACCATCGAACTCGAAGGCGTGCTCTATCGCCATCCGGCGGTACTGGAAGCGGCGGTGGTGGCCCGGCCGGACGAAAAATGGGGCGAGACACCCTGCGCCTTCATCACCCTCAAGGCCGACCACCAGGACGTGCGCGAAGCCCAGATCATCGCCTTCTGCCGCGAGCACCTGGCGGGGTTCAAGGTGCCGCGCACCGTGGTCTTCAGCCAGTTGCCCAAGACCTCCACCGGCAAGATCCAGAAGTTCGTCCTGCGCGACATGGCGAAAAACCTCTAGCCTGAATACACCCTCCCCGCGCATGCTGGCCCCGGCATGTTCGCGGGGCCAGCCCCTTGCGAATCACGCGGCCACGGCCGTGCAACCTCCACCCTTGCACGAGGTTTCCTGCAATGCCCGAATTCAACGCTCCCCTGCGCGACATGCGCTTCGTCCTGCATGAAGTGTTCAACGCCCCCAGGCTCTGGGCCCGGCTGCCGGCCCTGGCGGACACCGTGGACGGCGACATCGCCGATGCGATCCTCGAGGAAGCGGCCAAGGTCACGGCCACCCTGGTGGCCCCGCTCAATCGCAGCGGCGACGAAGAAGGCGCCACCTGGGACGCCGGCCAGGTGCGCACCCCCACAGGCTTCAAGGAGGCCTACGCGACCTACATCCAGGGCGGCTGGGTCGGCCTGGGCGGCAACCCGGCCTACGGCGGCATGGGCATGCCGAAGATGCTCGCGGTGCAGTTCGAGGAGATGCTCTACGGCGCCAACTCCAGCTTCGCCCTGTACTCGACCCTGAGCTCCGGCGCCTGCCTGGCCATCGACGCCCACGCCAGCGAGGAACTCAAGGCGCGCTACCTGCCGGCGATGTACGAAGGCCGCTGGGCCGGTTCCATGTGCCTGACCGAGGCCCACGCCGGCACTGACCTGGGGATCATCCGCACCCGCGCCGAACCCCAGGCCGACGGCAGCTACCGCATCAGCGGCAGCAAGATGTTCATCACCGGCGGCGAGCAGGACCTGACCGAGAACATCATCCACCTGGTGCTGGCCAAGCTACCGGATGCCCCAGCCGGGCCCAAGGGCATCTCGCTGTTCCTGGTGCCCAAGATCCATGTCGACGCCAACGGCAAGCTGGGCCAGGCCAACGCCGTGAGCTGCGGTTCCATCGAGCACAAGATGGGGATCAAGGGCTCGGCCACCTGCGTGCTGAACTTCGACGGCGCCAGCGGCTACCTGGTGGGCGAGGCCAACAAGGGCCTGGCGGCGATGTTCACCATGATGAACTACGAGCGCCTGTCCATCGGCATCCAGGGCATCGGCTGCGCCGAGAACTCCTACCAGAACGCCCGTACCTATGCCCGCGAGCGCCTGCAGAGCCGGGCCCCGTCGGGGCCGGTGGCCAAGGACAAGGTCGCCGACCCGATCATCAACCACCCGGACGTGCGGCGCATGCTGCTGTCGATGAAGGCCATGACCGAGGGTGGCCGGGCCTTCGCCAGCTACGTCGGCCAGCAGCTGGACTTGGCCAAGTTCGCCGACCAGCCCCACGAGCGGCACAACGCCGAAGCCCTGGTGGCGCTGCTGACCCCGGTGGCCAAGGCGTTCTTCACCGACAACGGCCTGGACAGCTGCGTACTGGGCCAGCAGGTATTCGGTGGCCACGGCTACATCCGCGAATGGGGCCAGGAGCAACTGGTGCGCGACGTGCGCATTGCGCAGATCTACGAAGGCACCAACGGTATCCAGGCCCTGGACCTCCTGGGGCGCAAGGTGGTGGCCAACGGCGGCGTGGCCCTGCGCCTGTTCACCAGCGAGATCCGCGACTACGCCTACCTGCCCGGCGCGGCCTATTCGGCGCAGTTGCTCGATGCCGTGCAGCGCCTGGAGGAGCTCAGCGACTGGTTGTGCCAACAGGCCGTGCAGAACCCCAACGCCGTGGGCAGCGCCTGCGTCGAGTACCTGCAGTTGTTCGGCTATGTGGCCTACGCCTACCTGTGGGCGCGCATGGCCCAGGTGGCCGGGCACAAGCGCGCCGAGGACGAACGCTTCTACGGCGCCAAGCTGGGCACCGCGGACTTCTATTTCAGCCGCCTGCTGCCGCGCATCCTTGGCCTGGAGCAGAGCATCCGTGCCGGTAGCTCGCCGCTGTTCAGCCTCGCCGACGAGCAGTTCTGAAGCACCGGGCCGGGCGTGCGGCGCCCTGCCCGGTCCCTTGCACAAGCAGGTGCAAAACCCCGGGCGCCCCGGCATACTCGGCGCCCCTGCCCACCACCCAAGGATGAACCGTGTCGGCACCTGCCCTGCTCATCGCCGGCTCAGCCATCGTGCTGCTGCTCGGTACCCTGCACCTGATCTACACCTTCGCCACCGACAAGTTCCAGCCCCGCGACCCGGCCCTGGCCGAACGCATGCGCGCGGTCGCCCCGGTGATCAGCGCCCAGACCAGCCTGTGGCGCGCCTGGATCGGTTTCAACGCCAGCCATAGCCTGGGCGCCATGCTCTTCGGCCTGGTCTATGGCTACCTGGCCTGGCTGCATCCCGAGCTGCTGCAACAGGCCCCGGGGCTTTTGTACCTGGGCCTGGCCTTCCTCGCCGGGCTGTGGGTCCTGGCGGTGCGCTACTGGTTTCGCATCCCGCTGCTGGGCATCAGCCTGGCCTTGCTGCTGTTTGCCGTCGGCAGTGCACTGGCACTCGCCTGAACTTGCACCGCAACCACCCTTCACCTTCATCGAGTTTGCCCATGCCCCGCCTGTTCGCCTTCTGGTCCTGGCTCTACCACCCCCTGTGCTGGGTCGCCGTCGCGGCGCCGCTGGCGCTGATGGTGTTTTGCGACGTGCAATTGATTGTCCCGCGGGATGTCGGCGGCACCCTGTTCGGCGGCTCGATGGGCTTCATCCTGTACCTCGGCATCTGGCTGGCGTGTGCCCTGGGCCTGGGCCTGGCCTTGCTGACCCGGGTGCCCGGGGCTCGCCTGGCCTGGATCGGCGCGGGCGTGGCGCCTTTACTGCTGGGCGCCTGGTGGCGGATCAACTACCCGGACGATGCCGACGGCAACCTGATGTTCAGCCCCATGGCCCGGGAGCTGGACTACGCCATGGCCATGGGCTGCGCCTTCATCTACAGCGGCGTGCAACTGTTGCGTCGGCGACGCCTGGCACCACGCCCTGCGGCCACCAGCGCCGATGTGCTGTTCCTGCGCACCGTCTGGGCACTGATCCTCGCGGCACTGTTCATCCTTCCTCCCTTGAACGCCATGCGCCAGCGGGCCCTGCCCTATTGCGCCTTCAACAAGGCGGGCGAGCAGTTGAGCGTATGCCTGGGCGGTGGTCCGGAGGAGCGGGTGATCGTCGACTGACGCCTGTCAGCGGCCCGGTCGAAACCGCTGTGCGGCGCAGCGTCCCTGCGTCGTCGCCCGGTCCGATTGAGTATTCAATTTGGCCCCAGGCCGGTGATCGGGCAGTCCCGCCCTATTCGAAGCCGGCCTCGGGCCCCTGCGCCTGCAGCTCGTCGAACACCCCGGGGCCCGAGCGAGCCTAGCCGCGCGGTTCGCGAAAGGCGCTGGCGATGACTCGCAGGGACTCACGGGTGCGGGTGTCCGACAACTTGGAATGCACCACCAGCTTCGACGATGGCAGGCCGGGCAGGTCGAAACGCTGCGAGACCTCCACCAGTTCCGCCGGAGCCAGGCGGCAAGGCAAGACGCCCACCGCCAGCCCGGCGCAGATCGCCGCGATGACGGTGGACACCCCGCCACCGACGAACACCTCGATCCAAGGGATGGCGGCACGATCGAGCGACAGCGCAGCAAGATCCCGCACGCCGCATTGCGGACTCAGGTTGGCGATGCGCAAGGGCTCGTCCCGGTTGAATTCGAAGTCTGCGGCGGCGAACCAGCCGAAGGTTTCGACGCACAACAAAGTGCCGTCACGGCGGTCCTCGCAGTCGCGGATGATCACCGCATCCAGGGCCCCGGCATCGTAGTCAGCGAGCAACGGCCCGACGCTGTCGAGCCGTACCTCGATGGACAAGCCCGGGTCCATGGATTTCAACCGAGCCAGCAGCGTGGTGATCTCCGGCCCCACGACATGGCAGGCCATGCCGAGCTTCAGGTGCTTGCGCTGGGTCGCGAGGTTGGCCAGCGCCCGCTCGTGAGCCGCGAGAAAGTCCCGGGCCGACTCGATGAACAACTCGCCCTTGGTGGACAGCCGGACGTGGCGCGGGGTGCGCTCGATCAGGCGATGCCCGAGCTTGTCCTCCAGGCGCTTGAGCTTGACGCTGAGCGCCCCCTGGGTAGTGCCCAGGAATTGCGCGGCACGAGTGAAACTCTGCGAGTCAGCGATGACCACGAAAGCCCGGACCGAGTCCACGTCCAGGGTGAAGTTGGCGACCATGGAACCATCCCAGATTGTTGTCATAGATATGGCGAGCCATTCTATTTCGTTGCGCTTAGGATCACTAGCGCTTGCTCAGCGCTGCCCAGGCGTCCTGGGGGTTCCTTCACCCGCGCTGAGTCGATAGGAGTGAAACGCACAATGATCGCAATCGCATCATCCAGAAACCGCATCGCCCTGCTGGCGGTCTGCTTGTCCGCCACGATGCTCGGTTTGGAAATCACCAGCATCCCCGCCATCCTGCCCACGCTTGAACACACATTGGCCGCCGACTTCCGGCAACTGCAATGGATCATGAACGCCTACACCATCGCGATGTGCGCCATGCTCATCGCCATGGGCGCCTTGGCCGACCGCTATGGCCGCAAGCGCCTGTTCCTGCTCAACGTCGTGGCCTTCGGCGTGGCATCGCTGATCTGCGGCCTGGCCAGCAATGCCCCGCTGCTGATTGCCGCGCGCTTCGGCCAGGGCGTCAGTGCCGCCGGAATGCTGGCCTGCCAGGTGGCGATCCTCTCCCAACAGTTTCGCCAAGGCCCCGAACGGGGCGTGGCGTTCTCCTGCTGGGGCGTGGTCTTCGGCTTGGGCCTGGGCATCGGCCCGGTCGTTGGCGGGGCGATCCTGGCGATTTCGAGCTGGCAGTGGGTGTTCCTGATCCATGGGGTCCTGGCGGTGCTGACCGTCGTCCTGGCCCAACGCGGGGTGCAAGAGTCGGCCGACCCCCAGGCCACCGGTATCGACCTCGGCGGCATGATCACCTTGCCACTGGCGGTGTTCGGTTTCGTCTACCTGATCACCCAGGATCAGGAGCTCGGCCTCGGGAGTGCCGGTGCAATGGGCGTGCTGGCAGCCAGCCTCGCCTGCCTGCTGCTGTTCGTCGTGATCGAGCGCCGGGTCGAACGGCCCATCTTCGATTTCAAGGCCTTTGGTATCCGCAACTTCTCCGGGGCGCTGCTGGGGGCCTGCGCCATGAACTTCAGCTTCTGGCCCTTCATCGTCTACTTTCCCCTCTACCTGCAATCGGCCCTGGGTTATGACGGTGTGCAGTCCGGGCTGATCGTCCTCACCTACACCCTGCCGATCTGCCTCGTGCCGCCCTTGGCGGAGAAGATGCTGGCCAAGCGCGGCCCTGGCTGGGTGATCCCCCTGGGGATGTTCGCCATCGCCCTGGGATTTGGGCTGCTGGGCCTTGTCGCCACCACGTCCTACGCCGGCTGGACCAGCCTGCTGCCCGGCTGCCTGCTGGCAGGCGCGGGAGTCGGCCTGACCACCACCTGCGTCACCAACACCGCCACCGGGGCCCTCCCAGCGGAGCGCGCAGGCATGGCCTCTGGCATGGAGTTCAGTGCGCGGATGATTTCGCTGTCCATCAACATCGCCGTAATGGGATCGATCCTGGGCCTGGGAGTCTCCTGGTCGCTGGAGCAAAGCCTGGCCCCTCTCGGGATCCAGGCGGGTCGTGCCCTGGTGGACGCCATCTGCGCAGGCAATCTGACGGCCGGTGAAACACTGGGGGTTCCCACCGACGTGGCGCGTAGCGCACTGATGCAGGGCATCGGCTGGGTCCTGGGCTACGGCGCCAGCGCCACCCTGGCCCTGGCATTGCTGGCGCGGGTGGTCTTTGGCAAGTATCGCCGGGCCAGCCTCTTGCCAGTGGCCGGGCTCGACTAGCGGGGGTCACCGATCACCGTCGGCGCTCCCCGACGAAAAGCCCCGGACGAACCGTCATGCCGATCAGTTAAACGAGGTGATCTGCTGCAGGAGCAGCCGGGCAACGCTCGATTGCTCGCGATGGACGTTGGTAGCGCATGTTTACGGGGTAAACGCAGCGCCCTGAAGTCCATCGCGGGCAAGCCTCGCTCCTACAAATTCCGCAACTGATCGGCATCACTTCTCGTTGCCAGTCAGCTACCGTGCGGTGGGCCTGGGCCGGTCCTTGCGCACCGGCAAGGCAGCGGCGAAGGCCAAAGCCTCTTCGCGGGTGCCGAAGGTGGCAAGCCGGTCGCCCGGGGTGCAGACCTTCCAGGGTCCGTTATTGACGCTCAGTACCTGATAGCCATTGATCTGCATCTTGTTCAGCAGTGGCGTACTCATACACACCTCCCTCTCGTCAGTCAGCCTGGGGCTGGCCGGTCCACCTTACACCCGCCCAACGCCGTGGCGACCGCCACATGTCGGCGCGACGGCTCACTTCTTCAGGTTGGCCAGGGGATCGTAGGCCCGGGAGCGCTTGCGCTCGTGCTCGGGGCGTGGCCGGTCCAGCGGTGCCCTGGCCGGGCCCACGGGGTCGACCTGGGGGTCCTCGAGATCCGGCGAATCCGGGTCGAAACCCAGGTCATGGCGGTCGGTGGCGTGCTCGGACGAACGGGGTCCGGTGGGTGGCTTGGTGCTCATGGGACTCCTCCTGCTCGGGGCGCCTGGGCGGCGGTTAAAGACATAGATCGTCATCAGCCGCGAGGGTGCCGTCGACCGGACCAATGGCGTGGCGGCATTGCAACACACCAGCCGGCACCGCAGGATGACGCCCTGGCCCCCCAACCGCTTCAGGACATGTTCATGACGATTCGTGCTGTGGTTTTCGACTTCGGTGGCGTGCTGTTCGACTGGAGTCCCCATCATCTGTACCGGCAACTGATCCCCGACGACCAGCGTCGCCAGTGGTTCCTCGACACCATCTGCACCCAGGCCTGGAACACCCGGCAAGACGCCGGCCGCAGCCTGGCCGAGGGCACTCGCAGCCTGCTGGCCGAACACCCCGAACAGGCATCGCTGATCCAAGCCTATTACGGGCGCTGGACGGAAATGCTGCGCGGCCAGCTGGACGACGGCGTGGCCCTGCTGGAGGAGCTGCACCAGGCGCGGATGCCGCTGTTCGGTTTGACCAACTGGTCCCACGAGACCTTCCCCCATGCCTGGGACAACTACCCCTTCCTGCGGCGCTTCGATGACATCGTGGTCTCCGGCCAGGAGCACCAGCTCAAGCCCGAGCCGCCGATCTACCACACCACGCTGCAACGCATCCGCGCCCACCTGCCGGACATCGCCCCCGGTGAACTGGCGTTCATCGACGACCACCAACCGAACATCGTCGCGGCCCGGGCACTGGGCTGGAATGCCATCCACCACCTCAGCGCGCAGCAGACCCGAGCACAACTGCAGGCGCTGGGCGTGACGCTGTAGCGGCTGGGTGAGGCTGCGCACCGGGGCCTGATGCACCGTGTCGTGATATATCGAGGCTGCTGCATGCCCGGGCGCGGCCTGCAGCAGCGGTTTCAGGGATCTCTTCCGGCCTGCTGGCTACCCTGATCGACTCAGCGCAATGTGCCGGCACTTCCAGCCAGTTTATCGATACCTGAAATGCGGGAGGCCAGCGAAACACCGTCCAGAAAGCGTGAAACCAATTCTGCTGTCGTCGAGACCTCTAGCTTTAGGTAGGCATTCTTGCGATGGCTCTTGACGGTTTCAGCACTGATTTTGAGCTTTTCCGAGATGTCCCTTGAGCTGAAGCCCTTGATGATCAGCCCCACGACCTGGGCCTCTCGTGGCGATAGCAGCTGTTGCAGATCGCTCATTCCCGCACGATGCAATCCTTCGCGTGAGGCGCCCGCACGTCGGGCCAGCCAAGTCTTGAGGTAGCGCTTGAACAGCGACTCCAGCAACGGGTAGAGACTGTTGAGCCTGGCCACTTCCGTCAGGCTGAACGAGGCCCGTTGCTGACGGTACAAGCCCACTTGCAAAGTCTGTCCGTGCCCTAGGTCAATGGTGATATCCAGTTCCTTGAGTGAATCTGGAAACCCCTTGGTGATGTAACCGATCTCCTCATCGCTCTTGAAGCGGATGTGGTCGCACTCGCGCTCCGGCCGGAGTAGGAAATCTGACTGGCTCAGGTCCTTGAGGAAGTGGATACCGTTTGCGATGCCCTTCAGGTGGTGCTGAAAGAATGGGTGATAACGGAAGGTTCGACCGGAAAACCTGTGCAGCGACAGCTCTTTCACGCCTGCTGGAAAGTTGCTGCACAGATAAGTCGGGGCGGCTGCCTGGTCGTAGAGGAACAAAGCGAACAAATCAAAGGAGACGGTGCGTTCCAGGTAACTGAGCAGCAACGCCGGGAAGCCCTCGTGGTCCAGTGCGTCTACCAACTGACTTATTTGCGCAATCGAAATCGCAGCAGGCATTCGGGACCTCCAGCGGGCAATGGCATACAGGCCCGAAGAGCATGCCAAATCGCCATGAGGGCAGCAACGACGAACCCGCCAAGTTCCAAGGCTATTCGTCGCCTGCTGTACCGCTGGCTGCGACAGTACGCTGTTGCTGTTCGCCAAGCCCTTGAATGCCCAGGTGTATTCGCTGGCCCGGGCGCAAATACACCGGTTCGGGCTTTTGTCCCATGCCGACACCAGGGGGCGTGCCAGTGGAAATGATATCGCCGGATTGCAGGCTCATGAATCGGCTGACATAGCTGATCAGGTAGGGCACGGAAAAGATCATGGTTCGCGTATTACCGTCCTGGTAGCGTCGCCCATCGACTTCCAGCCAGAGGTCGAGTTCGTGGGGATCGGCAACCTCATCTGCAGTGACCAACCAGGGACCGATGGGGCCAAAGGTGTCGCAACCTTTGCCCTTGTCCCAGGTGCCGCCACGCTCGATCTGGAACTCCCGCTCGGATACATCGTTGATAACACAGTAACCAGCCACATGCTCCAGAGCGGCTTGCTCGCTGATGTAGCGACCGGGCTTGCCGATGACCACTCCCAACTCCACCTCCCAATCGGTTTTTTGCGACCCGAGGGGAATCTGCACCTCATCGTTGGGCCCGACGATGGCGCTGGTCCACTTGCCGAAGATAACCGGCTCCGCGGGAATGGTGGCTCCCGTCTCCCTAGCATGATCGGCATAGTTCAAACCGATGCAGATGAACTTGCCCACGGCGCCGACACAGGGCCCCAGGCGCACGGTGTCAGCCACCAGCGGCAGGGATTCGGGTTCCAATGCTCGCAAGCGGGCAAGACCTTCGGGAGTCAATGTCTGCCCAGCTACATCAGGGACAACCGCACCGAGGTCGCGAATGCGCCCCTGGGCATCGAGAATTCCCGGCTGCTCGAAGCCCTTCTCACCAAAACGAACCAGTTTCATAACCTGTACTCCTTACTGTTCAGTTGCTCCAACCACCATCGATGATCTGGGTCGTACCGGTGACGAAGGCGCTGGCATCGCTGGCCAGATACAGCGCCAGCTGGGCGATCTCCGCAGCACTGCCGAGCCGGCCCAGGGGCTGCCTGGCGACAAACTCGTCATACACCTGCTCCGTGGACCGTCCTGACTGCTCGGCCTGCATCCGGATCCGCTCGCGCAGCGAAGGTGAGTCGACCGTTCCGGGGCAGATGGCATTGCAACGGATGCCCTGCTTGACGTAATCAGCGGCAATGGAGCGGGTCAGGCCGATCACTGCCGCCTTGCTGGCGCTATAAGCGAATCGCCCACTGACCCCCTTGATGCTCGAGGCCACCGACGACATGTTGATCAGGTTGCCGTAGCCCGCCTCGACCATCGAAGGCAGGAACGCCCGAATCAAGCGGAACATTGAGGTGACGTTGAGGGCAAAAGCCTGCTCCCAGTCCTGCTCGCTGCACTGCAGTACCGTTCCACCATGGACGATCCCGGCACAGTTGAAGAGCACGTCGACATGCCCCACCTCGGCCACCAGGCGCTGGATTTGCAAACGCGAGGTCAAGTCGCATTGCACTGCACAAACGCCATCGAAAGCCGATAACGCAACGGCGTCGATGTCGACCGCAATCACCTCAGCACCTGCCTGCTCGAAGGCCAGCGCCGTGGCCCGTCCGATGCCCTGCCCCGCAGCGGTTACCAGGGCTCGTTTACCTGTCAGATCCATATTCATCTTCCTCACCTTGTCCGCCGGACGTGCAGCACGCCGGCACCAGCGCCGGCTACGTTGCAGCAACTTAGGGCGAGTCCCCGGGGTTCCACCATCCCCCCGCGGGGGGATTACGAGCATCCCCGGAGCGTTGCTAGCTTGGCATCACCCAACCAATCGCCAGCTTCTGGAGAACAACAATGAACAAGATCCGGATCGTGCCCTTGACTGCCCTGGTTATCACCTTTTGCTCTCTGACCTGCCACGCCGCCAGCCTCCAGGTGGCGGTCAACCAAGCCAACCCGCCCTATGAGTTCGAAGACAGCAGCGGCGTGCTGACCGGGTTTGAAGTGGAAGTGGTCGAGGCCTTGGCCCAACGCTTGAACAAGAACGTCGAGTTTTCCTCGATGCCGTTCAATATGCTCTTCGCCTCCGTGCAGTCCGGTCGGGTGGATATTGCCATCGGCGGCATCACCATCACTGCCAAGCGCCTGGAAAACGTCACCTTCACCCAACCCTTCATCGACTCCAACCAGTGCGTGACAACACTTGCCAAGGGCACTATCCGGGACGTCAGCCAACTCGCAGGAAAGGATGTGGGTGTAATTACCGGCACTGTCGGGGAAATCTGGGCGAGCAAGGCCCAGAAGGAGCAGGGTTTTAATGAGATCCGCCGCTACGACGGCAATATCGATCCGATGATGGACCTGGCCTCGGGGCGTACCAGCGCCACCGTCAACGACTGCCCTATCACCGCTTGGTACATCAAGGACAAACCGCAGTTCACGATCATTCACCAGGTCGCCACCGGCGACAAGAACGCCCTGATGCTACCCAGGAACAGCCCGTTGCTGAGCCAGTTGAATCAGGAAATCAGCCGCATGAAGACCGATGGCAGCCTGGCAGGCATCTATCGCAAATGGTTCAACACCCAAGCCCAAGCGCACTCCAGCACGGCCAAGATCGAACCCATTCCGGGCCACTGACGAACCCCATTGCACGCCTGCCAAAGCCAAGTCGTCGTCTGGCGGCCAGGACAATGCGGACACGGAACCGGGCAAGGAGAACCCCCATGGGCTTGATCGAAACCTTCTTCAATTCACACATACTGGCCAGCTCCATCGAGTCGCTGTTGAGCGGCTTCAAGTTGACCATCCTGCTGGGCTTCACCAGCCTGCTGCTGGCCTCGCTGCTGGGCCTGATACTGGTGGTGATGCGCCTGTATGCGGTGCGGCCAATCCGATATGTGGCCATCATCCTGATCGACCTGCTACGGGCAATACCGTTGCTGGTCCTGCTGGTGATCATCTACTACGCCTTGCCGTTCATCGGTCTGCGCCTTTCACCCTTCTGGGCCGCGACCACGGCTTTGTCGCTAGTGGCCTGCGCCTACATCGCCGAGACCTTGCGCGCCGGTATAGAGGCCGTGCCAGCTGGACAGGTCGAAGCCGCCAAGGCTCTGGGCTTTTCCTGGTGGCGAATGATGGCCGACATCGTCCTGCCCCAGGCCATCAAGGTCACCATTCCTCCGGGCACGGGCATCGCCATCAGCCTGGTCAAGGACACCGCCCTGGCTTCCGTCGTAGCCATGCCCGACCTACTCAAGCAAGCGACCCAGGCCCAGGCCTACTTTGCCAACCCCTCGCCCCTGATCGGCGCCGCACTCTTGTACCTGCTGCTACTGCTGCCGCTGGTACGGATAGTCAGCGTCATCGAGGCGAAACAGAAACACAACGGAGAACGCTGATGGACACTCGCACCCCAACACCAGCCGAGCCACCGTTGATTTGCATCCGACACTTGCAAAAGCACTATGGGCAGTTCAAGGCCCTGGACGACATCAATCTGGAGGTCCGGCGTGGCGAAGTGATCGCCCTGATCGGACCTTCCGGCTCCGGCAAATCCACCTTGGTACGCTGCATCAACCTGCTTGAGGAATATGACGCAGGAACTATCGAGGTAGACGGCATCAGGGTTGCTAGCGCCGGTAACCTGGCCCGGGTACGTGCCGAAGTCGGCATGGTGTTCCAACAGTTCAACCTGTTCCCGCACATGAGCGCATTGCGCAATGTGGCCCTGGCCCCGGTGCGGGTTCGCGGATTGTCATGGGCCGATGCCACGGCTCGCGCCGAAGCGTTGCTCGAACGGGTGGGGCTCAAGGAGCACCAGCACAAGCGACCCAGCCAGCTCTCTGGCGGACAACAACAGCGCGTAGCCATCGCGCGCGCCCTGGCCATGAAACCGAACCTGCTGTTGTTCGACGAACCGACCTCGGCCCTGGACCCGGAAATGGTCGAGGAAGTCCTGGAAGTCATCCAGGACATCGCCAAGACCGGAGTCACCCTGTTGATCGTCACCCACGAGATGTCCTTCGCCCACCAGGTAGCAGACCGCGTGGTCTTCATGGAGCACGGGCGCATCGTCGAGGTGGCGCCGCCCCAGACCTTCTTCCACTGCCCGACATCAGATCGGGCTCGGGTCTTCATCGGCACCTCACCACGTCCTGCACGACGCCAACCCGCCTGAACCCTGAAGAGGAGCTCCATCATGTCCTTTGATACCCGGAATCGTTCGCCCCATGCTCGGCAACTGCTTCCCCGCCATACCGTCCAGGCGCTGACGGCATCGCCCATCAGAGAGCTGGCAAACGCGGCCATGGGCCGCGAGGACGTACTGCCGTTCTGGTTCGGCGAGTCCGACCAACCCACCGCACGTTTTATCCGGCATGCCGCCATGGAGTCGATCAGCCACGGGGAAACCCGCTACACCCAGAACCTTGGGCGGCCTTACCTGCGCCATGGCATAGCCGAGTACCTGAGCCAGTTACACGACACGCCGATCGGGATGGACCGCGTGGCGGTGACGCCCTCCGGGGTCTCCGGGGTCATGCTGGCGGCACAGTTGCTGCTGGAGCCGGGCGACCATGTGGTCGCGATTACTCCGCTATGGCCCAACCTGACCGAGATCCCGGCGATTCTTGGCGCAAGGGTCAGTCGCTTTGCACTATCGGTGATCGATGGCAAGTGGAGCCTGGATGTGGAGCGGTTGCTACAAACGCTGTCGAGCGATACCCGGATGCTTCTGCTCAACTCACCGAACAATCCAACAGGCTGGACCATCCGCGAGGACGAGATCGCGTCGATCCTGCACCACTGCCGCCAGCATGGGATCTGGATCCTCTGTGACGATGTCTATGAGCGCCTGCTCTACGATCTCTCGAACACATCGGCACCGTCTTTTCTCAGGCATTACGTTGCGGGAGACCGCATCCTCTCGATCAATAGCTTCTCCAAGGCTTGGTCGATGACCGGCTGGCGCATCGGCTGGCTGGTAGCCCCCCCGGAGCTGATGGACGATCTGGCCAAATTGATCGAATTCAATAGTTCCTGCGTGTTGGAGCCGATCCAAAGAGCCGCTATGACCGCCCTGCTCGACGGAGAGAACGAAGTGGCGGTGTTGCGTCAGCGGCTGGCTCGCACCCGAACGTTGCTGGTGGACCAGCTCAAGTCCATCGACGCGATAGAGTTGCCCGATGCCGGCGGTGCCATGTATGTGTTCTTTCGCATCGAGGGACATCCGGACTCCATGGTTCTGGCCCGTCAGTTGGTGAACCGGGTTGGCCTCGGCCTGGCACCCGGCAACGCCTTCGGTCCGGAAGCAAACGGCTGGCTGCGCTGGTGCCACGCCATAGATCCACAACGCCTGCAAGACGGTGTACAACGACTCCGGCAGTTCCTCGACCACCCGCCCCTTTAGGCTGCGCACGGCTCGGCACCAGTGGCAACGACTGGCGCCCGGTTCGGCCTGACACACCGCGCCGTCCGCCTCTGGGCCGCTGCACGCTCGTGCGCAGGCTCGACAGCGGCTACAAAACACCCGCGCTATCGCCCCGGGCAATCGTTTCTATCGCTCTTTGGAATCACCAGCCCGCTCAGTGAATAACCGTTCATCCCCCATGATTCCACCGGTCGGAAACCCCTGGAATCCGTGTGACATTAGCCGGCCTTTTCCAACGGCGCTGCTTAACTGCAAAAGCTGCCGAGTACCGCAGCATTTCCCCTGATCACCACGGAAGGCACACGTCATGAGCAATGCACCACACCATGTGATTCCCCCCTATGGGGTAGCGATCCAATCGGCGATCTCCGAAGGCAAGCTGCCGCAGATGAAAGCCCTGCTGGCCAAGCGCGACAACAACCAGGCCGAACCTGCGGAACTGCGTGCCGCCTACGAACAACTGGCCAAGGAAGTCGCCCGCCTGGAACGGCACTGACCGCTGTTCCCCTGTCACCGAATGGAGGCAAAGCAAATGTCCGGTTCCAACGCACAAGACAGCCTGTTCCCGCTGAGCTATCGCATCGGCACCTCGCAACCCGGGGCACCGAACCTGCAACTCAACCTGCTGGCCTATACCGCCGAGCAAAGTCTGCGTGGCAGCTCGTCGATCACCCAGGCGGGCAGTCCGCCGCTGGACCTGCAAACCGACGACTGGGGCCAGTACACCTACCTGACCGTGACGTCCAGCACCAAGATCCTCCTCAGCGTCGCCGGCAACCAGGGTGGTCCGGGCGCAAACTCGATCATCACCTTCAAGCTGCAACTGGTGGTCGACGACGACTGGAAGCAAGGCGTCGCCAACTACCAGTTCTACAACGGCCATGGCTGGTCGACGGTGAACAACGTACCGGCCTACCTGGAGAACAACATCCAGTCCAGCAGCCTGTCCCGGCCCCAGCCCCACGGCCATGCCCAGCATCCGCTGCCCCCAATGGCGGCGCTGTACGCGGCCCCGATCCACGGCGCCATCGCCAGCGGCGACCTGGCGCAGATGAAGAGCCTGCACCGGTTGGCGACCCAGCAACTGGAGCAGCTGCCGCTGATCCGTACCGCGCTGGACGCCGCCAAGTCCGAGATCGCCAGGCAGGAGCGACGCTGAGCTCCGGGCCCGGCGCACTTCGACGCATCCATCACGCCAAGGAGTAGCAGCATGACAACTGGACTGTTCCATACCCGCCTGATCATCACCAACCCCGTGGTCGGCGCACCGATCCTGACCCTCGACCTGCTGGTCAACACCGTGCAGAAAACCGTCTCCGGCCTGGCCCAGGTGACCCAGAGCACGTCGCCGCCGGTGCGCTTCAGCGCCGACGTCTGGGGCAACTACTCGCAGATCAAGCTCGACCAATCCAGCGAGGGACACCTGGTGCTCAACCTCGCGGGCAACCCCAGCGGCCCGGGTAGCCAGACCGCCGAAACCTTCCACCTGCAGGGCATTCTCGGCCTGGACTGGGCCAGTGGTTTCGCCAGCTATCGCTACAACTACCTGGGCCACTGGCATGTGGTGCAACACGCCGCCGTCAGCCCGGCCCCGGTGGAACAGGCAGCGCAGGTCGAGCCCCAGGGCCGGACAGGCAATGCCGCCGAGCATGCGCACCTGCACCCCCATCCGCTGTATGCCGTGGCGTTGCAGCAGGCCCAGGCCAGCGGCGACCTGGCCCGGCTCAAGGCCCTGGTGGTCCAGGCCGAGCAGCAGGTGGCCAACGGTGAGCGGCTGAGCAAGGCCGTGCAGCAGTTGCAGGTAGAGATCAACCGCCTGGAACAACGCTGAACCCGGCTTCCGGGACCGGTCCAGCACGGCCGGCCCCGGGCCGCGGGACAACCGACCGCGCCATCGTCGCTCAAGGAAGGCGCGCCTATTTCCACGGGTTGGTGCAGCGCACCGCTGGGTGCGCAAGGATCTTTCATGTCAGACCGTCTCCCCGCCCGCTACCTCAGCGAAAGCGATATCAAGCGCTACGTGCCCGTACACGTGGTCTGGGAAATCACCCTCGCCTGCGACCTCAAGTGCCTGCACTGTGGCTCCCGGGCCGGCCACCGGCGCCCCGGCGAGTTGAACACCGGCGAGTGCCTGGAAGTGATCGACGCCCTGGCCGCCCTGGGCACCCGGGAAGTCACCCTGATCGGTGGCGAAGCCTATTTGCGCAAGGACTGGACCCGACTGATCCAGGCCATCCACGACCATGGCATGTACGTGGCGATCCAGACCGGCGGGCGCAACCTGACCCCGGCCAAGATGCAGGCGGCGATAGACGCCGGGCTCGATGGCGTCGGCGTATCCCTGGACGGGCTGGCGCCGCTGCATGACGCGGTGCGCAACGTTCCCGGCTCCTTCGCCAAGGCCCTGGACACCCTGCACCGGGCCAGGCAGGCCGGGCTCAAGGTCAGCGTCAACACCCAGATCGGCGCCGCCACCCTGCCCGATCTGCCGGCCCTGATGGAGCTGATCATCGAGGCCGGCGCCAGCCACTGGCAGATCCAGCTGACCGTGGCCATGGGCAACGCCGTGGATCACCCCGAGCTGCTGTTGCAGCCCTACCAGTTGCTGGACGTCATGCCGCTGCTGGCCCGGCTGTACCGCGAAGGCAGCGAACGCGGGCTGCTGATGAACGTCGGCAACAACATCGGCTACTACGGCCCCTACGAACACCTGTGGCGCGGCTTCGGCGACGAGCGCGTGCACTGGAGCGGTTGCGCCGCCGGGCAGACGGTGCTGGCCCTGGAGGCCGACGGCACGGTCAAGGGCTGCCCGTCCCTGGCCACCGTGGGCTTCTCCGGCGGCAACGTGCGCACCATGAACCTGCACGACATCTGGCACTACAGCGAAGGCATCCATTTCGGCCGGCTGCGCTCGGTGGACGATCTCTGGGGCTACTGCCGCACCTGCTACTACAACGATGTCTGCCGGGGTGGTTGCACCTGGACCTCGCACTCGCTGCTGGGCAAGCCGGGCAACAACCCCTACTGCCACTACCGGACCCTGGACCTGGAGAAAAAGGGCCTGCGCGAACGCATCGTCAAGCTTGAGGACGCAGGTCCGGCCTCGTTCTCCGTGGGTCGCTTCGACCTGATCACCGAACGCATCGACAGCGGCGAAACGGTCTCCAGCGTCAGCGACAGTGGCCAGGTGATCAAGCTGGCCTGGGCCAACCAGGGCCACGCGTCCCCCGAGGAAGGACGCGTCCCGCCGCGCCTGGCCCTGTGCCGCGCCTGCTTGCAGTACATCCATGCCCATGAGACCACCTGCCCGCATTGCCAGGCCGATGTCGCCAGCGCCGAGGCCCGGCACCAGGAAGACCGCCTGCGCCAGCAGGCGCTGATCAATACCCTGCACCAGTTGCTCGGCCTGCCCCAGGAACAGCCCCGCCTGTAGTGAGGCCGGCCGTCCTCGGACGGCCGGCTATAAGTCCTGGGCGAACCATAGGAAAAGCGTCTAAAAAAACCGCTCGCGCCTGCTCGTTCGACGCTTTGCTATGCAGTGTCCACCGATGCCGACAAGGCTGTCGGTTTCTCCAGGGTCCGCCCTGGCCGCACAAGGAAAGTACGCGATGAAGATCAATCCCTACCTGGTATTCAACGGCGATTGCCGGGCCGCCTTCACCTTCTATGCCCAGTGCCTGAACGGCACCCTGGAAATGATGCTGACCTTCGGCGAGAGCCCGGCCCGCGACCAATTGCCGGCCAACTGCCACGCCCTCATCATGCATACCCGGCTCAATGTCGGCGACCAGGTGCTGATGGCCTCGGACAGCACCCCGGACCTGCCCTACGCCGGCATCCGGGGTTGCTCGATCGCGCTGAACATCGACAACGCCGCCGAAGCCGAACGGGTATTCAATGCCCTGCTCCAGCAAGGCAGCGTCCGCATGCCCCTGGAGGAAACCTTCTGGGCCGAGCGTTTCGGCATGCTCGAAGATAAATTCGGCGTGTCATGGATGATCAACTGCGAGAAAAAAACCCACTAGCCCGCCCCCCAATCGACGGCGGCACAGCCTCGCGCTCCAGGCGCTGGCGCGGTAGCGCCAGCAGCGCACTCATCGGCTGATCCCGTGAGGGTCATCAAGCCGGCCAGCCTCGCCAGCGGACGTGGCTGACAAAACGCCAGGACGAGCACGACTCTTGTGCCGGCAAGGCCCGATCGAAAAAAATTTTACCCCGGCAAAAAGCCGCGATCCGCCCGCCAGCCGGCGCCTTGCTGGCAGTGCGGCGCTCTAGATCGCAGATTTTTGCGCAACTTCATCAAACAGCCACTTAATCCCTGTACTAGGATACGAAGCGCCCTTTGGTCGATCTGCATGAAACAGGAGTTAAACAGGCAGTCGACCAAACCCGTTGCTATAAGGCAACCTTTCCACACTTCACATTCATGGATGAAATGATGAACTCACAAGCACTGTTCCCCCATATCGGCAAGGTCATCGCCAGTACCGGCAGCCGGCGTTTTCCACGCATGCTGCACGACCTGATCCTCACCCAGTTGCCGGTGGACGCCACCCACATCACCCAGCTGCGGGCAGATCCGGAACAGGCCAGCGAAGGTCATCGGCGCAGTGCCGTGCACCACCGCCACCCCCTGCACGACAAGCCGGCCAACGACGATCCGCTGCTGCGCGCGGCCTTTCCCGAGCAGAGCGCCGAGTCCGGCCCCGCCCTCCTGCGGCGCCGTGGCCCCGGCAAGGACCCGGCGCAGCTGCACCTGACCGTCCGCAAGGATGCCTACCAGTACGTGCTCTCGGTGTACCGCAGCAACCAGGCCCGCAGCTTCTCGCCCCAGGAACGCCTGCTGCTCGAAGACTTCTCGCCACTGCTGCTGCCCATGGTGGAAAAGCACATCAGTGCCCTGCAGCCCCGCGGCCAGGACGGCGAGCAGGACAACACCGCCATCGAGGGCCTGCAGACCCTGCGCCTGCGCTTCGCCGACCGCCTGGCGCAGTCCGGCCTGAGCCTGTCCAACCGCGAGATGGAAGTCTGCGTCGGCCTGCTGGCCGGGCGCACCGCGCCACAGCTGGCCGAGCAGTGCCAGCTCAAGGTCAACACCGTCGAGAGCTACCTCAAGCGCGCGGCGATCAAGCTGGGCATCAGCGGCCGGCACTCGCTGCTGCGCTGGATGTACTCGCCCCAGGAAGCCGCCGCGCCGGTCGCCGCCAACGCCGAGTAAAGGCCCGCGCGGCACCGGTCTTGTGCACCGGCGCCGCGTCGCCTGGCGTCAATCGCGGACCAGGGCCTGGATCGGCCCCAAGTGCGCCGGGACGGCCCTGAAAACCACCCCCGATCAGCGTCGAACAGGCGAGCGCGGTCATGAAGAGCGAGTCGCCACGGCTGAGCTGGTCGAGCCAGAGCTCCCGTTGTCCGGCGGTCAGCGGCGTTCATGACGGCCTGCGGCGAGCGAGATTCAAGCGCCAGCCCCTGGGCGGCATGTCACCCCGAACCCGGACAGCCCACCGGCTGCCGACCGCCGGGGCGCGGCCCTGGCGGCTGTCGAGAGGTTGGCGATGGTTTACGGATCAGCTGAATTAGCTGTAGGAAATTGACCATCCGTACCTGAGGTTCCTGACGCGCCAGTCCAGCCCCGAACTCTTTGCAAAACCTGTCGCCGAAGTCCGTTGCAACTTGCTGCAGTCCCGTGTCCACGGGTCTGCGGAGCACTGGCCAGGGACCGGCGCCGGGGCTTGGCGAGCCCGGCCCGGGGTTTCCTGTCCCGGTTTACCCTTACAGACGCGAAGCAAATGCTTAGGCTTAAATCAGACGCATCTGACCGGATCGGGTTCATGGAGGACCTGCTGCGGTGTGCCGTCGTAATAAGGTTTCAAGGCTTCGATCAGCGATTTGCCTTGATCAAGGATGATAGGGATATGAGTCTGACCAGCAGTATCGCCAACCTGGAAACACCGAATTTCTACTTGGAACTGGGGCAGTTGATCTCCAACACCGGCCAGGGCCAGTTCGCTGCGAACATGCTCGAGCTGGTGAACAAACTGGTGCCGGCCGATCACCTGGTGCTCAGTGAATGGACCCTCGACGAGCGCCAGACCCGCGCCGAGGAAATCACCCTGCTGGGACGTGCCGGACAGCCGGAACAACTGCCGGAAGCCGCCCGGCGCCAAGAACCGCTGCTGCACAAAATGCTGGAAATGGACGATTCGCTGCTGATCCAGATCAACGCCCAGGTCCATGCCCGGCAAGCGCGCAATACCCCGCACCAGTGCCACCTGGTGTCACGCAAGGCCAACCGCCGCTGCGTGATCGCGCTCTACCGCGAATCGACCCAGAGTGGATTTTCCCTGGCCGAGCTGTCGTTCCTCAAGAGCCTGTCCTCGACCCTGCTGCCGCTGCTGGAACGCCATGCCCAGATGCATCGCCAGCAGGCCCTGAAGAACCTGCGCAGTTGGACCAGCCGCCCCCGGGACAACCAGGAGCAGTCGCCATTGCAGCGCGAGTTCGACGAACGCCTGTCGCTGGGCGACATCACCCTCTCGGCCCGGGAAAAAGAAGTCTGCCTGGGGCTGCTCACCGGCGGCACCGTGCCTGAGATGGCCCAGCGCCTGAGCGTGAAGAACAGCTCCATCGAGACCTACCTCAAGCGCGCCGCCGCCAAGCTCGGGGTCAGTGGCCGCCACGGCCTGGCCAAGTGGATGGTGGGCGCCTGAACCGGCACGGCCCGGACTCCCGGGAGGATATCCCCGGCCCGGGCCGCGCCCGCCTGTACCGCTGAGCCGTCAGATCTCGCAATCGGGGTGGATCACCCGCCACTGGCCGAACAGCTCCAGCCCCGCGGCCCGAGCCAGCGCCACCGAGGCCAGGTTGTCGACCTGGCAGCGGTACTGCGGCTCCTGGCCCTGCGCCAGGGCATGCCGACAGATCGCCCGCACCAGCCTGCGGGCATGGCCCCGGCCGCGAAACGCCTCCAGGGTCAGCACGCCCAGATCGGCCAGTGGCGACCCGTCCCAGGCATACATGCTCGCCGCCGCCACCAGCCGGTCCTGCTCGAAAGCGCCGAACACCGCCCAGTGATCCAGTTCGACATAGGCATTGTCCAGGTCCTCTGCGCTGGCACTGGACTGGAAGCGGGCGAACCGCTGCTCGTCCGCTGCCGACAATGCCCGGGTATCGCCCAGGGCCGTATCGCGCAACAGCTCGGCGTGACGTTGCCGGGGGTAATAGAACACATGGTCGGCGCCGTTGAGGCGGATACCGGCCTGCTCCAGGCGGGCCAGGAAGGCGGCCTCGGTATCCACCGGCCCCTCGGCCAGGCCGAGGATCTGCGCCAAGCCCGGGGTCAACACTGCCTGGCTGCCGCCGGGAGTGCGCAGCAGCATCAGGCGCGATGGGTCTGCCAGCCCGGGATCGACCCGCACGCTGAAGCCGCCGTCCTCGCGCAAGCCTTCAGGGGCGCGCAAGCAGGATTGCCAGTAGTGGTCAATAGTCGTTGCAAACAGGCTCATCAGGGTCATCCATCGGGGTTGTCATTGCGTGACCACACTCCTCTCCTGGCTGGTGGCCTGCGAGTGTCCAGGCTAGCGCGGTGCTGTTCCGGCCGCTGTAAATCTGTGTGAAAAACAGTGCAGGAACACTACGCCAGCCGCGCCATGCCCTGGTCTCTTCCCGTCCTCGAGCCTTCGTTCATGGCGTGCCAGCTTCAGCTGACAGCCCGCGCTGCACCTGCCAGGACAGGGGCAACGTCAGCAGCAGGAGCGCCGCCAGGACCATCACCGCCGGCGCCACGCCGGCGACATCGCTGAGCAGTCCGGCCAACATCGGGGCCAACGCGCCGCCGCCGATGGTGCCGGTGTAGAACAGCGAGAATGCCTGCTCGCGCTTGCCGGCCCGCGCCAGGTCCGGCACTGCGCCATACAGCACCGACGACGTGCCGTTGAGTACCAGGCCCAGCAGCGGCAGCGCCACCATCAGGGCGCCATAGGGCAGGAACACCGCCAGGACGATCAGGCACGCCGTGCTGGATTCGGTCAGCCAGACGGTCTGCATCATGCCGATGCGTGCCCCCAGGTAACCGCAGAACAGCTTGCCGAACGCGCCGCCGATGAACAGCAGGGTCAGGGCCAGGCCGATTCCGGCGCTGCCGGCCCCCTTGGCCTTGAGCAGGAACGGCAGGAAGGTCAAGAAGCCCATGCGCACCGCACTGTCCAGGGTGCCGGTGACGATCAGCGCCCACAGGCCAGCGGCCGAACCCTGGCCGCTGAGGACCGTGGGCGCCTTGTCGCGCAGGGCCCAAGTGCTGGCCCGGGACGGGAGCAACCACCACAGCAGCAACGCCGCGGCCAACCCCAGCAGGCCCACCAGGGTCACGCTGGCGCGCCAGCTGACCAGCGCCAGCAACAGGCCCACCACGCCGGGGACCAGGGTCTTGCCGATATCGCCGGCGAAGTTGTATTGCGCCAGGGCCTCCTTGACCCCGCCGCCGGCCTCATGGGTATCGGTGATCAGCGAGGAGGCCAGCGGGTGCTGGGTACTGGCCCCCAGGCCGCCCAGCAACAGCGCCAGGAACAGCACGCCCAGGCCGGTCGCCTGCCCGGCCAGCAGATAGGCCAGGCCGGCCAGCGCGGTTCCTGCCACCAGCAGGCGCTCGCGCCCCCAGCGCCCGGCCGCGCGGCTGGCCAACAGTTGGACGCCGGCCATCATCCCGGCATAGACCCCGCGCAAGAGGCCGACCTGGGCATAGCTCATGGCGAACTGGGCCTGCCACACCGGCAACAGGACATAGATCACATCGGTGAGGCCATCGTGCACGGCATGGGCGCTGCAACCGGCCAGCAGCGAGCGGCGCCGCACCTGGGCAGCGCTGGCGGAGGCTACAGCGGGAATCGCGGGGTTCTGGTCATTCATGGGGGTGGCCGGATGGGTTGGGGGAAGAGTCAGCGGACAATGCCCGGGCGCGATCGAACATGGCCCGGGAGCGGCGCTGCAGGTACCGGGCGAACAGGTTGCGGGCGGCGGGCTCGTCGGAGGCGATCGCCATGGCCTCGGTGCAGGCGTCGACGGCTGCCAGCCCCAGCCCCGGGTATTCGACCAGCTTCAAGCAGGCATCCTCGATGGCCAGCAGGCCGCGCCGCTGGTTCCAGAATCCCTCGAACAGCGCATGCTTGCAGGCACTGGCGGGCATGTCGTTGAGCAACGGCTCGACGAATTTCAACACTTGGCTCTGGCGCAGCGGCCAATCGCTCAGGCTCATCTCAGGTAGTCCTTGGAGGGGCCAGTTGCTGGCGTGGCCGCGGCGCGCGCCAACCGTGCCAGCCGATCAGCGGGGCCAGCACCTGGGACACCAGGATCAACGCCACGCAGCCCGGCCAGCCCCAGCGGTTCCAGAGTGCTGCCGGAAGCACGGCGCCAGCGCTGCCGCCCAGGTAGTAGCAGGTCAGGTACAGCCCCACCGCCCTGGCCTTGTCCGGCCCGGCGCTGGCGCTGATGAAGGCATTGGCCGCCGCCTGGGCCAGGAACACCCCGGTGGAGCTCAGGGCCAGGCCCAGCACCATCAGCCACAATGACGACAACAGGCTCAGGGCCGAGCCGCAGACACCCAGCGACGCCGCCACCAGCAACAGCTCGGCCTGGGGCCGGGACTTGCTCAGGCGCCCGGCGAGCGGGATCACCACCAGCGCCAGCAGGAACACACCATAGAGCGCGCCCAGGGCCGCCGGTCCCAACTCGAATGGCGGCAGCCCAAGGTAGAGCCCGGCGTAGGTGAAGGTGGCGACTTGCGCGAACAACACGCAGAACCCCACGGCATAGGACGCCAGCAAGGGCTTGCCGCAGAGTGGGCGCCAGCTGCCACGGCGCTCGGCAAGATGGCGCTCGGCCGCCGGCGGATTGGCCGGCAACAGCCAGTGGATGGCCAGGCCGAGCAGCAGGCTCAGGCCCGCCAACAGCGCGAAGGCCTCGCGCCAGCCCAGGTACTGGGTCGCGACACCGGTGAGCAAGCGCCCGGCGAACCCGCCGAGCACGGTGCCGGCCACATACAGGCTGGTGACCTCGGTGACCAGGCCGCCGCGCCAGCGGTCGCCGATGTAGGCAACGCTGGTGGCGAAGACCAGGGGAATCAGCAGGCCTTCGACGAAACGCCACAGCAGCAACTGGGCCAGGTTGCCAGCGCAGGTCACCAACCCAGCCGGCAGCGCCAGGGCCAGCGCCGCCAGCACTATCACCCGGCGTTGATCCCAGGCACTGGTCAGGCGGCTGGTGAATGGCGCCCCGAGAGCCACCGCCAGGGTGGTGACGGTGATGCTCCAGCCCGCTTCCCTGACGCTCACGGCAAAATCCGCGGCGAACACCGGGAGGATGCCCTGGGTCGCATACAGGTTGAGGAAGGCGGCGCAGCCACATAGAAACAGGGCCAGGCGGGCATGGCGTGCAAGCGGGGACATGAAACCTCTCGTTTTGTGCCGAAAGGCTTTTATAAAATACGCCGCTGGAGCAGGACCAATACCGATTTCCGACCGATCAATACCCAGGGAACAGGATGCTCGATCTACGCAGGCTGCGTTACTTTCTGACCGTCGCCGAAGAACTGCACTTCGGCCGCGCCGCGTTGCGCCTGCACCTGGCGCAACCTCCTCTGACCCGGCAGATCTCGGCGCTGGAGAGCGAGCTGGGGTTTCGCTTGTTCGATCGCACCAGCCGCAGCGTGACCCTCACGGCCCAGGGCCAGCATTTTTTGCCCTATGCCCGGGCGGTGCTGGAGCAAATGGCGCTGGCCGAGGCCATGGCCGCCAAGCTGGCCGCCGGCAGCGCTGGGCAACTGGCCCTGGGATATGCCAGCTCGATCGCCTTGTCGGAGTTGTTCAGCGAGGCGATCCAGGCCTTCGCCCAGCGCTTTCCCGAGGTGCAGTTGACGCTGGTGGAAGGCGCCTCGGCCAGCCAGTGGGCGCAGATCGTCGATGGGCGGATCGACATCGGCCTGAGCCGGATGCGGCCGCCGGACGAGTTGGCCGAGATCCATACCCTGTCCCTGGGGGACGAGCCGCTGGTGGCGGCGCTGGCCAGCGACAGCCCGCTGGCGGCCCAGGCCGAGGTGACCCTGGCCGAACTCAGCGAAGCGCCGCTGATCCTGTTTCCGGCCGGCTATGGCTCGGGGCTCAACGAAGCCATCGAGCAGCTGTACCGTCGTAACGACCTGCCCCTGCGGCCGGGGCCCAGCGGGCGCCAGATCACCTCGATCATCGCCCTGGTCGCCGCCGGCCAGGGTATCGCCCTGGTGCCCAGCTGCACCCGGACCCTGGCGAAAAAAGGCGTGAGCTACCGACCGGTGGTGGACCTGGGCGCTACCGCTCCGTTGCTGGTCCTGACCCACAGCCAGAAGCGCAGCCCCCTGGCGCAGGCCTTCATCGGCGTCCTGGAAAACCTGCACCAGGCCAGGCGGGCCTGAGTCAGAGGACCGTCAGGCCCAGGCCGGCCAGGAGCATGCCGGCCTGGCTACGGGAGATGATCGCGCCCTTGAACAGCTTCGCGTCCACCAGCCGCAGGCCCTGCAGGCTGGCTTCACGCAGGTCGGCGTCGTCGAAACGGGCATTGTTCACCCTGGCCAGGGACAGGCTGCCCCCCTCGATGAACACGGCCTTGCGAAAGTCGCAATAGGTCAGGTCCGCTTCGCTGAAATCGATGCGATACAGCTGCGCCTTGTAGAACGAGATACCGGACAGCATGGCGCTGTTAAGCAAGCAGTCGGAGAAGCCCAGGCCCAGGGCCGAGACATCGGCGAAGTTGGCGCCGGTGAGCTTGCAGCCCTCGAACTGCACATGGGCGACCTTGCTGCGTTGCCACAGGGTGTTGTTCAGGTCGCAGCGTTCGAAGCGGGCATCGGTGAGCACCGCCGAGCGCAGGGTCGCCTGGCCGGCCCGGCAGCTGGTCCAGCGGCTGTTGGCCAGGTTGGCGGCGGTGAGGTTGCTACCAGTGAAGCTGCAGCGTTCGAAATGGGCACCGGCCAGGTCGCTGCGGGACAGGTCCTGGCCGCTCAGGTCCAGGCCCACGCCATGCACGGGCAGCGGTTGGCTGGCGGCCAGTTGCGCCAGGGAGCGCTCTTGCAGATCCTCGGGGGTGATTTCGAAGTAGCCGTCTTGCGCCTGCATGCCCTCTCCTGAGCCTGGGATTGAAGGTAGGCATCTTCTGGATAGCGGACCGGCAGGTCAAGGTTGGGAGTGGACACACAACTGCCTGAACGATCGCCCCAGCAGATGGGTACCTCCTTCAATATCGTGAATCTGTTAGGCTGCGCGGCCGGCCAACGTAACCACAACATCGAAACGAGGAACCGTACCCTATGGACGTCTACGCAATCTGTGGAGCTGGAGGTTTTGGTCGCGAGGTAATGCCTCTGGCGATCAAACAGCTGCACAAGGTAGACAACCCAGAACAGCCACGCCTGGTATTCGTCGATGACCAGCTGGCCGGCTCCACCGTCAACGGTTTCAGCGTATTGACCTTCGACGAGTTCCTGGCCCTGGATGCTCGGCGCTACTTCAACATCGCCATCGCCTCCAGCAAGGTTCGTGAAACTCTGGCTAACCGGCTGATCAGTGCAGGTGCCTCGCCATTTGCCATCTCGGCGGAAAATGCCCAGGACCTGGCCGGCAATGAAATTGGCGAAGGCGCCATCATGTGCCCCTTCTCCATAGTGACGGCGAACGCCAAGATCGGGCGTTTCTTCCACGCCAACATCTACAGCTATGTCGCCCATGACTGCATCATCGGTGACTTTGTCACCTTCGCTCCCAACGTCCATTGCAATGGTGCCGTGGTGATCGAAGACCACGCCTACATCGGCTCAGGGGCGATCATCAAGCAAGGCACTCCGGAGCGCCCCATCGTCATTGGTCAGGGCGCCGTGGTCGGCATGGGGGCTGTGGTGACCAAGAGCGTAGCGCCCTACACCACCGTCTGCGGCAACCCTGCCCGCCCTTTGCATAAGGAGTGACCTGGCCGGCCAGCTAGCTGGATGTAGATCTCGCTAGCCGATCACGTTGATCCCCAGGCGCGCGGCGAGGTGGCTCATCTGATCGCGATCGAGCTTGACTCCGTCCAGGTTGACCAGCCGGATATCCAGGTCGCCCAACTGCGAGTTGGTCAGGTCGCAGCCGGTGAAATCGGCGGATCGCCAGTCCAGGAGGCTGAACTCGCCACCGGACAAGTCCGACCCAGCAAAGCTGGCGCCGGTGACATTGGCACCGGTCCAGCGGTTGTCCCACAGCTCGCACTTCTCGAGGTTGACCTTGGAGAAGTTGGCGTAGGCCAGGTTGCTCTTGTTGATATAGGCATTGCAGAACCAGGACTTGCTGGAAATCACGTTCATGAAGCTGGCGCTGCTGAAGTCGGCGCCCTGGGCCTTGCACTCGGTAATCTCCAACCCCAGGGCGCTGGCGAAGTTGAATAGGCAGACCGTCAGGTCACAGCGCTTGAACGAGGCGCCCTTGAGCTTGGCGCTGCGAAAGTTGCAGCCGACCTGACGCTCGGGGTCATAGAAACTGCAATCGATGAACTGGGTTTCCGACAGGTCGACCCGGGAAAAATCGCAATCCAGGAAGGTCATACCCGTGACCACCTGACCGGTAAACTCCTCCGCGCCAATGCGCTTGTTCTCAAAAACTTGGGATTCCATGGCGCTTTCCTACACAATCCGTGACCGATAACGCGACAAACCTAGCATCCCGGGCAGAGCCATTTGAAGCCTTTGTGTCTCAAGCCGCTCACCCGGGAACGAGCGCTACTGGCGGCGAAGCTGAACAGCTGAGCCCGTTCTTTTCATAAAACAGCGACGAGGCCAGGGCGTGGCTCCCCGGCCTCAGGGGGAAACTGTTCGATAAGGAACTCCACGAAGCTGCGCAGCCTGGCCGAGTGATAGCGATCCGGCAGGTAAACCGCATGCACCGGGCGGCCCGGCAGGCTCTGCTCGGGAAACAGCTGCACCAGGCGGCCCGCCTGGACATCCGCCTGCAACAAGAACGCAGGTTGCAGGACGATCCCCAGGCCATGCAGGGCAGCGACACGCAGCGCCTGGCCGTTGTTGACCTGCAGCCGCGCCGATGGCGCTCGGTGGGCCAGCTCTTCCCGGGCGCCGGGCCAGTCGTTGAATGCTGTCGGACTGAACGACAGGCATTCGTGATGCAGCAAGTCCTCCATTCTTCGCGGCATGCCCCGACGCGCCAGGTAGCCCGGAGAGGCGCACATCATCAGCCGGTAGGGGGCCAGGGGCCTGGCCACCAGCGGCGCATCCTCCGGCAGCGCGCCAATGCGAATGGCTACCTCGAAGCCCTCCTCCGCCAGGTCCGTGACCCGGTCGCAGAGCACCACCTCGAGCCGGACCTCGGGATAACGATCCATGTAGCTCGACAAGACCGGCATCAACGCGTCTGTTGCGAAGGTCACCGGCGCCGTGACCCGCAGCTTGCCCACGGGCGCCAGATGCTGGTGCTGGGCTTGCTCGTCGGTCTCGGCCACCAACCGCAGGATTTCCTTGCAGCGCAGATAGTAGTCCTCACCGAAGCTCGTCAGATGCTGGCGCCGCGTCGTCCGCTTGAGCAGTTGCATGGCCAGGCGTGCCTCGAGGGAGCGCAGGTGCTTGCCAGCCATGGCCGCGGAGATACCCAGGGCAACGGCGGCGGCACTCAGGCTGCCCTTCTCTACCGTCAAGACGTACACCCGCATGCTGTCCAATAAATCCATTCGAAACTCCTGGTTCCAAGTCATGCAACTGGATGCAAGTTTATCTCCTTGAGGTAATCAATAAACTCTCCGCAAGCGCTCAGCCGATCGGATAGAGGCCACCCGGCCACAGAAGCGGCTGAACGCTCTCACAGGAGAAAATCATGGATTTGAATCTGGCAGGCCGTACGGCCCTGATTTCTGGAGCCAGCAACGGCATCGGGGCTGGCGTTGCGCGGGTGCTCGCCCGGGAGGGGGTACGCATCGCCCTCACCGCGCGCCAGTCTGATCGCTTGCAAGAGGTTGCCGCCCATATCGAAGCCGCGGGGGCTGCCGCGCCGATTGTCCTCAGCGCAGATGTGACGAATGCAAGCGATGTCGCCCATGTCGCTGCCGAAACCGCCAGGGTCTTGGGTGGCATCGACATCCTGGTCAATTGCGCTGGCGGCGCCCGCCCCACCGGGCTTTATGCTTGCGATGACGACTGGGAGGAAGCCTTTGCCCTCAACTTCTCCGCGGCGCGACGACTGACTCAGGCTGTACTGCCAACAATGCGGGCACGCCAATGGGGCCGCATCATCAACCTCAGCGGCTCGATGGAACCCCGATCGCTGAACGCCGCTACCGCCGCCAAAGGCGCCCTGCATCTCTGGGCCAAGGGGTTGTCATGCGAGGTGGCCTCCGAGGGGGTCACGGTCAACTGTATCGCCCCCGGCCGAATCAACAGCGCCCAGGTGCTGGAAAGGTTGCACCCAACGCAAGACAGCCGGCAGGCATTCATTGCCCGTCATATCCCCATCGGTTACTTCGGCGAACCGCAAGATGTTGCCCCGGTGGTCGCATTCCTCGCCTCGCCCCTGGCTCGCTATATCACCGGGGCGGTGATACCCGTCGATGGCGGCATGCATTTTCATGCGCATTGAGTGGCGTCACGCACCTGCTCCCTGCTTGCGCCCATCAGGAGCCAAGGTATTGAGAGCTCGACCCAAGCCAAGCCCAGTGAGCTGTGCACCTGCGCCGATTGGGCTCGTGGAGTGGCTCGTGCCCAATGGGGTCAACCGCTATCAAGGAGAGATGGCCAGGCCTGGGGATGTGAATGGCAAGCCGGCGCTCGAGGCTACGTGGCAATCCCAAGGGATTGAGCCAGGAGGGCCGCCATAGCCCCATCCCTCTTGCTACCCCGCACAGGATCTTGCGCGCCTGACCAGGTAGTAAGCGATGCCCAGGGCGAACAAGGCAGGCGCTGCATTGTCGAGGTCAGTGAAACCGCCCGCCAGATGCCGCCCCGCCTGTACGACCATGGCGCCAGCACCGACGTACAGGATCACTACCTTAAAACGCTTGTACTTCATCGGGTCCTCCCACTTTGGGAGCGAACCTACCAGAGGGGCATGGTCTTTCCAAACGAGCAACTGGATTGTCACCCGCACGGCGATGGCGCAGATCTGGAGCAACATCATGAGCCAACCGGCGCCGCCTTTTATCAATGCATTCCAACGAGCTAGTGCAGGGAGATCCGCAGCGCCGACGAGCTGGGTATAATCCGCCGATTTTTCGAGGCATCAGCCCCATGCACGGACGCTTGTATCTCTGCGCGCTATTCATCGCCCCAACCCTGGCTGCGCAGCCATCCCCTTACAACTACGACCAGGCACCAACGGACGGCTACATGTACGCCGTTAGATATCAGCAAGCCAAGCTGGCTTGTAAAGCGCTGCCCGATGACCTCGAAACTGACTACGCCAAGGCGATGCAACTGGCCAAGGCGGCCAGCCCTGAGTTTGAAAAGACCTATGCGAAAGGTCTTTCCGCTACCCCTCGCTGGCATAGACCTGCAACGACTGAAGAGCAGGAAGCACAGTGCAATGAAGCTCAGGTTGCACTGCGAGTGACAGTCAAGCTCGCTCGCCAGTGGTTTCCAGGGGGTTGGTGACAGCCAGTCACAGGCGAAGGTCGTCGAACCTTGGACAAACCTGGAGAAACCGGCCGTCTAATGCAGCTTGCTGTTACCCGGACGAGTGCGGCGTTTACCCTTGGTCGCCTCGATGGATCTCCTCGTTGATGTCTGCCACCCGCCCACCGTTATCGCCACAGCAAGGGCGCGACAACCTCCGTCTCTACGGCCACCCGCAGACTCGCTGGATAGTCGGTCGTAACGATCAGGAGATCGTTGGCTTTCCTGCGCAAGGAGGAATGTCGGGGCGGTTACTTGTTTCGGGCATGCATGCTGGTCAATCCCTGAATAAAGCGGCAACGCCGTTGCCACTTTGTAAAGAATGCGCGGAAAACCATTGCCGCTTTTCTGCATTTGCCACAGCCCTCCTTTCCGGGAGGCCTTGATTTACGGAACTCTCAGGCTTGGCACACAGGTTGCTAAGTCTCAGCCCGCAAAGAGTCTGGTCTCCTATAGCTTCCCGACTTAAGCGTCAGCCTCGATAGAGCCCCCGGTATCCAAGCATATGAACCGGGACGGTCAATCGCTGCCGTAACCGACACACAAGGAGCGGAATATGTCTTTCAACATCGGCCTTAGCGGTCTCTACGCTGCCAACAAGCAATTGGACGTGACCGGCAACAACATCGCCAACGTCGCCACCACCGGCTTCAAGTCTTCCCGTGCCGAGTTCGCCGACGTGTACTCGGCCACCAAGCTGGGCAGCGGCACCCAGGTGGTGGGCAATGGCGTGCGCCTGGCCAATGTGTCCCAGCAGTTCACCAATGGCGATATCAACAACACCGGCAACGTGCTGGACATGGGCATCCAGGGCCAAGGTTTCTTCGTGCTGAACAACAATGGCTCGCTGAGCTATACCCGCGCCGGTGCCTTCAAGACCGACAAGCAAGGCTACATCACCACCAGCGACGGCACTGCCCGCCTGCAAGGTTATGCCGTGGATGCCAACGGCAAGATCGTCAATGGCGTGTTGACCGACCTGCGGATCGATGTGTCGAACCTTCCACCCAAGCCGACCGATTCGATTTCCTCGACCATCAACCTGAACTCCAGCGCCGATCCGATCAACGTCAACCCGACGGCTCCGGCCCCGGCGTATGTGTTCGATCCGACCAAAAGCGAAACCTATACCAAGCAGTTCAGCACCCCGGTGTATGACTCCCAGGGCAACAAGCACGTCCTGGATCAGTACATGATCAAGACGTCCAATCCCAACGAGTGGCAGACCTATACCCTGATCGATGGCCGCAACCCCGATGGCATGCCTTTCACCATGGCCAACCAGGCGCCGATCACCATCAAGTTCGACTCCTCCGGCAAGCTCCAGTCCCTGACGCCGCCAGCCGCGCCGGCCACCAGCCCGTTCACGGTAAGTGGCAACAGTATCGTCATGGGCAGCTGGACGCCGGGCAACGTGGTCAATGGCAACTTCACCCCCAACGGTTCGGTGGCAGCGGCAGGCGGGGTGAAGATCGACATGACCAAGACCGGTTCGGTATTGGGTGATACCGCTCGCTCGGTGCCTATGCAGAACGGCTACTCCACTGGCCAGATCACCAACCTGACCATCGACGGCAGCGGCGTGATGCTGGCCAACTTCAGCAACGAGCAGACCAAGCCGATCGGCCAGATCTCCCTGGCCAGTTTCACCAACGAGCAAGGCTTGCAGCCGATCGGCGGCACCCAGTGGAAAGAAACCTACGCCTCGGGTATCCCGGGTTATGACGCACCGAGGACGGGCACCTTGGGCTCGATCCAATCCAACGCCCTGGAAGAGTCCAACGTCAACCTGACCAACGAGCTGGTGAACCTGATCAAGGCCCAGAGCAACTACCAGGCGAACGCCAAGACCATCTCCACCCAGAGCACTATCATGCAGACCATCATCCAGATGGGCCGATGATTCGCTGATGCCGATAAGCAAGAAGCCCCTGCCCCAAGGGGCTTTTTGAAAGCCGGGGGTGGCAGGTACAGTCTCGGCTCCAGCGTCCCTCCCTCTTAAGGGCCTCATCGAACCTCGAGCACAGGGCTGAATTGATCGCAACAACCACTCCGCGGACGGTGTGCTCAGACGGTCTGAACCACGATGCTGAGCCTGGAAAGCTCTGGTAATCACGCTCTTGGCGTCGACCCGTGCTCAAGTTGCGGCATATGCAATCAACGACCCAGTGGCAAGGACCTGGGTAGTTACGACACTGACTCCGAGCGTCCTCATTCTCGGAACCACGGGACTCACCTCACTTGCGTCACAGCGCTTCAAGCCCGCCAAGGCTGAGGCACTTGCCTTCGTCGGCGCAGGCGGCGAGATCCGTGGAGCTCAATTTGAGCAAGCCGTTCAGCATGACCATTCGATCGATGATGAGCCGTACATGACTGACGAGCAGCTGGCGCTGGCAATCGCGACTTCTTTCTGAGACAGCCCGCAATAGCGTTGTGGCCCAGGCTGTGCTTTTTGATTCCCGCCTCCCTGCCTTGATCCCCCTGACTCCTGATCTACACTCCCCCGGACCGGCAGTAGGCTCGTATCGGTGTTTTCCCAAGCACCCGGTTTCACTGGCAAATAGGAGTAGGGATGCTCGGAAAACCATTCAGGAAATGGATTCCGGAAACCATTCAATAGACGGGGCGCATTCCGAAAAGCCAGACGAGTAGGAATTTAAATATGGAGATTTAATTCATGACTGCTCAAGAACATCTTGTTGGTGGATGGACTCCTTACCATCCATTGACCCCAAAGGATAAGGAAGTCTTCAAAGAAGCCTTGGCCGGATTCGTAGGTGTGAACTACACCCCCGAGGAGGTTTCTAGCCAAGTCGTCAACGGCACCAACTATCGCTACCTGTCGAAAGCATCGCTGCCAGGCTCATCGGCTAGCTGGCAGGCCATCGTAGAAATCTACGCGCCGATTAACGGTAAGCCGCACATCACTCAGATCCACCGCATCTGAGCAGGCTCCAAGCCCTTCGGGTCCGCAGCAGCTGCGAGGCCCGAAGACTATCCGTAGCTCCCTCTTCGCCCCTCCTTCCAGCCATCGACACTCCTCCAGGCCGGCAGCTCCCACTGTAGTGGTCAACTAATCCCGGACACGACGTTAAATTTTTTCTCGGCCTGAGCTGGCGCCAGCCCACCGTTGAACTGGTGCGGTCGAATCCAGCTATAGCGATGCATCAGGTAATGACTGATATCTCGGTGCGCTTCTTGAGCCGTCTGTAGCCCAGGCTCGGTATCCATTCAGTTTTCAAACTGCAAAATACGCGCTCCATCGGCGCGTTATCCCAACAGTTTCCAAGACGGCTCATGCTCTGGCGCATGCATAACGCCCCAGAGCCGTTGGCGAAACTGACGGCTGCCATATGGCGATCCCTGATCCGAGTGGAACAGCCCCCCTTGAGGCCTGCCACGCTGTTGATAAGCCATGTCCAACACCTTGATCACCAACTCGGCATCGGGTTTGTTTGACAGCGCCCAGCCCACAATTCGGCGTGCGTAGAGATCCAGAGCGACCGCCAAGTGAGCCATCTTCCCTGCGCCCAGATGAACTGCCAGCACCTTCAGCGCACGCTCGTACAGGGCCAGGCGATCAGCTTCACCATTCGGCACCCGACCAGGCACCCCGGTGTTGATCAGGCCTTCGCCGACGGCGCGGTAGTTGTTGCGCCCGGTAACCTGCTGTAGGCCACGGCCATGGAATCGCCAGCCGCACCCGTCGATTCGGGGCCGTTGCCCATGCGCCCCGCATAGACGAAGTTCGCGATCATCTCTGGGTGCCCGGCGTAGAGAGCCGCAGATTGTGGTGTGAACCGCTTCGGCCATACCCTCAGTAACGCTTTGGCGCTGTAGTTCAGGTTCTCGACCAGGCTGCGC
>NZ_JACKZK010000032.1:0-56646 GCF_014230245.1 Pseudomonas sp. MSSRFD41 | reverse complement strand
TGATTCGAACACTCGACCCCTAGCACCCCATGCTAGTGCGCTACCGGACTGCGCTACGCCCCGACTAGGCGTGAAACCTGTTTCACTTCTCAGGAAACGCTGAGGAATATACCGCAACCTTTTGAAAAGTGGAAGTATTTAAAGCAGAGAATTATTTCTTGAGTACTACGAGCACATCTTCCAGTTCGGAGATCATCTGACGGATCAGTTGCTTGTACTGAGTGGTATCGTCTTTGGCTTCATCCCCGGAGAGGCGTAAGCGCGCACCCCCGATGGTGAAGCCCTGGTCATAAAGCAACGCGCGGATCTGCCGGATCATCAGCACATCCTGGCGCTGATAATACCGGCGATTTCCGCGGCGTTTGACGGGGTTGAGTTGAGGAAACTCCTGCTCCCAATAACGCAGCACATGCGGTTTGACCGCACAGAGCTCACTGACTTCACCAATGGTGAAGTAGCGTTTACCCGGAATGACCGGGAGCTCGTCGTTATGACTTGGTTCCAGCATAAGCCTCAACTCGGGCTTTCAACTTCTGCCCTGGACGAAAGGTGACGACTCGGCGAGCCGTGATCGGGATTTCTTCACCCGTCTTCGGGTTCCGACCAGGACGCTGGCGTTTATCCCGAAGATCGAAGTTACCGAAACCGGACAATTTGACCTGTTCGTTATCTTCGAGAGCGTGCCTGATTTCTTCAAAGAATAGCTCGACCAATTCCTTGGCCTCGCGTTTGTTCAGGCCCAGCTCTTCGTAGAGACGTTCGGCCATTTCAGCTTTCGTCAGAGCCCCCATACGTCACTTCCTTAGCGTGGCGTTCAACCTTTGTTCGAGCGAGGTGAGGATGTTTTGCGTCGCTGAGTTCACCTCATCGTCATTAAGAGTGCGCGATGGATGCTGCCAGGTCAAGCCAACGGCAAGGCTTTTTCTATGAGGATCAATACCTTTACCCTGGTACACGTCAAATAGCCTGAGATCGGTCAGCCACTCGCCCGCATTCTCGCGAATCACCTCCAGGACCGCACTGGCGGCAACGTCACGATCTGCCAGCAGGGCCAAGTCACGACGCACTTCAGGGAAGCGCGATAGCTCGTGGAACTTCGGCAAACGACCATGGGCCACTTCGCTCAGGACCAGTTCGAACACGAAAACCGCGCGATCCAGGCCGAGCTCCTTGGCCAGCTCCGGATGAATGGCTCCCAAGTAACCGACTTCACGTCCCTCGCGCTCGATGCGCGCTGTCTGGCCCGGGTGCAGCGCAGGGTGCTTGCCCGGTACGAAAGTGAACGCATCCAAGGCGCCGGCAAAACCCAGCACCGCCTCTACATCCGCCTTGACGTCGAAGAAGTCCACGCTATCGCGGCCTTGGGCCCAACCTTCAGGCAACCGAGTACCACAAACGATACCTGCCAGCATCTGCTGCTGTTTCAGGCCTTCCAGCTGACCAACGAACCGCAGGCCGCTTTCGAACATGCGGACGCGATCCTGTTGACGATTCAGGTTGTGCTGAAGCGCCTTGACCAGGCCTGGCCATAGGGACGAGCGCATGGCCGCCATGTCGGCGGAAATCGGGTTGGCCAGCAGCAAGGGCTCGACGCCAGGGCTGAACAGGTCGAACAGTTTCGGATCGATGAAGCTGTAGGTGATGGCTTCCTGGTAACCACGAGCCACCAGCAAGCGCCGCAGTGCCGGCAAGTCGCCCCGCGCCTCGGCCTTGGCCTGTGGAGCCAGGCGGGCTTGCGGATAACGAACCGGCAGGCGGTTGTAACCGTAAAGGCGTGCCAGTTCCTCGATCAGATCGACCTCGAGGCTGATATCGAAACGATGGCTCGGGACTTCAACGCGCCACTGCCCGGCCCCATCGGCAGCTACCGTCAGACCCAACGCGGTGAGCAAACGCTCGACCTCGGAACCTTCGAGTTCCATGCCCAGCATTTGACTGATGCGCTCGGCCCGCAGGGTGACAGGCGCCACCAATGGCAGATGTTGCTCGCTGACGGTTTCGATGATCGGGCCGGCTTCACCGCCGGTGATTTCCAGCAGCAGGCCAGTAGCACGCTCCATCGCCTCACGGGCCAACTGCCAATCCACGCCACGCTCATAACGATGGGAAGCATCGGTATGCAAGCCGTAGGAGCGGGCTTTGCCAGCCACGGCGATCTGGTCGAAGAACGCGCTTTCCAGGAATACATCGCGAGTCTTGGTGGTGACGCCGCTGTGCTCACCCCCCATCACACCAGCAATCGCCAGGGCGCGGGTATGGTCGGCGATCACCAGGGTGTCGCTGCGCAGGGCCACTTCCTGACCATCGAGCAATACCAGCTTCTCGCCCTCTTCGGCCATGCGCACACGGATGCCACCGTTGATCTCGGCCAAGTCGAACGCATGCAGCGGCTGCCCCAGCTCAAGCATCACGTAGTTGGTGATATCCACTGCGGCATCGATGCTGCGAACTTCAGCACGGCGCAAGCGCTCGACCATCCACAACGGGGTCGGCTTGGACAGGTCCACGTTACGGATCACCCGTCCCAGGTAACGCGGGCAGGCTGCCGGCGCCAACACGTCAACTGGACGCACTTCATCGTGCACCGCAGGAACTGCCTTGACTTCCGGTCGCTGCACCTTAGCCGCATAAAGGGCACCAACTTCGCGTGCAATACCAGCCAACGACAGGCAGTCACCGCGGTTAGGGGTCAGGTCGACCTCGATACTGGCATCGTCCAGGCTCAGGTAGGCACGAATGTCCTCACCCACTGGCGCGTCAGCCGGCAACTCCATCAAGCCGTCGTTGCCTTCGCCGATCTGCAGCTCCGCCTGGGAACACAGCATGCCGTTGGATTCGACGCCACGCAGCTTGGCCTTCTTGATCTTGAAGTCGCCGGGCAACTGGGCACCGATCATCGCGAACGGAACCTTCAGGCCGGGGCGTACGTTCGGCGCACCACAGACAACCTGGAAAGTCTCGGCTCCGTTGCTGACTTGGCAGACCCGCAGTTTGTCGGCATCAGGGTGCTGCTCGGTGCTTAGTACCTCCCCCACCACCACACCGCTGAAATCACCGGCAGCTGGCGTAACACTGTCCACCTCAAGGCCGGCCATGGACAGACGAGCGACCAGCTCGTCGCGACTTACCTGCGGGCTAACCCAGCCGCGCAGCCATTGTTCACTGAATTTCATCCTGCTCTCCTAATAGATTCGTTACGGACGCGCGACTAGCGAAATTGCGCAAGGAACCGCAAGTCGTTGTCGAAGAACAGGCGCAAGTCATTGACACCGTAACGCAGCATGGCCAGGCGCTCGGCGCCCATGCCGAAGGCAAAGCCCTGGAATTCTTCCGGATCGATCCCGGACATACGCAGCACGTTCGGGTGAACCATGCCGCACCCCATCACTTCCAGCCATCCGGTCTGCTTGCAGACGCGGCAGCCTTTACCACTGCACATCACGCATTCCATATCGACTTCAGCGGACGGCTCGGTGAATGGGAAGTAGGAAGGACGGAAACGCACAGCCAGTTCCTTCTCGAAGAACACCCGCAGGAACTCCTCGATGGTGCCCTTCAGGTCGGCGAAATTGATCCCGCGATCCACCAGCAGGCCTTCTACCTGATGGAACATCGGCGAGTGGGTGATATCGGAGTCGCTGCGATACACACGGCCTGGGCAGACGATGCGGATCGGCGGCTGCTGCGACTCCATGGTGCGGACCTGTACCGGCGAGGTATGGGTGCGCAACAACATGTTCGCATTGAAATAGAAGGTGTCGTGCATCGACCGGGCCGGGTGGTGGCCTGGGATGTTGAGCGCTTCAAAGTTGTGATAGTCGTCTTCGACCTCAGGGCCTTCGGCAATGCCGTAGCCAATATGGGTGAAGAACTGCTCGATACGCTCCAGGGTCCGCGTGATCGGATGCAGACCACCAGAGGTCTGGCCACGGCCCGGCAGGGTTACGTCAATGCACTCGGCGGCGAGCTTGGCGCTGAGTTCCGCCTCCTCGAAAGCCGCTTTGCGAGCATTGAGAACCTCTGTTACACGCTCCTTGGCAACGTTGATCAGCGCACCGACTTGCGGGCGCTCTTCGGCTGGCAGGTTGCCCAGGGTCTTCATCACCTGAGTCAGCTCGCCCTTCTTGCCAAGGAAGTGAACCCGGATCTGTTCCAGGGCATTGATGTCTTCTGCGTGTTGCACGGCCTCAAGTGCTTGAGAAACCAGCGCATCCAGGTTTTCCATGTACAGACTCCAGATACAAAATAGGGGAAGAGCTTGAAGGCTCTTCCCCTATTTATGACGTTTAACACCAGAGCCCACGAGGGTAGGCCCGGATGACTGTCGGGGGTACTTAAGCCAAGGTGGCTTTAGCTTTCTCGACAATCGCAGCAAACGCCGCTTTTTCGTTCACTGCCAGATCAGCCAGAACCTTACGGTCGATCTCGATGGACGCCTTTTTCAGACCAGCGATCAGACGGCTGTAGGACAGGCCGTTGGTACGAGCACCAGCGTTGATACGAGCGATCCACAGAGCGCGGAACTGACGTTTTTTCTGACGACGGTCGCGGTAGGCGTATTGGCCTGCCTTGATTACCGCTTGCTTGGCAACACGGAATACGCGCGAGCGAGCGCCGTAGTAGCCTTTAGCAAGTTTCAGAATTTTCTTGTGACGCTTACGGGCAATGACGCCACGCTTTACACGAGCCATGAGTTACTTCCTCTATTCTTGATCCAAAAATTAACGAAGGCGCAGCATGCGCTCGACTTTTGCCACGTCAGACGGATGCAGCAAGCTGCTACCGCGCAGTTGACGCTTACGCTTGGTCGACATTTTGGTCAGGATGTGGCTCTTGAAAGCGTGCTTGTGCTTGATACCGTTAGCAGTTTTCAGAAACCGCTTAGCAGCACCGCTTTTGGTTTTCATCTTTGGCATGTTCGGATACTCCGCATTCAATTGATAAACATAATCAGAAGGCCTGCCGTGCCCTGTTGATTACTTCTTCTTTTTCGGGGCGATGACCATGATCAGCTGGCGTCCTTCCATCTTAGGATGCTGTTCGACCGAACCGTACTCTTGCAGGTCAGTTTCAACCCGCTTGAGGAGTTCCATCCCCAGCTCCTGGTGGGCCATCTCACGGCCGCGGAATCGCAAGGAAACCTTGGCCCTGTCCCCGTCACTCAGGAAACGTACCAGGTTGCGTAGTTTTACCTGGTAATCCCCTTCCTCCGTCCCTGGACGAAACTTGATTTCTTTAACCTGAATTTGCTTCTGGTTCTTTTTCGCAGCAGCAAGTTGCTTCTTCTTTTCGAAGATCGACTTGCCGTAGTCCATCACCCGGCAAACAGGTGGGACTGCGTCGGCGGAAATTTCCACCAGATCCAGTTTGGCTTCTTCAGCTATACGAAGCGCTTCATCAATCGAGACGATGCCAATCTGCTCGCCGTCAGCGCCAATTAACCGAACCTCGCGTGCCGAGATATTCTCGTTGATCGGGGCTTTCGGTGCAGCTCGTTTATCTTGTCTCATATCACGCTTAATAATAATTACTCCGAATCTTGGCGACCACGCCGGGAAACCGCTTGTGCGAGCAACGCCGAGAACTGGGCGACAGGCATCGAGCCCAAGTCTTCACCTTCACGGGTACGCACAGCGACAGTCTGCATCTCGACTTCCCGATCTCCAATAACCAAGAGATAGGGAACCTTGAGCAAAGTATGCTCGCGGATTTTAAAGCCGATCTTTTCATTTCTCAAGTCGGACTTGGCACGAAATCCGCTTTGGTTGAGGGTTTTTTCCACCTCAAGGGCGAAATCGGCCTGTTTGTCGGTGATGTTCATGATCACCGCCTGGGTTGGCGCCAGCCAAGCCGGGAATACGCCTGCGTAATGCTCGATCAGCATGCCGATGAAACGCTCGAACGACCCAAGGATCGCGCGATGCAGCATGACCGGGCGAACACGGCTGTTATCTTCGGCGATATAGCTGGCATCCAGGCGCTCTGGAAGGTTTGGATCGTACTGCAGGGTACCACACTGCCAGTTACGACCCAGGCAGTCGCGCAGGGTGAACTCGATCTTCGGGCCGTAGAACGCGCCCTCTCCCGGCTGGTATTCCCATTCCAGGCCAGACTCGTTCAAGGCATCGGCCAAGGCACCCTCGGCACGATCCCACAGCTCTTCGGAGCCCACGCGCTTGGCCGGGCGGGTCGACAGCTTCATGGCGATGTCGCTGAAGCCGAAGTCCTTGTAGACGTCCAGGGTCAGCTTGATGAAGTCGGCGGCTTCTTTCTTCACCTGTTCTTCGGTGCAGAAAATGTGCGCATCGTCTTGTACGAAGCCACGCACGCGCATGATGCCATGCAGGGCGCCAGATGGCTCATTGCGGTGGCAGGCACCGAACTCGGCCAGACGTAGTGGCAGGTCACGGTAGGACTTCAGGCCTTGGTTGAACACCTGCACGTGGCATGGGCAGTTCATCGGCTTGACCGCGTAGTCACGGCTTTCCGAGGACGTGGTGAACATGTTCTCGGCGTAGTTGGACCAGTGGCCGGAACGCTCCCAAAGAATACGGTCGACCACTTGCGGAGTCTTGATCTCGAGATAACCGTTTTCGCGCTGCACATTACGCATGTACTGCTCGAGCACCTGGTAAATGGTCCAGCCGTTGGCGTGCCAGAACACCATGCCTGGCGCTTCTTCCTGCAGGTGGAACAGGTCCAGTTGCTTGCCGATCTTGCGATGGTCGCGCTTTTCGGCTTCTTCGATACGCTGGATGTATGCCGCCAATTGCTTCTTGTCGGCCCAGGCAGTGCCATAGACGCGCTGCAGCTGCTCATTCTTGGCATCGCCGCGCCAATAGGCACCCGACAGCTTGGTCAGCTTGAAAGCCTTGAGGAAACGCGTGTTCGGCACATGTGGACCGCGGCACATGTCAACATATTCTTCGTGGTAGTACAGACCCATGGCGGTTTCGTTGGGCATGTCTTCCACCAAGCGCAACTTGTAGTCTTCGCCACGGCTCTGGAACACATCGATGACTTCGGCACGCGGAGTCATCTTCTTGACGACATCGTAGTCCTTGTCGATCAGCTGCTGCATGCGTTGCTCGATGGCAGCCAGGTCGTCCGGAGTGAAGGGACGCTCATAGGCGATGTCGTAATAGAAGCCTTCGTCGATCACAGGGCCAATCACCATCTTGGCGGTCGGATACAGCTGCTTCACCGCGTGGCCGATCAAGTGGGCGCACGAGTGACGAATGATCTCCAGTCCCTCTTCATCTTTGGGGGTGATGATCTGCAAGGTGGCATCGTGTTCGATCAGGTCGCAAGCATCGACCAACTTGCCGTCGACCTTGCCGGCCAGGGTGGCCTTGGCCAGGCCAGCGCCGATCGAGGCGGCGACTTCGGCTACGGATACGGCCTTGTCGAACGAACGTTGACTGCCATCGGGAAGAGTAATAGTGGGCATGGCGCCTCCTCTCCTAGTGGTGACCCCTACCAAAGGTCACGTGGGTTGGGATGAGCCAGTACAAGATCCGCCCTGCCTTTCCCACGGGAAAGCCTGCCTCACAGTGGCAGAGACCTTTCGGCCTGCCAGGGACGAACCAGAGTGACTGGAATTCAAATCAAAAAAGGCATCGACCGCGAGGGACAGTGAAACACCCAAAGCCTGAAAACACCCAAGCGGCGCATGCTAGCACAGAAAAATCACAATCATCGCGTGGCGAACTTCGCAATTTGCAGTTTCCGGTCTTTTATTGAAGAAAGTGAACTTGGCATGTACGCCAGCCCTCAAACACCCCGAGAATCGTCGTCTTTGCTACCGACTTCAGGAGAAATCGCCCCATGCGCCTCAACAACCTGCTTGCCCTAGCCGCTCCGTTCGCCCTGCTGCTGCCCCTGAGCGCCCAGGCCGCCTGGCCAGCCGGCACCCGTGCCGACTACATGAAGGACTGCACTGCAGCGGCCAGCCAGAGCATCGATGCCAAAAGCGCCGAGCAGCATTGCGCCTGCGGTGCAGAAAAACTGAATGAAAAATTCACGACCGAGGAAATCAAGGAACTGATGAGCAAGACCAAACAACCCAGTGCCGACCTACGCACCCGGGCACTCGACGCCATCGCCGCATGCCGGGTGACGAAATAACCCGACACTGCCAGGAACGAGCCGCGCCGATGTTAGCCAAGCAGGCTGAGCGCGGCCTTCCGACACTGGAATACAGCTTTTACGGTTTTTTTATCACCGTATGTTTTTCTGCAGGAGCCCCTTAAACCGGGGCCTGTAGCCAGCCCAAGCAGGAAAACTCACCAGCGCATCAGGCAAACAGCCTCCACAGGGGGCTCCCAAGCCGAACATTTCGACTATGATAGCTCGGTGTGCCCAGTTGGCCTGAGCAACACAGCACTACTGAAAATATATGTTTCTTGGAGATACACCATGTCTAATCGCCAAACCGGCACCGTAAAATGGTTCAACGATGAAAAAGGCTTCGGTTTCATCACTCCTCAAGGTGGCGGTGACGACCTGTTCGTACACTTCAAAGCTATTGAATGCGACGGTTTCAAAAGCCTGAAAGAAGGCCAAACCGTTTCCTTCGTGGCTGAGAAAGGCCAAAAGGGTATGCAAGCTGCACAAGTTCGCCCTGAGTAATTTCTCAGCGAACTAAAAACCCCGTCCATGTGACGGGGTTTTTTGTGGGCAAGTAAAACCTGCAGTCTTTAGCCACAATTGACCCGGGTGATCACCAGGTCGGCGTCGGTATTGAGGTTCAGGCGATCAGAGCGATATTCCAACGTGATCATGTCGCTGGGCTTGAGGAAGCGCGCATACTGCGCGCCAGCGCGGGTACGGGCTTGCTCGAGCAGCTCCGCGGAGGCCTTCTTGCCGATGGCGAATTCGGCGGCGGTTGCTTCACAACGAGTATGCCCAGCCTCGGCTGCAGCCACGGGTTCCTTGGTCGACCCATCGGTACTGCAACCACTCAGGACTGCCACGGCCAACAAGGTTGCGAATGAAGCGAACTTCCAAGGCATGAAGCCTCCTTTTAAAAATGTACAGAGATCGTGCGACAGTCAATTTTGCGTTTGGTTGCAAAACGAAATGGCATTTTGCCCCATCGCACGCGGCGGACAAGTCTGCCTCAGCCAACCTGCCGGTTTCAGCGGACAATCGTCACTGGATATGAATGACGCTCAGTAGATATCGATGTAGTCGAATGCCGGCTTCGGCCAGTTCTGCTTGAGCGCATTGAGGACCTGCATCACCCAGGCCTCATCGCTAGCGGCCACCTCCCCTACGTAACCGGAGCCAGCAGCCCAGGTCTCCAGGCGAAACAGCACGCCATCGATCTGGGCTCCGCCCACCACTCCCGAGGAAATATAAGCGATACCGGCCTTGCTCACGCGCAACTGGGTGTGGACCTTGTCGCTGGCCGAAGCCAGCAATTGGCGTACCGCTTGCGGAGTCAGGGCATCAGGCTGGGTCAGGTCGATTTGCACAGGGGCGTCCTTGAGCACGGAAAAGCCGCAGTGTCGCACAGCCCTCGCCTGATGCCTAAGCCGCGGTGCGCCAACCAGGACGACAGGCTTAACTCCGCAAGCTTACCTGCCCTCTTCCCTAGAACCAGCGAGACTGCATGCCCATCGCCGACATCGACGCCGACATCAAGGCCAGATGGCCCCAGGGCCAATTCACCTATAGCCCTGCAAGCCCGGAAGAACTGGCGATCATCGGCGTCGACCTGCTGGTCAGGGATCTGAGGGTGGGGTCGGCCTTGGCGTTCATGGAGCGGTATTCGAGAAATACCCGGCAAGCCGTCGGGACTAGAGCCCCGCAGGCAGGTGCCTGCGGGGGCGATGCTTACTTCAGGCGAGCCAGGCGCTCGGTGAGCAGGTCGAAGAAGCCCTGGGCATTGCCGTTCTCGACCCAGAACACGTTCTTAGGCTGCTTCAGGCCGTCATACCAGTCCACGATGGTCTGGCCGAAGGTAGGACCTTCGCGGCTGTCGACGACCATGTTGGCCTGACGCCCGGTGAACAGCTCTGGCTTGAGCAGGTAGGCGATCACGGTCGCATCGTGCACCGGGCCACCTGGAATACCGTAGTGTTCCATATCGCCCTTGACGTACTCATTGAGGATATCGCCCACCACCTTGCTGGCATTGTTGTTCAATGCCGCGATCTTCTGCAGGCGCGCATCGCTGGTCAAGATCTTGTGGGTGACATCCAGCGGCAGGTAGGTCAGCTTGACGCCACTCTTGAGCACCACTTCGGCGGCCTGGGGATCGGCGTACAGGTTGAACTCCGCCACCGGAGTGATATTGCCGCCGTTGAAGTGCGCCCCCCCCATGACCACCACCTCCTTGATGCCCTGGGTGATGTCGGGAGCCTGGATCAGCGCCAGCGCCAGGTTGGTCTGAGGGCCGAGCATGGCGATGGTGATGCTGTGGGGCTTGGCCGCCCGCAACGTGTCGATCAGGTAATTGATCGCACTGCCCTTGGCCAGGGGAGCCTTGGGCTCATGCACCGTGACCCCGGAAATACCTTCCTTGCCATGGATGTTCTCGGCATAGATGGGCGTGCGCAGCAAAGGCGTAGGGGCACCAGCGTACACCGGAACCTCCTCGCGCCCGGCCCACTCACGCGCCAGGCGCGCATTGCGCGAGGTCTTGTCCAGGCGCACGTTGCCGGCCACGGTGGTCAAGGCGCGGACATGCAGCTCCTCGGGCGACGCCAGGGCGAATAACAGGGCCACCACATCGTCGGCCCCCGGGTCGGTATCGATGATCAGGTCGATCTTTTCCGCCGCCTGGGCGCCGGTAGCAGTGAGCAAAGACAAGAGCAGTAGACTCCGGAACCAGTGGTGGAACAGCTGAGCATAGCGGCGCATAGCGCACTCCTTGTGCAAAGTGGGAAAAAACCGGTTGGCGACCTAGAAAGTCACGCCGGCGATCAGGGCGATGTTGCAATAAGGCTGGCACTCACCGGTGCGGACCACGGCACGGGCCTGGCGACTGAGCGCCTTGAACTCTTCATGGCCCAGGAGCTGACGCTGCCCCAGCTCGCCGGCCGCGGCCAAGGCGTCGAGGGCTGGTAGCGGCGTCGGTCGCTTGAGCAGGATTTCCTCGGCCAGCACATGGCGCTCCACCTGCATCTCGCTGAGCAGCACCTTGAGGGTAGCGAGAAAGTCGGGAACGCCATGGGTCAGCGCCAGGTCGATCAACTCGACTCCGGGCGGCACCGGCAAACCGGCATCACCGATCACCACGATATCGCCATGCCCCAAAGAAGCGATGAGGCGTGACAGGGCGATGTTGAGCAAAGGGGTCTTTTTCATGCGGGAATGAACGCCTCGACGTCGGACTGCGTGGGAATGGAAGGCTGGGCGCCGGCACGAGTCACTGACAGAGCCGCCGCCACCTGGCCGAAACGGATGGCCTCGGCCTCGCTCTTGCCGGCCGCCAACGCGGCAGCGAAGCCACCGACGAAGGTGTCCCCCGCCGCCGTGGTATCGATGGCCTGCACCTTGGGCGCCGGAAACTGCTCGAAGCGGCTGCCATCGGCGAACAATGAGCCCTGGGCACCCAAGGTGATGATGACCTTGCCGGCACCCGCGGCGAGCAAGCGGCTGGCCGCCTGCTCGGCGCTTTCCAGCGAATCGACGACCACGCCACTGAGTGCGCCGGCCTCGCTTTCGTTGGGAATCAGGTAGTCGATCCAGGCATACCAGTGTTCCGGCAACGGCCCGCTGGCTGGCGCCGGGTTGAGAATCACTGTCTTGCCCAGCTCACGACCGCGCTGGAGGCTATAGCCCACCGTGGCCAGCGGCACCTCGAGCTGGCAAATGATCACCTCGGCCTGCTGCAATACCGCGTCCACGGCCGCTACCTTCTCGGGCACAAGCTGGCCGTTGCCACCGGCAACGATGACGATGGCGTTCTGGCTGCTGTCATCCACCACGATCAGGGCCACGCCACTGGAACCCTCGACCACGCTCACGGCCTGACAATCGATGCCCTCGGCGAGCAACGCATCACGCAACTGCACGCCATAGGCATCGTCACCCACGCAGCCCACCATCGCTACTTCCGCGCCCAGCCTGGCTGCCGCCACCGCCTGGTTGGCCCCCTTGCCGCCGGACACCGTGGCGAAGGACTTGCCCGCCAGCGTCTCGCCCCCCCGAGGCAGGCGCTCGGCCCGGGTCACCAGGTCCATGTTGAGGCTACCCACTACCACTACTTTTGCTGGCATACATCGATACTCAATCAATAAGGTTCAGCGGTATTGCACAAACGCGCCAGCGACGGGCGCGGTCGATTCCCGCAAGACGAGACTCGGCGTGACGATGCGCTGGTCCAGCGGCAGGTCCCGCGTGGCGATACGGCGCAGCAACAGCTCAGCCGCGGTCTCGCCTAGCTGCAGGATCGACTGACCCACGGTGGTCAGCGCCGGATAGACATAGCGGCTCAACAGGATGTCGTCGAAACCGATCACCGACAATTCGCCGGGCACGCGGATATTGCGCTCCGCCGCAGCGCGCAACACGCCGATACCCATCATGTCGTTGGTGGCGAAGATCGCGCTCGGCGGACTCTCATCCAGCAGCTGCGCCGCCGCCAGGTACCCCCCGGTGCTACTGAAATCGCTCTCCAGGATGCGCCGTGCCGGCACCTCGACCCCCGCCTCGCGCAACGCCTGGTGAAAGCCCGCCAGGCGCATCTGGGTCACGCTGGTATTGGCCGGGCCGCCCACACAGGCGATGTCGCGATGCCCCAGCTCCAGCAAATGCCGGGTCGCCAGGTAGGCGCCGTACTGGTGATCGATGCGCACCAGGTCGGCATCCACGCCCTCCAGGCCACGGTCGACGATCACCATGGGCGTACGCACCCCGACCAGCCCTTGGGCCAGGCCGCTGTCGCCACCGACGGAGGTCACGATCAGCCCGTCGATGCGTTTCTCCAGCAGTACTCGCAGATAGTTGCGCTGCTTGTCCGGATCATCGTCGGAGTTGCAGAGGATCACGCAATAGCCATTGCGCTCGCAGTAATCCTCGATACCCCGAGCCAACTCGGCGAAGTACGGATTGAGACTGTTGGGCACCAGCAAACCGATGGTGGCGGTGGTCTTGGCCTTGAGCGAACGAGCCACCGCGCTGGGCACGTAGTCCAGGCGCTGGATCGCCGCTTCGACCTTGAGCCGCACTTCTTCGCTGACCGGCCGTGTCTTGTTCAGTACATGAGACACCGTGGTGTAGGAAATTCCCGCCAGCGCTGCCACATCCTTGATTGTTGCCATGAGTCAAACCCGCCGGTTGGAGCGCTGGCTGCGGTAGGTATCGAGCACCACGGCAATCACGATGACCGCACCGGTGATGATGCGCTTGGTCGGTTCGGTTGCGCCGATTTGCGCAAGACCTGCAGCCAGCACGGAGATGATCAAGACGCCGAAGAAGGTGCTGATCACCGAGCCGCGCCCGCCCATCAGGCTGGTGCCGCCGATCACCACCGCAGCGATGACCTGTAGCTCCAGGCCGGAGCCCGCGTTCGGGTCAGCCGCCTCCAGGCGGGAAATCTGGAACAGCGCAGCGATGCCCGCCAACAACCCCATCAGGCTGAATACCAGGATCTTGTAAGGCTTGGGATTGATTCCCGCCAGGCGCACTGCCTCTTCGTTGGTGCCGATGCCGATCAGGTAGCGACCGAACACGGTGCGGGTCAGCACCGCCTGGGCCAGGAAGATGATCAGCAGGGCAATGATAAACGACGGCGAAATGCCAAAGGCAATCGGATTCGACAGCCAGGCGAAGGCGTCGCCGATATAGGCCGTGCGCGAACCGGTCATCTGGTAGGCCACGCCCCGGGCCATTTCCAGCACCCCCAGGGACACAATGAACGACGGGATGCGCCAGGCCACAGTGATCGAGCCGGTGAGGGTGCCGGCCAGCGCGGCACAGGCCATGCCCAGCAGGGCCGCCGGCACCACGCTCCAGCCCCAGCCGAGGATCGCCACGCTGACAGTGGACGCCGCCAGGGCCAGCACCGAACCTACGGACAGGTCGATGCCGCCGATGATCAGGACGAAGGTCATGCCCACCGCCAGCACCATCAGGTCCGGGATCTGGTTGGCCAGGGTGCTGAAGGTGTCGTAGGACAGGAAGTGGCTGCTGAGCAGGGAGAACAGGACGATCATCCCCAACAATGCCCCCGCCAGCCCCAGGTAGGTGCCGAGACCGTAATACTGGCCGCCTCGCTTGCCGCTTGCAGGTGCAATTTTCATGATGCATTCCTAGGCGCCGCTTCATTGAGCAACGCATCTCGTTTTTGATAGCCGGCGAACGCGGCGGCAAGCAATTCGTCCTGGGTCCAACTGTCGCGCTCGAAGGTATCGATCAACCGTCCAGCCGACAGCACGCCGATGCGATCGCAGATCAGCATCAATTCCCGCAGGTCGCTGGAGACCACCACCAAGGCCTTGCCCTGGCGCGTCAGTTCACCCAACAGGCCATAGATGTCGAACTTGGCGCCAACGTCGATACCACGGGTCGGCTCATCGAACAGCAGCACTGAGCAGTCGCGCTCCAACCACCGACCGATCACCACCTTCTGCTGGTTGCCGCCGGAGAGTTCGGACACCAACTGCGCCGGACTGGAACTGCGAATCCGCATCGCGTCGATCTGCCGGCGCGCCAGCTGTTCTTCATCCTCGGCATTGACCAGGCCGCCGCTGGAAATCGCTGGCATGTTGCCCAGGGCGATATTCGCGCTGATGGACTGGGTCAGTAGCAGGCCCTCGCCCTTGCGATCCTCGGTGATCAGGGCAATGCCGTTGGCCACCGCGTCCACCGGGGAGCGGATGCTCACCGTCCGCGCCGGAGCGCCCAGGGCAATGCTGCCGCTGTCGGCGATGTCGGCGCCGAAGATCAGGCGCAGCAACTCGGTGCGCCCTGCCCCGATCAATCCGGAAATACCGAAGATCTCGCCGCTGCGCACCTGGAAGGACACATCGCGGACCCTGTCCGCACGACTGAGGTTGCTGACGGTCAGCGCCGGCGCGCCGATGTTGCGCTCGCCCAGGTCGATATGTTCGCCCAGCTCGCGCCCCACCATCAGGTTCACCAACTGCTCGCTGTTGTAATCGGCCATCGGCTCGACGCAGACCAGGCAACCGTCGCGCAGCACGGCAATGCGCTGGGCCACCCGGGCCAGCTCTTCCAGGCGATGGGAGATATAGATGATCGATACCCCGCGGGCCTGCAGCCGGGTGATTTGCTCGAAGAGCATTTCCACCTCGCGAGCGGTGAGCATCGCGGTCGGCTCGTCGAGGATCAGCACATGGCAGTCGCCGATCAGGTTGCGGGCGATCTCCACCATCTGCTGGTGGCCGATCCCCAGTTCACCCACCAGGGTGTCGGGATCGATGGCGTCCAGGCCGACCTGGGCCATGGCCTCGATCGCCGCCTTGCGCAGCTGCTTGCGGCTGATCCAGCCGCCCTGGCTGGGCAGGTTGTGGAGGAACAGGTTCTCGGCCACCGACAGGGTCGGCAGCAGGTTGAGCTCCTGCATGACCATGCGGATGCCCAGCTCCTCGGCCTGGGTACGACTGCCCGGGCGGTAATCCTGGCCATTGAAACGCATATGGCCGGTGGTGGGGCTGACCAGACCCCCGATGATCTTCGACAAGGTACTCTTGCCGGCGCCGTTCTCGCCAGTCAGCGCCAGCACTTCACCACGCAGCAGCGTCAGGTCGATACCGGTCAGTACCGGTTGCGCATAGGTCTTGCCGATAGCGCTGACCGAGAGGACAGCGTTCGCAGCGGAAACAGGCATAAAGACTCTCCATGCGCCCATCCGCAGGATGGGCGCCGTTGTACCGCCGGGAGGATTACTTGGTGACCAGTTCGACCGGAGTTTCGATCACGCCATTGGCGCCGCTGTCGACCTTCTCGCCCTTGAGAATCTTCAGCGCGGCCTCGATGCCGAACACCGCCTGCTTGGCGGCGAACTGGTCGGCGGTGGCCAGGACCCGGCCATCCTTTAGCATCGGCTTGATGGCATTGATGTTGTCGTAGCCGACCACTTGCACCTTGCCGGCCTTGCCAGCGGCGCGCACCGCGGATACCGCGCCCACGGCCATGCTGTCGTTACCGGCCAGCAGTGCCTTGAGGTTCGGGTATTCGCTGAGCATGGCCGCGGCGACACGGTTGCCCGCGTCGATCTCCCAGTCACCGGACTGCAGGGATACTACCTTGATCTGCGCGGCCTCCATGGCGTCCTTGAAGCCAGCGGTACGCTGTTGGGCGTTGGTGGTGGTGGAGACACCTTCGATGATCGCCACTTCGTCCCCGGCCTTGAGCTGCTTGGCCAGGTATTCGCCCACCAGGCGAGCGCCCTTGCGGTTGTCAGGACCTACGAACGGCACGCTGATGTTCTTGCTCTTGAGCACGCCGGGGTCGAGTTGGTTGTCGATGTTGATCACCGTGATCCCGGCATCCACCGCCTTCTTGATCACCGGCACCATCGCCTTGGAGTCGGCAGGCGCGATCACCAGCGCATTGACCTTGGAGACGATCATCTGCTCGACGATGCGGATCTGGTTGGCGGTATCGGTTTCATCCTTGATGCCGTTGGACACCAGGTCGAAGTCGGACGGGTGTTCTTTCTGGTAGGCCTTGGCACCGTCTTCCATGGTCAGGAAAAACTCGTTGGCCAGGGACTTCATGACCAGGGCGACCTTGGGTTTCTGCGGGGTATCGGCATAGGCCGAAGAGAGGGGCAGCGCTGCACAGGTAGCAGCCAGGACCGCAGCAGCGAGTAGACGTCCAGCAAAGGGCAGCTTCATGGGTTCACTCCGATCTTATGATTATTGTGGGCAACGCTTGCATGGCATGCGGAACCAGGTGCCGGGTATCGCTAAACGGCCTGGAGGTTCGGAAAAGATAGTCGATTATCCTTGCCGGAATTCAGCGCAAACGTTTGCGTAAGGCGAACTATGCGAACCAGAATGGGGTTTGTCAATGATGTTCACAGCGTGGGAAGGCCATCGACGCACAGGGCAGCCGATAGCTAAAAAGAGGTAGCCGCCCAGTGCCCGGCACTGGGCGGGCAAGATCAAGCGGAGGTATTCACCAGCTTGCCGGAGGAGCCTGACTCCTTGGCCAGTTCGCGCACCAGGTTGCCCGAAACTTCAGCCAGTGCGGCGTTGGTTTGCGCGACCTGCCCCTGGATGGCCATGACGGCGGTCTGCTTGGCCTCGGGGGTCGGATAGCTGGCGGCCTGGGCAGCGGCCAGCTGCTGTTGCTGCTGCTTGAGCTGCTCTTGCAGCTCCTGCATGCGCTTGAGCAACATCTTGACCGCGATGCTGTGAGTGTCGCCCTCGCCACCCGCATCGCCATTCTCGGCCTTTTCCGCCTGCTTGGCCGAGCCGACGCGCAAAGTACCCGGGTCTTCAGTGCCCAGCGCTGCCGGAGCACCCTCGGCACTGGCGTCGCTCAACGCATTGATGGTCGCGGGCGACTTGCCATTGATCAGAATAGCCCCCGGCCCTGGAAATCCGACTGACAGCGACATGTGAACTCCTAGTTAAAAAAAATCCTAAAAGACTCATCGACCGCTTCAGAACAATCTTTAATTCATGAGCGAAAAGCCCGCGCACGGCTTTCGACTGTCGCTTTCGGTTTGCCGAACATCACACCCGCAAACGTTCGGAAACCCGGACAGATGCTTGTCAAGGCTCGTCAAAGATAGAAATAAAATTGATATAAATCAGTAACTTAAAATAAATATCTGGCCAAGGTAGCGCTGGTACAAATCCTGCTCAACCTGCGGTGCCCTGCCGCATACAGATCTGCAGCCGAGGTGTTTCTAGATGAACCTGCATCAGCACTGTCTCACTACTAGAGAGAAAACAATGAAATCTGCCTTCAAAACCTTCGTTCCGGGCGCTTTGGCCCTGCTCATGCTCCTACCCGCAGCCCTGCAGGCCAAGGAAGCTGAAACCCAACAGAAACTCTCCAACGTGGTGATCCTCGCCACCGGCGGCACCATTGCCGGCGCTGGCGCCAGCGCCGCCAACAGCGCCACCTACCAGGCAGCCAAGGTCGGCATCGAGCAACTGATCGCCGGTATTCCCGAGTTGAGCCAAGTGGCCAACGTCCGTGGCGAGCAGGTGATGCAGATCGCCTCGGAAAGCATCACCAACGAAAACCTGCTGCAACTGGGCCGCCGCGTAGCCGAGCTGGCCGACAGCAAGGACGTGGACGGCATCGTCATCACCCACGGCACCGACACCCTGGAAGAGACCGCCTACTTCCTCAACCTCGTGGAAAAAACCGATAAGCCAATCGTCGTAGTCGGCTCCATGCGTCCTGGTACCGCCATGTCGGCGGACGGCATGCTCAACCTGTACAACGCCGTATCCGTGGCCGGCAACAAAAGCTCCCGGGGCAAAGGCGTACTGGTGACCATGAACGACGAGATCCAGTCCGGTCGCGACGTCAGCAAGATGATCAACATCAAGACCGAAGCCTTCAAGAGCCCATGGGGCCCGCTGGGCATGGTGGTGGAAGGCAAGTCCTACTGGTTCCGCCTGCCAGCCAAGCGCCACACCATGGATTCGGAATTCGACATCAAGAACATCAAGAGCCTGCCTGACGTAGAAATCGCCTATGGCTACGGCAACGTCAGCGACACCGCCTACAAGGCCCTGGCTCAAAGCGGCGCCAAGGCCATCATCCACGCTGGCACCGGCAACGGCTCGGTATCTTCCCGCGTGGTACCGGCCCTGCAGGAGCTGCGCAAGAATGGCGTGCAGATCATCCGTTCCTCCCACGTCAATGCCGGTGGTTTCGTACTGCGCAACGCCGAACAACCTGATGACAAGTACGACTGGGTCGTGGCTCATGACCTGAACCCGCAGAAAGCCCGCATCCTGGCCATGGTCGCCCTGACCAAGACCCAGGACAGCAAGGAACTGCAACGCATGTTCTGGGAATACTGATTCCCACTGCTCGACCGGCCCCGGTCGAGCAGGCTTGCCGCCACTCGCCCGCCCGGGCGAGTGGTCCTTGATTTCAGATCACTCCGCTTCTTCTCCCACCTTAAAAAATTTCCGGCAGCCATGAGACAAACGCGCAAAGCGTTGTCAGAAGAACTTCTTGAATTTTAAGCAGTTGCGAAATTTCCTACAGTTAAATACTGTATGCACGTACAGCTTAATAAGGATTGTTCCGTGGCCTCATCCCAAACACCCCTCAGCTCCTATGAACGCCTGGGTGTGCGCATCCAAAAGATCATCAACTCTCCTACCGCCCAAAAAGCCAAGGCTGCCTTGATCTTCCGCCTCGCCGATGAACCCCAGGACGAATGGGAACGCCTGCTGGAAGAGATCGCCGAAAACGACAACGTCACCCTCGCCTATCGCGACGATGGTGGCGTGCAGATTTTCTGGGTCGTGCCGAAGGAAGATTGAGCTGATGATCGTTCGTTGCTTCGCTGTACTGCTGTTGTTCCTTTGCTTCAGCGCCCAGGCCGATGCCCCTCGCACTTTCAGTGAAGCCAAGAAGGTTGCCTGGAAACTCTATGCCCCACAGTCCACCGAGTTCTATTGCGGCTGCAAGTACAAGGGCAATCGGGTGAACCTGGCCGCCTGCGGCTATGTACCCCGCAAGAATGCCAAGCGCGCCGAGCGCATCGAATGGGAACACATAGTGCCGGCCTGGCAAATCGGCCACCAACGCCAGTGCTGGCAACAAGGCGGCCGCAAGAACTGCTCGCGCAACGATACGACTTATCAACGTGCCGAGGCCGACCTGCACAACCTGGTACCGAGCATCGGCGAAGTGAATGGCGACCGCAGCAACTTCAGCTTCGGCTGGCTCCCCGAACAACCGGGTCAATATGGCTCCTGCCTGACCCAGGTGGACTTCAAGGCCAAGAAGGTCATGCCCAGGCCATCGATCCGCGGCATGATCGCCCGCACCTACTTCTACATGAGCAAGCAATACGGCTTGCGCCTGTCAAAGCAGGACCGGCAACTTTTCGAAGCCTGGAACAAGACCTATCCGGTGCAGGACTGGGAGCGCCAACGCAACCAGAGCGTGGCGTGCGTGATGGGACGCGGTAACGAATTCGTCGGGACGGTCAACCTCAAGGTTTGCGGTTGACCTGCAATCGCCCGCAGGACGCGGGCGATACTCCAGAAAGGAAATCCTGGCCTACTGCGCGCTCTGGTGCTCGATCACCGTGACATCGATATCGCGCTTTTTCGCCTTGACCAGCTTCTCGACCACTTCGGCCTTCTTCGCCTCGGCTTCGGCCCGGGATGCAAAAGGCCCGACCAGCACTCGCTGCTTGCCGTCCACCGTCACCACGTTGGACATGATCCCGTGCTCGATCAACCAGCCGGTGAGGTCGCTCACCGCCTGGGGCAACTCGCTGCCCACCAGCACATCCCATTGTGCAGAAGTGGCGATCACCGCCGGCTGATCCTGCGCCGCTCCCGCGGCATTCTTGCTCACCTCGACTCGCTTGCCTTCGCCACAACCGGCCAAGCCCACCACTGCCAATGCGGCTAACATCATCGCTATCGTGCGCACAACCTACCCCTAGAAAATCTGACTCGGCGATTTTACCACCCAAGGCTCGAGAGACCTCGTCACAAAATCGAGCCGAAACAGGAAGAATGATATTTATTGCATCTGTATAGTTGCGCCTTGGGAATTTATAGATCCTCTGCGCGTCAGAAAGAGGCACCCACTTAGTGGAACTTCGCACTAATCTATACCTAAGACCGACCTCTGCACTGTTTCAATCTGGTGCCCTACCAAGCTATCAAGGAGAAGACCATGCTGATACTCACCCGCAAAGTCGGTGAAAGCATCAACATCGGTGACGACATTACGATCACCATCCTCGGCGTCAGCGGCCAACAAGTCCGTATCGGCATCAATGCGCCAAAAGACGTCGCGGTCCACCGTGAAGAAATCTACCAACGGATCCAGGCGGGCCTCACCGCACCGGACAAACGCGAAACCCCTTGAGCCCCATGAGCATCAGTTTTCGGCCCGCGCGCTACGATTGGCGCGGCGTATACCTTGTTCGCCTTGAGCTTTTTCCCGCAACCCCGCTGCATGCCCCGACAGGGCGGCAAGCACCACAGATTCCCAGGCACCAGAACCCCCTTCACCACTGACGACTCTCCTCCCCGACTCACACTCCATCCCTGACTCCCGATACGCGACGCCCCGCTCTGCAGGCGTCGCCCCAGACCCGGACTAGGCCGGCCTGAAACCCAGCGCCTGGGTGAAACGCAGCAGGTAGCCATCCGGGTCGAGCACCAGCAGGTTCGACTGCCCACACAGACGATCCTCTTGCCGATACCAGCACTCCTGGATATCCCGGCGCAACATGATGCCAGCGTGTGCCAGGGCCTGCGCCAAGGTACGAATGTCCGGGCACTCGATCGACAGGTTCATCCCGCGTCCGAAAGGTACTTCCAAGGGCTCGACACGCCACGGCGACGACTCCTGGTCGTCCTCTTCCAACATCAGCTGGGCACCGTTGAAATCAAGAAAGGCGAAGCCGGACTCAGGTCGCTGGTACTCGACCCTGAAGCCCAGGGTGGTGCAATAAAATTCCAGGCTGCGGTCCAGGTTCGTGACCAGCAGTTCCGGGACCAGCTTGTTCATCTGAAACCCTGGGGACATCGCGGCATACATCGCTCATTGATCGAGTCGCGAGACTACTCCCAAGCCCAGGCCAATGCAGTAGCGCTTACCATTGATTACAAAGTTCCAGCCTGCAGCTGCGCCAGCCCCACTCCTCGCGCCCTGCCACTGGCCGCGACCAGCAGCAACACCAGGGCGATCAGCCTCCAGGCATTGTCGACCAGCAACACCGACCGGTAGCTGGACTCGCCACGGACCAGGCGCCCAAAGGCTGCGGCACGGGCCTGCACCGCCGGCAAACGCCAGCGGGTGCACAATCGCCAACATCCACTGCATCAGCTTTGCGCTCACCTCCATCCGATTGATCGAAACATCCGGGCAGCTCAGTGAATGGTTCATGGGCGCGGCATCCGCCGCTGCAGGGAAATGCGCAAGGCAAAAAACGACCCAGGCACGGATCGGAAGATCCGCACCTGGGTCGCCTGGCCATCCGCTCCTGCAATGACCCGCCATGCTCAAGCATGGCGCTCCAGCAATACCTTGCGCCACAAGGTGAAAGCCACCGAAGGCGTCCACGCCGGGTTGGAGGTGTGCTCTTGAAGGCACAGGTAACGATTGCCCTCATGGCTCACGCCGTCGTCCTTGCGGTAGTGCTGGCCGACGCGCCACTGCGGGAAGCCCGGGTCCACCTCGCCACCGGCGGTCCTGGCGGTCACGCTGCGGCTGGGCAACGACTCCTGCCCCCGGATGTCGGTGGCAGTGACGAAGTAGCTGTACTCGGTATCGGGTTGCAGGCCCTGGTCCTCGACCCCTGGAGCAGGCGTCTTGGCCACTGACCGACCGTCGCGATACAGGGTATAGAACTCCACCGGACGTTCGCCGCCGACCACGCTCCACTCCAGGCCGATGCTGTTGCGGCTACGGCCCGATACCGCCAGGTTGCCGGGTGCCGGTGGGCGCTCCGGCTCACCGCCATCGCCATGGATCAGCGGCGCGTAACGATTGCAGAACTCCCAGTTGTAGTGCGCTCCCTGCCGGTTGATGCCGGCATCCCAGTTCACCGACCAGGTCATCAGCCCCTTGATGGCATGACCAGCCTTCTGCAGGCGCTTGAAGGCATTGGTCAATGCCGCCGGATCGATGACATACCCGGTAGCCGCGGCATCGACGTTGCTCGGCAGGCCGATCGCCAGCTTGTCCGCCGGGATGCGGGTGAAGCCACGGGTGCCGGTAGCCAGGCTGTCGGTGAGGTAGAACAGGAAGTCCTCCTTCACCTGGTCGTTGCTCTGGGCAAGCCAGGCCCCACGACCACCGTTGGCCTCCGCCACCCAGAGGCCGTCACCGCCCTGGTTGTAGTACTGCGGGGCGATGAAGTCGTAGTAGCCCTCCAGCGCCTGCAAGTACGGCAGGTACTTGCCACTGCTGGTCAGGTACGGGAACTCCGGCGCCATGCTGATGATGAAGTGCTTGCCCTGGCCGGCGTAATGATCCTTCACCAGTTTCAATGCCGCTGGCAGCACGCTCTTGTTATCGGCGAAGTCGATGGCGCTCTGCTCCAGGTCGATGTCCAGGCCATCGAAGCCATAGGTTTCGACCAGGCGGATGATCTCGTTGGCCAAGGGCTGTTCGTTGCCCTTGTGCAGCTCGATATGCGCATCGGCGCCACCCAGGGAGATCAACACCGCCCGCCCCTGGCTGTTGAGTATGCCCACCTGACGCCGGAACTCGGCGTCAGACAGGTTGTAGGGCTTGAAGGTGGGAATGCCGTTGCCTTTCATGAAGGCTACCGCCACCACGTTGTACTCCTTGGGTACATCCAGCAGGCTCAGGTTGGCGAACTGCCCGCGCTGGTAACCATCGGCGGCGCCAGCGGCCCAGTTGTGCCAGAAGCCCATGAGGATCTTCTTGCCGGCGAGGCTGGGCATCAGCGATGCGGCATCGGCGGCCAGGCTCTTGATCAAGGAAAAGTCGATTTTATCCATGTTCTATTCCTTCAGAACTATTAAAGAGTTTCTTCTACTGCAACTTATTTGAAGTCCAGATCGAAGGCCTGATAGAAAGCGTTACCTGTATTGGCAACAATCCAGGCCAGAACTACAACATGGTGCCCCTTCTTGTTCTTGGGCAAAACGACTTCATGTTCGGTCTTGGCTTTCAATTCCGGGCCATGGGCGTGATACGGAACTTGAGTATAGAAATCCTGGTAAAAAGCCTTGGGCTCAAGTTGCGCACGGCTGATCCGTTGTTTCGGATCCCAGCCATCTTTGGTGATGAACCAGCTATAACCACGAGTGACGTGTGGAGCACTGTAAACCCACTGCACCCGGAATACTTGCCCTGGCTCCACGTTCACCAGCGGCCAGCTGAATGGACGATTGAGTTTCTTCGACATTTCTTCGTCGGTGAAGTTGACGCAATCACGCGCATCGGTCTTGCCACCGCTGAGGATATGGCCATCCGCAGGCGGCGCGACACTGGGCTCGTCGCTGCCGTAAGGGGCCGGGAACGGTCCGGCGCCCAAGGCCGGCAAGTTCTTCCCGCCTTCCATTTCGTTGACCTGCCAGGTGCCCAAGAGCCCCAGGTCCACCGCAACCGCACCGCGGCTGGAAGGAGATACGACACGACCATGTTTAAGTTGAGTTTGTGGCTTATTCATTTCTTTCACTCCATTGATTAATTAAAACCCGCTCTTGGCGAGCACCTTTAACTTAGCGCACTTTTTCCGAATTTTTCATGCCCTCGACAAGTAACCACTTCGACCAATTTTCAAAAAACAGCGCAAAGCCCATTAAACCTTGGGCCTCCTTATTTGCGCTGACAATTTGAAGAGTCAATGTATTACACGCTTTTCTGGAGCAAAAATGCCTTTTCCCAGTTTATTCCAGAGAAGAACTTGAAACTAAGAGCGAAAAATCAAAGTTCCAGAAACGACAAAACCCGGCCAGGGCCGGGTTTGCGGGAAACGCGCTGAAGGCTTGCGCCAGGGGAAACTACAGGCAGGTGGCCAAAGCCGCCAGCCGACGCTTGGAGACGAAGTTGTCTTCGGCGGCGTAGAAGCGGACGGTGGTCGCCGCCGCCTCGGCCTTGATATCCACGAAGGACTCGGCGGACCGGCTATACACCGTATAGCCACCGCCCTTGCCCGACTCCAGATAGGCTGCGGCGTCGACACCGAATACCGCTTCATCCTGCCAGGCGAACTGCACGCACTGCGCCACCAATTGGTCGGCCTTGGCCGAGGTCAAGGTCTTGGCGGGGGCTTTGGCCCGCGCATCATCCATGTTGGAGCTCGCGCAGCCGGCCAACAGAGCCGCCACCGTTACTGCCGTCAAAACCCGCATGCTGCCTCCTGGTCCGTGAAAACGCGAGAGTATCGCTCAGACGCTGGAAAAAAGCCGTCCAGGGACGAGAAAAAACCGCGCAAAGGTTCAGCATTCGGCCAGGGACGACGCCAATTGCGCGATGGCCTCCTGGTCGTCATCGCCGAGATGGCGGTAGTTCTGGATGATGCTGCTTTCATCGGCGCTCAGGCTGCCCTCGGGCAAGCGTGAAGGCTCGCCGGTCAACACGTAGAGCAGGTCTACCCCATGACGTCCGATCGCCATCAGGTAATCCGACTTGGGTACCCGCTCACCACTCTCATAGCGCCCCTGGGCATTGGCCTCGACCCCGCCGATAGCCCCGAACTCCTGCTGGGAAAGCCCCAGCGCCTTGCGCTGTTCTTTCAAGCGCTCACCGAAGGTCTGCATAACCATCCTCATTCGACAAGGTGATGGTTGTTACGACCGTGGCCATTGGCGAAGGTGCCCATTTTGTAAAATGGCCCATTGCCAGCCATGGGACAAACAATTAACCTGCGCGCCCCTTCCCACACTTTTGACAAGGAGACTCATCATGGAACAGCTGATCACCCCTTGCAGGACGTGCCTGGTTTAAACGCTGCACCCGCTATTCGTTAGCGCCTTCGCTTAATCCCGCTTCGTCCTGCCATTACCTGAATATTTTTTCCAATCAGGAATTGGACATGGACACTTGCATCCGTCATTTGTCGAACGGCGTCTCTCTGATCGCCTCCGACACCACCTGGATCGAAGACAAAGCGCTCCAGCAACTGCACACCACCGCCCAACTGCCCGGCATGCGCCAGGTCGTCGGCATGCCTGACTTGCATCCCGGCCGAGGCTACCCGGTAGGCGCGGCATTTTTCTCCACCCAGGTGATCTACCCAGCCCTGGTGGGCAACGACATCGGCTGCGGCATGGCGCTGTGGCAAACCGATATTTCCAGCATTCGCCCGAACCTCGACAAGCTGGAAAAGAAGATCGGCAACATCGACCTTCCGCTGGATGAGCAGTGGGATGAAGAACGTGAGCAACTGGACCTGCCGGTGACCGGCCATGAGCATTCCCTGGGCACCATTGGTGGCGGCAACCACTTCGCCGAGTTGCAACAGCTCGACCAGGTGTACGACACCGAGGCCCTGCAAGCCCTGGAGCTGAACCCCAAGGCCCTGCTCCTGCTGGTGCACAGCGGTTCCCGGGGCCTGGGGGAAGCCATTCTGCGCCGTCATGTGGACCAGCATGGGCATCAGCCCCTGGACGTCGACAGCGTCGCCGGTGCCCAGTATCTGCAACAACACAATGAAGCCTTGCGCTTCGCCCAGGCCAATCGCCGCTTGATCGCCGAGCGGCTGCTTCGCAACCTGCGGGCCAAGGGGCATGCCGTGCTGGACATCAACCACAACCTGGTATCGCCGGCCAACGTCGACGGAGTCAGCGGCTGGCTGCATCGCAAAGGAGCCACGCCTTCGGACGCAGGACCGGTGGTCATCCCGGGCTCCCGGGGCGACTACAGCTACCTGGTGCGACCCATCCCGGCAACCGCCAGCCTCTATTCCCTGGCCCACGGGGCCGGGCGCAAATGGCTGCGCAGCGACTGCAAGGGCCGCCTGGATGCGCGCTTCAGTTTCGAGCAGCTCAAGCGCACCCAACTGGGCAGCCGGGTGATCTGCGAAGACCGCGGCTTGATGTACGAGGAGGCCCCCGAAGCCTACAAGAGCATCGACAGCGTAGTGGGCAGCCTGCGTGATGCCGGGCTGGTGAAGATCATCGCCCGGCTCAAGCCGGTACTGACCTACAAGCGCCGGGGGTGCTGCTGATGTTGTTGCTGCAACTCTCCTCCGCCCAGGGCCCGCTGGAATGTGAAATAGCCGTGAGCAAGGCCTTGCGCCAGCTGCATCGCGAGGCCCAGTTCCTGGGCGTGCGTATCGATATCGTGGAGCAGGTTGCCGGATATGGCGGTAACCACTGCAAGTCGGTCCTGACCCGCCTCGACGGCGAGCAGGCCGAGGAGCTGGCCCGGCGCTGGACCGGCACCCTGCTCTGGAGCTGCAAGAGCCCTTCGCGACCCGGCCACAAGCGCAAGAACTGGTATTTCGCCGGCCAGCTGTTCAGTCCGCCCCAGGGCGCCCAGGACAGCGAGATCCGCTTCGAAGCCATGCGTGCCTCGGGCCCCGGTGGCCAGCATGTGAACACCACGGATTCCGCCGTGCGTGCCACGCACCTGGCTACCGGTATCAGCGTGAAAGTGCAGTCCGAGCGCAGCCAGCATGACAACAAGCGCCTGGCGCGCTTGTTGATCCAGCAGCGCCTGGAAGCCCGGCAACAGCAAGAACAGGAGCAACTGCGCCAGGATCGCCGCTACGCCCACCACCAAGTGGAACGCGGCAATCCGGTACGCATCTTCAACGGTCCGTCCTTCATCGCCCAGGACTGACACCTTGCCCCGGGGCGCACAGCACCACGCGCCCCGGAAGCGAGGCCAGTTCCTCATCGTGCAACCGCAGGTTGCCCGCAGTACGGCCGCAGCCCCTCACCTCTGCGCGACAGCACCGGTAGGCAATCTCTCGACGCTTTCAACATCAAGTTGGCTCGCCCCGGATACGGCTGCAACTCATCCCCAATGAATCGGCAGAGGCGCTCCAGCCTACTGCCGGAGCCACTCATCTAGCGTCCCCGGACGTCCCGCCGGGGGCCATACGGCGACCGCCAAGGCGCCTAGAGAACCTGCTGCACGCGGACCTGAACGACATCAACTGGATCAGCCAGCTGGATTGCGCCCTTAGATTGCGCAAACACTCGATCAACAAGATCGGCAGACAATGATCGAGCAGGGCTTGAGCGACGGCCAAGGCTGCCCCGCTCCCCCCGCTATCTGATGATGATAATTAACGCCGGTGCCTCGCCCACCGCCGCCCTGAAGTGCCATGCGCTCGCTGCCTAGCCAACGGCAAAGCCTCCAAGAATGCGTCACCGGAAAAACCGCGGCGCTATGGTTTCATCAGAAAAAACAGGGGGTTATCAAATTTTTTGCTGTATTCGAAAAATAGGCACAGGCAGAAATGATCGCCCGAGTGACTGAGAACTCTCTTTTGTTTGCGCAGTTTGTTCGCCACCTTTGATATTTCCGCAACATAACCTGTGTGCCAGCCATTGCCGAATCGACCGGCTAGCTACACACGCCATTGCGCCAGGCACACAAACTGCCAGGCAACGAAGAACAAGAACCCGAGGCACCGTCAGGGCAACGCCCAGTGCAAGCTCAGCGGAGCTGGAACGCCACATGCAGCGGGTATCAGGAAGAACGGAAGGGTTGTGCAAAGGCCGTGAAAAAGCCCCATAACGAAAAAAGGGTTCACCTTTCGGTGAACCCTTTTTCAGACCGCCCAGCAGAGCGGATTTTGTTTGGTAGGCGCGATTGGACTCGAACCAACGACCCCCACCATGTCAAGGTGGTGCTCTAACCAACTGAGCTACGTGCCTGCTGTGAGGCGGCATTCTACGGAATTCCGCAGGGGTGTCAACACCTTTTTTTCAGCTAAGCCTATGAATATGCGAATTTTTTAATTTCCGGGGGGCGAATAAGTTTTTCTTCTGCTCTGGCAGCCCATTTACAACTCAGGTAGCATCGCCGCATTCGTAAAATATATTAAACACAAGAGGTCGCAGGATGGCGCACATTCCATACCCACAGTCCTATTACGCCGCTTCCGCCAACGCCGCCCCGGAACGCTCCCAACTGCAGGGCGAGATGGAAACCGACGTCTGTGTGATCGGTGCGGGTTACACCGGCCTGTCCAGCGCCCTCTTCCTCCTGGAGAACGGCTTTCGCGTCACCGTGCTGGAGGCGGCCAGGGTCGGTTTCGGTGCATCCGGGCGCAACGGCGGGCAGATCGTCAACAGCTACAGCCGCGACATCGATGTAATAGAGCGCAGCGTCGCCCCCAAGCAGGCACAACTGCTGGGACAAATGGCATTCGAGGGCGGCAAGATCATTCGCGAACGCATCGCCAAGTACAAGATTCAGTGCGACTTGAAGGACGGTGGCGTGTTCGCAGCCCTGACGGGCAAGCAGATGGCCCACCTGGAGTCGCAGAAACGCCTGTGGGAGCGTTACGGCCACACTCAGCTGGAACTGCTGGATGAGCGGCGGATCCGCGAAGTCGTGGCCAGCGACCAGTACCAGGGCGGCCTGCTCGACATGAGCGGCGGCCACATCCACCCGCTGAACCTGGCATTGGGCGAAGCGGCCGCCGTCGAATCCCTGGGCGGTGTCATCCATGAACAATCCCCGGCAGTGCGGGTCGAGCGCGGAGTCAATCCCGTGGTGCACACCCCCCTGGGCAAGGTCCGCGCCAAGTTCGTCATCGTCGCCGGCAATGCCTACCTGGGCAACCTGATTCCGGAGCTCGCAGCCAAGTCCATGCCTTGCGGCACTCAGGTGATCACCACCGAACCCTTGAGCGACGAACTGGCAGCCAGCCTGCTGCCTCAGGACTATTGCGTCGAGGATTGCAACTACCTGCTGGATTATTACCGGCTCTCCGGCGACAAGCGCCTGATCTTCGGCGGTGGCGTGGTGTATGGCGCCCGGGACCCAGCGAATATCGAAGCGATCATCCGCCCCAAGATGCTCAAGGCCTTCCCACAGCTCAAGGACGTGAAGATCGACTATGCCTGGACCGGCAATTTCCTGCTGACCCTGTCGCGCCTGCCTCAAGTTGGCCGCCTGGGAGACAACATCTACTACTCCCAGGGCTGCAGCGGCCATGGCGTGACCTACACCCACTTGGCCGGCAAAGTCCTGGCAGAGGCCTTGAGAGGCCAGGCGGAGCGCTTCGACGCCTTCGCCAATCTACCCCACTACCCCTTCCCCGGCGGACACGCGCTCCGCGTGCCATTCAGCGCCCTGGGAGCCTGGTATTACAGCTTGCGGGACAAACTCGGCTTCTGACGAGGCTTTGCATCACCCACAAAAAAACCGCCAGCCAGGCGGTTTTTTTGTGGGCGAATCATAACGACAGAAGCTACAAATGCAAAAACAAAAACCCCGGTCTTGCGACCGGGGTCTTTGCTGTTTCGCTGCATCAAGGCGTTCAGTGGTCCTTGAAGCATATATGGCGCAGCGGACGGGACTCGAACCCGCGACCCCCGGCGTGACAGGCCGGTATTCTAACCGACTGAACTACCGCTGCGTATCGCTTGGATTTATATCCAGGTGAAACTCTTGAATCATCTGACTGAGGCCCTAGGGCCTTCAATCTCAAACCAGGCGAACCTGATCTGGAAAATATGGCGCAGCGGACGGGACTCGAACCCGCGACCCCCGGCGTGACAGGCCGGTATTCTAACCGACTGAACTACCGCTGCGCGTCGGTTGGAGGCTTCCTTGGAAGCTTCCGCCTTTCTTTCGAAAGGCACTCAGGAAGTGGTGGGTGATGACGGGATCGAACCGCCGACCCTCTGCTTGTAAGGCAGATGCTCTCCCGGCTGAGCTAATCACCCTTTGCTTCGCTGAGGCCGCGAAATTTACGCACGTATCGAAGCTAAGTCAATAGCAGGATTGAAGTTTTTTTCAAAAGAGCTGTAAACGACACGCTTCAAGCCCCAGGAAAAATCCCCAGCGATTGGCAAGCGCTCCGCTCCCTGCCCGCGAAAGAATTCAATCCAGGTAAATCATCTTCTTGGACATGCCACCGTCCACCACGAACTCCTGGCCGGTGACGAATCCCGAACTGCGTGAAAGCAGCCAGGCCACCATCGCCGCCACATCTTCAACGGTGCCCACCCGACCTGCCGGATGCTGGGCATGGTCGGCATCGGACAAGGGCTCCGCGCGCCGCACGGCCGGGTCACGAGCATCGATCCAGCCCGGGCTTACCGCGTTGACGCGAATCTCCGGCCCGAGGCTGATCGCCAGCGCATGGGTCAGGGCCAACAAGCCCCCCTTGCTCGCAGCATAGGCTTCGCTGTCCGGCTCCGATTGGCGGGCGCGGGTGGAGGCAAGGTTGACGATCGCACCGCCGTGGGCCCGCAGATAGGGCGCGCAGTGCTTGGCCAGCAGCATCGGCCCGCCAAGATTCACCGCCAACACCCGATTCCAATGCCCCAGGTCGAGGCTTTCCAGGGTCATATTGTGCGGATCGGCCACGGCAGCATTGCAAACCAGGGCATCGAGACGCCCGAACTGCCCCAACACCTCGGCGACCCCTTCAGCCACCTGCTCCTCATCGGCCACATCCATGGTGATGAACCAGGCGTTGTCGCCCAGCACCTTGGCCACCTTGGAGCCGCGCTCGCGATCCAGGTCGGTGAGGACCACCTGCCAGCCTTCGCTGATCAGCCAGGCGGCGATGCCCAGGCCGATACCCCGTGCCGCGCCGGTCACCAGCGCAACACGACCATTGCCCGCCCCCGGGGGCGTCGACAACTCGATCACAAGGCTGCCAGGCCGCGAGCCAGGTCGGCTTGCAGGTCGGCAACGTCTTCCAGGCCGACCGCAATACGGATCAGGCTGTCGCGAATACCCGCCGCCTCACGCTCTTGTGGCGCCAGGCGTCCGTGGGAGGTGGTGCTTGGATGGGTAATGGTGGTCTTGCTGTCACCCAGGTTGGCAGTGATCGAGACCAGGCGAGTGGCATCGATGAAGCGCCAGGCGCCCTCCTTGCCCCCCTTGACCTCGAAACTCACCACCGCGCCGAAGCCACGTTGCTGGCGCTTGGCCAACTCGTGCTGCGGATGACTGGCGAGCCCGGCGTAATGCACCTTCTCGACCCCATCCTGGCGCTCCAGCCACTCGGCCAGGGCCTGGGCATTGGCGCAATGGGCGCGCATGCGCAGGCTGAGGGTCTCCAGCCCCTTGAGGAAGACCCAGGCATTGAATGGACTCAGGGTCGGCCCCGCGGTACGCAGGAAACCCACCACTTCTTTCATCTGCTCGCCGCGTCCGGCGACCACGCCGCCCATGCAGCGGCCCTGACCATCGATGAACTTGGTGGCCGAATGCACCACCACGTCCGCACCCAGCTTGAGCGGCTGCTGCAGCGCCGGGGTGCAGAAGCAGTTATCCACCACCAGCATCGCCCCCTTGGCATGGGCCACTTCAGCCAGCGCGGCGATATCCACCAGCTCGGCCAGTGGATTGGAGGGCGATTCGACGAACAGCAATCGGGTATTGCTCTTGATCGCCGCGTCCCAGCCAGACAGGTCCGCCAGGGGCACGTAGTCGATTTCGACACCGAAACGCTTGAAGTACTTCTCGAACAGACTGATGGTGGAACCGAACACGCTGCGCGAAACCAACACGTGGTCGCCAGCACTGCACAGGCTCATGACCACCGAGAGAATCGCCGCCATGCCCGTCGCAGTAGCCACCGCCTGCTCCGCCCCTTCGAGTGCCGCGATGCGCTCTTCGAAAGAACGCACCGTAGGGTTGGTGTAGCGCGAATAGACGTTGCCCGGTACTTCGCCAGCGAAACGCGCGGCCGCATCGGCGGCCGTGCGGAACACATAGCTGGAGGTGAAGAACATCGGATCACCGTGCTCGCTCTCCGGCGAACGGTGCTGACCAGCGCGCACCGCCAGGGTATCGAACGCTACGCCTTCAAGGTCGCTATCCAGCCGACCGGCATCCCAATCCTGACTCATGCCGCCTACTCCCAATCTCTTCGTGAATGCTCTGGATCAGTTGTTGTAAAGATCGATGATCGCGCTGACCGCCTGGGTCTTGGCCTTGGAGGCATCGTTGCGGGCATTCTCGATCTTGTTCAGATAGGCCTCGTCGACATCACCAGTCACGTACTTGCCATCGAACACCGCGCAATCAAAGCTTTCGATCTTGATCTTGCCGCCACCGACCGCCTCGATCAGGTCCGGCAGGTCCTGGTAGATCAGCCAATCGGCACCGATCAGGTCGGCCACATCCTGGGTGGAGCGATTATGGGCGATCAGCTCGTGGGCGCTCGGCATGTCGATGCCGTACACGTTCGGATAACGCACGGCCGGGGCAGCGGAACAGAAGTAGACATTCTTCGCTCCGGCTTCGCGGGCCATCTGGATGATCTGCTTGCAGGTGGTGCCGCGCACGATGGAGTCGTCCACCAGCATCACGTTCTTGCCACGGAATTCCAGCTCGATGGCGTTGAGCTTCTGGCGTACCGACTTCTTGCGCGCGGCCTGGCCCGGCATGATGAAGGTCCGGCCGATGTAGCGGTTCTTCACGAAACCTTCGCGGAACTTCACACCCAGGTGGTTAGCCAGCTCCAGTGCCGCGGTGCGGCTGGTGTCCGGAATCGGGATCACCACGTCGATATCGTGCTCGGGGCGCTCGCGCAGGATTTTCTCGGCCAGCTTCTCACCCATGCGCAGGCGCGCCTTGTACACCGAGACGCCGTCGATGATCGAGTCAGGACGGGCCAGGTACACATGCTCGAAGATGCACGGGGTGAGCTGCGGATTGGTGGCGCACTGGCGGGTGTAGAGCTTGCCTTCCTCGGTGATGTAGACCGCCTCGCCCGGCGCGAGGTCGCGGATCAGGGTGAAGCCCAGCACATCCAGGGACACGCTTTCGGAAGCGATCATGTACTCCACGCCCTCGTCGGTATGGCGCTGGCCGAACACGATCGGACGGATGCCATGGGGATCGCGGAAACCGACGATGCCATAGCCGGTGATCATCGCCACCACCGCATAACCACCTACGCAACGGTTGTGCACGTCGGTCACGGCGGCGAACACATCTTCCTCGGTGGGCTGCAGCTTGCCGCGCTGGGCCAGCTCGTGGGCGAACACGTTGAGCAGCACTTCGGAATCGGAACTGGTGTTGACGTGGCGCAGGTCGGACTCGTAGATCTCCTTGGCCAACTGCTCGACGTTGGTCAGGTTGCCGTTGTGCGCCAAAGTGATGCCGTAAGGCGAGTTGACGTAGAACGGCTGGGCCTCGGCCGAAGTGGAGCTACCGGCGGTCGGGTAACGCACATGGCCGATGCCCATGTGGCCGACCAGGCGCTGCATGTGGCGCTGCTGGAACACATCACGGACCAGGCCGTTGTCCTTGCGCAGGAACAACCGGCCATCATGACTGGTCACGATACCGGCCGCGTCCTGGCCGCGGTGTTGGAGGACGGTTAGCGCGTCATACAGCGCCTGATTAACGTTCGACTTACCGACGATACCGACGATGCCACACATGCGACGCAACCCCTACTTAATGAAACTGAACTGAACCCATCTTACTGAGGCGTTTTGGCCGGTAAGAGGTGCTCCTTGAACGGTATTTCAGCGGGTACGCTGATACCGCTGGCCAGCCACTGACTGCTCCACCCCAATATGAGGTTCTTGGACCAATCTGCAACCAATAGAAATTGTGGCACCAGCCGCGACTGCTGCCACCAGGAATCCTGCTGAACCGGCCCCAGGCTAAGAAGCCCGACCGCCACGACCACCAGCAGCGCGCCACGCGCCGCGCCGAAGGCCATGCCGAGGAATCGATCGGTACCGGACAGGCCGGTGACGCGAATCAATTCGCCGATGAGATAGTTGACCATTGCGCCCACCAGCAAGGTGGCGACAAACATGATTGCACAGCCCGCAATCACCCGAGCCGAAGGCGTTTCGATATAGGCGCCGAGGTACTCGGACAGCGAGCCACCGAACATCCAGGCGACGACTCCTGCGATGATCCAGGTAAGCAACGACAAGGCTTCTTTGACGAAACCACGGCTCAAGCTGATCAAAGCGGAAATGGCGATTATTGCAACGATCGCCCAGTCAACCAGGGTAAATGGCACAGTGCAGCCTACAGACGGATAAGGCGGCGCATTTTAACAGAGCGCTTGGCTGTCGGTAAGCCGCGATTCACTGTGCTTTTGAAATCAACCGCGCTCTGGCTGGAAGCGCACCACGAAGCCCTTGAGGTTCTGCTGGCGGCCCAACAGGTCACGCAGGCGATCCGCTTCGGCACGCTCGATCAGCGGCCCGACGAATACCCGGTTCTTGCCTTCGGCCGAACGGATATAAGCGTTATAGCCTTGGCTACGCAGGGTCTTTTGCAGGTTTTCCGCGCTTTCCCGGCTCGACAGGCTGGCCAGTTGCACCGACCAGCTGACGGACAAGCCATTGGCATCGACCCGGCTCTGGCTGGTATCGGGCTTGGCGCTCACCACCGGCTGCGCTGGCGCCGGCACTGGCGCGGGCTTGGGCGCCGGGGCTGGCTTGTTGACCACTACCGGTGCCGGAGCCGCCGGCACACTGGGAGCGATCGGCGCCGTAGGGGCCGCCTGCTGCACCACCGGCTCATCGGCAGGCACGGAACCTTGCGGCAATGGCTGCGGCTCCGGAACCACCACCGGCTCGACCTGGACCTGGGGCAACGCCGATGGCTGCGGCGCAGCAGGCGCCTCGACCACCACATGGCGCTGCTCGTCTTCTCGCGAGAACAGCATCGGCAAGAAGATCACGGCCAGTGCCACCAGCACCAACGCCCCGACCATCCGCTGCTTGTAGACGTTATCCAGCATAGCCATGTGCAGCTTCCTCCGTGGCGCGCCGGGCCAACCACTCAAGGGCCTCGGCAACACAATAAAAAGACCCGAACAGCAGTATTTCGTCATCGGTGGCGGCCTGCGCGCATTGCGCCTCCAGCGCCGCCGCCACGCTGGCGTAAGACGCCACGGGAGCGCCAAGGTTCTCCAGCGCCACCTGCAGATCCTCGGCCGGACGCGCCCGGGGCGAGTCCAGCGGAGCCACGGCCCAGTGCTGGATCGACGCCTGCAGGCAGGCCACCACGCCCGCCAGGTCCTTGTCGGCCAGCAGGCCGAACACCGCCAGGCGCCGGCCAGCCACCGGCCGGCGCGCCAGGCGCTCGGCCAGGTACTGCGCCGCATGGGGGTTGTGCCCGACATCCAGCAACAGGCTGATCGACTTGCCCTGCCAGTTGATCCGGCGACGATCCAGGCGCCCGGTCACGCGGGTCTGCTGCAACGCGCTGGCGATCCGCTCAGGCTGCCAGGGCAACCCGGTCAGCAGATAGGCCTGCAGCGCCAGGGCCGCGTTTTCCATGGGCAGGTCGAGCAGCGGCAGGTCGCGCAACTCCACCGGCTTGCCCTGGTTATCCAGGCCACGCCATTGCCAATGGGTGTCGGTGATTCCCAGATCGAAATCCCGGCCACGGAGGAAAAACGGGCAACCCAGCTCTCGCGCCTTGTCCAGCAAGGGCTGCGGCGGCTCGAGGTCGCCGCACAATGCCGGGGCGCCAGGACGGAAGATCCCGGCCTTTTCGAAGGCCACGGACTCGCGAGAGTCGCCGAGATACTCCACATGATCGACACCGATGCTAGTCACCAGGGCGATGTCGGCATCCACCAGGTTGACCGCATCCAGGCGCCCTCCCAAGCCGACTTCGAGCACCACGGCATCCAGGGTCGCGCGCTGGAACAGCCAGAATGCCGCCAGGGTGCCCATTTCGAAATAGGTCAGGGAGACCTCGCCACGCCCGGCCTCCACCGCGGCGAAGGCCTCGCACAACTGCTGGTCCGTGGCCTCGACGCCATCGACCTGCACCCGCTCGTTGTAGCGCAACAGGTGCGGCGAACTGTAGACCCCGACCTGCAGGCCCTGGGCCCGCAGCAGGGAAGCGATGAAGGCACAGGTTGAACCCTTGCCATTGGTACCGGTGACGGTTATCACCCGGGGTGCCGGCTTGCCCAGCCCCATCCGGGCCATTACCTGCTGCGAGCGCTCCAGCCCCATGTCGATGGCCGAAGGATGCAACTGCTCGAGGTAGGCGAGCCACTCGCCCAGGGTACGTCGGGTCATAGGCTTGCAGGGGCCGGGGGAACCACAATTGCCTCGACCGGTGCAGCCACGAACTCCGGCGTCGGCAGGCCCATCAGCTGGGCCAGCAGGTTGCCCAGGCGTGGACGCAGTTCCTGACGGGAAATGATCATGTCGATCGCACCGTGCTCCAGCAGGAATTCGCTGCGCTGGAAGCCTTCAGGCAGCTTCTCGCGCACGGTCTGCTCGATCACTCGTGGGCCGGCGAAACCTACCAGCGCCTTGGGTTCACCGACGATTACATCGCCCAGCATCGCCAGGCTGGCGGAGACGCCGCCGTAGACCGGATCGGTCAGCACGGAAATGAACGGCAGGCCTTCTTCGCGCAGGCGCGCCAGCACCGCGGAGGTCTTGGCCATCTGCATCAGGGAGATCAGCGCTTCCTGCATGCGCGCACCACCGGAAGCGGAGAAACAGACCATCGGGCAGCGATTTTCCAGGGCATAGTTGGCCGCACGCACGAAACGCTCGCCAACGATGGCTCCCATGGAGCCCCCCATGAAGGAGAATTCGAAAGCCGAAACCACCACTGGCATCCCCAGCAGCGTACCGCTCATGGAAACCAGCGCATCTTTTTCGCCGGTCTGCTTCTGCGCTGCGCTCAGGCGATCCTTGTACTTCTTGCCGTCGCGGAATTTCAGGCGGTCCACTGGCTCCAGGTCGGCACCCAGCTCGGTGCGACCTTCGGCATCAAGGAAGATATCGATGCGGGCACGTGCGCCGATCCGCATGTGGTGGTTGCACTTGGGGCAAACATCCAGGGTCTTTTCCAGCTCCGGACGATAGAGCACGGCCTCGCAGGACGGGCATTTGTGCCAAAGACCTTCGGGCACCGAGCTCTTCTTCACCTCGGAACGCATGATCGAAGGGATCAGTTTGTCTACTAACCAGTTGCTCATGCTTTCTTTCTCCAGTACCGGCGGCCCGAACACTGTGGTTCGCGGCCCCGCGCATGCCCTTGAGCCAAATTCATGTATGCGGCGGTGATCGACTCGCTACCGCGGTCAGCACTTGGCTCGACCAGCCCGCAGCGAACCTCTCCTGCGCCATCCCGACAACCCGCGATAGAGCGGCTGCCACTCGATTAAGACCCCGCCTCATGGCGGCGCCTGCCTGTTTTGTACAGTGGTGTTATGGACGGCGGCAGACTGCCAGCCGTCACATCGACTCACTGCTGCGACGTACAGCCTGCATAAACGCCTGGATTCTCGCTGGATCCTTGATGCCCTTGCTCTGCTCCACGCCGCCGCTGACATCCACCGCATAAGGACGCACCCGGGCAATGGCCATCGCGACGTTATCGGCAGACAGGCCGCCGGCGAGGATGATCGGCTTGCTCAGCCCCTGCGGAACCAGGGACCAGTCGAAGGCCTCGCCGGTTCCCCCAGGCACGCCTTCGACATAGGTATCCAGGAGGATCCCACTGGCCCCTGGATAGGCCAGGCAGGCCGCGGCGATGTCATCCCCCGCCTTGACCCGTAGCGCCTTGATATAGGGGCGATGGTAACCCTCGCAGGCGGCAGCCGATTCATCGCCATGGAACTGCAAGAGGTCCAGCGGCACGGCGTCGAGGATCTCTCCCAACTCACAACGACTGGCATTGACGAACAGCCCGACCGTGGTCACGAACGGCGGCAAGGCGGCGATGATCGCCCGCGCCTGCTGCACATTCACCGCCCGCGGGCTTTTGGCGTAGAACACCAGGCCGATGGCATCGGCCCCCGCCGCCACCGCCGCCAGCGCGTCTTCTATGCGGGTAATCCCACAAATCTTGCTGCGAACGGCCGACATATCGTGTGAACCCCTGGGGTAAATCCGGAAAGTTCCGGATGGTAGCAAATGCTTTTCCGGGCGTCAGCCGCCAAATTCCGGGAATCCGGTGAGGAAATGCGGCCCGATGTAGCGCTCAGGCAACTGGAACTCATCCCGGTATTCGACCTGTACCAGATACAGCCCAAAAGGATGGGCGGTAACGCCACCAGCTCGGCGCACCCGGCTTTCCAGGACCTCCCTGGCCCACTCCACCGGCCGCTCGCCGGCACCAATGGTCATCAACACCCCGGCGATATTGCGCACCATGTGATGCAGGAACGCGCTGGCGCGAATATCCAGGACGATCATCTTGCCGCAGCGGATGACCTGCAGGTGGTGAATCTCCTTGATCGGCGACTTCGCCTGGCATTGTCCGGCCCGGAAAGCACTGAAATCGTGGGTGCCCACCAGGTAGGCGGCAGCCTCGGCCATCCGCTCGGTGTCCAGTGGACGATGATTCCAGGTGATTTCTTCATTGAGGTGGGCCGGGCGGATCTGATCGTTGTAGATGACGTAGCGATAGCGCCGGGCGATCGCCTTGAAACGCGCATGGAAATGCGCCGGCATCTCCCGGGCCCAACTGACACTGATGTCATGGGGCAAATTGATATTGGCCCCCATGACCCAGGCTTTCATCGGGCGCACGGCCTGGGTGTCGAAGTGCACCACCTGGCCGCTGGCATGTACCCCGGCATCGGTACGCCCCGCGCAAGTCAGGGTTATCGGGGAGTCCGCGACCCTGGACAGGGCCTTCTCCAGGGCTTCCTGGACACTGGGGACGCCAGACGACTGGCGCTGCCAGCCATGGTAGCGCGAGCCTTTGTATTCGACGCCCAGGGCGATCCGGGAAAAGCCTGCGGCCGCCATCTCGGCGGCCGCGTTATCTATATTTGCCAAGAACTTACAGCCTGCTGATATGCGCAAAGGCGCCCATTATAAGGCCAGCGCAAACGGATGCCATGCACCACGGGGGTTTAGTTGCAGATTGCAGTGATCATCGACCACGCGCTACATATCAGCCCATACAGCGACTGATAACAAAAAACCTGATCGGGACCTGATGAATGAATGCCGCGGGAACCGGGCACGGAGCGAATCTGGCAGGCGCTGCCGATCTGTTCTTGCCTGCCCTGAGAGTAGTCCGGGACCGCCATGAGGCCGCCTCCCGGACTGTATCGATCCGCCGAGAAACAGGCCCCTGTCATGGGCCGGCTGCCGAACCCGGGTGGCACCAACAAAAACGGCAGCCTCATGGACTGCCGTTGCGCTCAAGCATCAGGTCGACTCAAGCCAGCCGCGCGAGCATTTCCTGTGCTTCGCTCTTCTGCCCTTCGTTACCTTCGCTCAGCACCTCACCTAGGATATCCCGGGCGCCATCGTTGTCGCCCATGTCGATGTAGGCCTGGGCCAGATCGAGCTTGGTCGCTACTTCATCGCTACCGGCCAGGAAGTCGAACTCACTGTCCTCGGGTGCCGCAGCGGCATCCGCGGCAGTGAAGGTCGGCGCCCCCGCTTCCGGCTGATCGAGAGTCTGGGCGAGTCGCTCGAGCTCGGCATTGACGTCATCCAGCTCGGAAGTGAAGGCATCCTTGGGTTCGTCCGCACCCATCTCGTCCGCCAGGGACAGGTCGAAGTCCGCCGACAGGTCAAGGTCGTCCAGGGCCGACTCGGTCACCGTAGGCACCTCGCCAGCTGGCAGGTCCTTGAGATCGTCTTCCAGGCTCAGCAGGAAATCGTCATCGCTCTGGGTGGCCGCAGGCAGATCCGCGCCCAGGTCGAGATCGAAATCTCCCAGGTCGTCCAGGTTTTCCTCGGATGCGATCTGCTGCTCGAGCACCGAACCGAAGCTCAGGTCGTCGTCGAGAGGGAAATCTTCCAGTTCGACTTCTGGTTCGGGCTCAGGCGCCACCACCGCCGGCGAAGCGGCCTCCAGGTCATCCAGGCTCAGGTCGAAGTCTTCATCCAGGCCTTCCAGCGGGGCTTTTGGCTCAACCGCCGGCGGTTCGTCCTGGAGCAATTCCTTGACGTACTCGGCATCCAGTTCCGCCGCTGCGGCTGCCGTGGCCAGGCCTGCCGCGGCCGCCACTGCGGCCATGGCCGGATAACGGCTCTTGAGTTGCTCGACCTGCGCATGGTTATCGCCATTGGCTACCAGCTGGCGCTCTTCGGCGACGAAGGCGCTGCGATCGCCCTGGCGCGCATAGACTTCCATCAGCTTCAGGCGCAGCTCACTGCGCTGCGGCTCCATCTTGACCGCTTCTTCAAGAATCGCCGCAGCCTGGTTCAGGCGGCCGCCGGCGATATGGTTCTGCGCCTGGCCCAGGACGTCGGTCGCCCGCTCCTGTGGCGCGGCTGGCGCCACGTTCGGCTCCGCTACCGGAGCTGGAGCTGGAGCTGGAGCTGGAGCTGGAGCTGGAGCTGGAGCCAGCTTGACGCTCGGCGGCGGCACCTCAAGACCTTCGAAGCTGCTTTGCGGCAGATCCATGTCTTCGGAAAAATTGTTCTCCTCGGATAATGCCCGGGCCATGCGCAGGTGCTTCTCAGCCTCCTGCCGGGCCTTGCGGCGACGCGCCAGCAACAGCAGCAACAGCAACAGGGCCGCCACCAGGCTGCCGGCGACCAGGCCCAAGAGGATCGGATTGGTCAGCAGGTCGCCGTACTTGTCTTCATCGGCCTTGGCCGCCTCCGCCTCAGGTGCAGGAGTGGCTGCAGGCTCGCTGGCTGGGGCCACTGGAGCCACCGGGGCCGGAGCCTCGGGCTTGCTCACCAGTTCCGCCGGCATGGCTGGCGCCGGCTGGGCTGCAGGCGCCGCCGGAGCCGCACCCTCGGCCTGCAACTTGGCCAACTGGTTGTTCTTCAACTCGATCAGGCGCTGCAGCTTGTCCAACTGGCTCTGCAGATCTGCCATGCGCTCTTTGAGTTCGGCATTGTCGCGACGAGTCGAATCCAGGCTTTCCTGGGTGACCGCCAGCTTGTTGCTCAACGCCTTGCTGTCGCCTGCGGCGCCTTTGCCGCGGGCCTTGCCACTCTCGGCGGAGACCAGGCTCAGGTTGTCCCGGGTATTGGCCTGCTTGGGCGCCTTGTCGGCACCTGCACGGCGGGTCGCGTCCACTTGTTGCTGGCCACGGGCACCGCCACGCCGCCCCTGGCGCCAGGCAGCATTTTGCGCGGCCACTTCGGCGATCGCCTTGGGCTGCGGCAACGCGGTGCTCTGGACCACATCCGGCAGGCGCAACACCTTGCCGGTTTTCAAGCGGTTGATATTGCCGTCGATGAAGGCATCCGGGTTCAGCGCCTGGATCGCCAGCATGGTCTGCTGGATCGACGCGCCATTACGGTTCCTCGCCGCGATCTCCCACAGGGTGTCACGGGCCGAGGTGGTGTATTGCTCGGGCTTGCTGATCTTGCTGGCCGCCGTGACCGGAGCCTTCACCGCAGGACCGGAGACCGGGGCGCCCTGGGCAGCCGCGGCCTCGGGAGAGAACTTCGAAGGGTCCAGCAGGACGCTGTAGTCGCGTAGCAGGCGACCGTTAGGCCACATCACCTGCACCAGGAACTTGACCATTGGCTCGGATAGCGGACGGCTTGACGTTACCCGCAGCACACTCTTGCCGCCGGGATTGAGGACAGGGGTAAAGCTCAGGTCATTGAGAAAGGCCTGGCGATCGACGCCGGCCTTGGCGAACTCATCTGCCGGGGCCAGGCTTGGCACCACCTCGGCGGCAGTGAGGTCCTTCACATCGAGCAATTCGATCTCTGCTACCAGAGGCTGGTTCAGACTCGACTTCAGGGTCAGCTCCCCAAGCCCAAGCGCCTGCGCCATACCGGAGGACAGCGCCGAGGCGGCCGCTATTGCTAACACCAGTTTGCGAACTTGAACCATAGCCTCATCCTTTGTTTGAACTTTCCTCGGCTAGCGAGAAGGTTTTGTAGCGGCTGCCATAAGGCATTGCGCGGGGCCAGGATGGCCACTACGCGCGATTAATTCTTGCATGCCCCGGGAGCACCTGACGGCCACTCGCCTCCAGCAACTTGCCAAGCATAGCGCCCAGCTAGATTCATTCTGCAAATTGTTGCCAAGTATCTTTTACAGCAGGTCTTTTATCAACAATTCAGCCAGCTGCACCGCGTTCAACGCCGCGCCTTTGCGAACGTTGTCCGAGGTCAGCCAGAGGTTGAGTTCCGCCGGATCGTCGACCCCGCCGCGAACCCGCCCAACGTAGACCACGTCCTGGCCCACGGCATCACCGACGGCCGTCGGATAGTCGCCAGCGTCCACCAGCTCCAGGCCAGGCGCCGCCTCCAGCGCGGCATTCACCGCTGCAAGGTCGATATCGGCAGCCGACTGCAGAGTCACGCTATAGCTATCGCCAAAAAACACCGGCGCTTGAATGCATGTGACAGAAATCTTCAGCAAAGGCAGGCCCAGTACTTCGCGCAGCTCCCTGACCAGGCGTTTTTCCAGCAGGGTATGGCCCTGGGCATCCGCCGTCCCGACCTGGGCCAGCAGGTTGAAGGCCATCTGCCGGTCGAAGAAACGCGGCTCCAGGGGACGCGCATTCAACAGTTCGGCAGTCTGCCGGGCCAGTTCGCTGATCGCCTCGCGGCCCTGGCTGGAAACCGCCAGGCTGGCGTTCAGGCCCACCCGCTGGATGTCCAGCAGCTCCTGCAATGGCGCCAGCGCGATCGCCAGCGCCGTGGCCGAGGCGCTGGGACTGCTCAGTTGCACAGGTTTGCCCAGGCCGGTTAGCACCTTGGCATTGACTTCCGGCACCACGCTGGGGGCCTGCGCCGAGGGCAAGGCCCCGGAAAGATCGATCACCGCGCAATTGGCCGCCGTCGCCCGCGGCGCAAAACTCAGGGTCACCGCCGGACCCGCGGCGAAAAACGCCAGTTGGGCCTTGCCGAAGTCGAACTCGTCGACCTCGCGCACACGCAGGTTCTTGCCGCGAAACGGCACCGAATGTCCTGCCGACTCGCTGCTGGCCAGCAAGTAGAGGTTGCCGACCGGAAAATCACGCTCTTCGAGAATCTGCACCAGGGTTTCGCCGACGGTACCGGTGGCACCGATCACGGCAATATCAAAGGACGGAGTCATGGTGCTACCTCAGGCAAAACGGGGGGAGCGGCACTTTACCCGGCACGCGGGGACGAGGCAATTCGCCGGAGCGACCACAACTTGCGGCCCATGAAAAAACCCGCGCCCTTGAGGGAACGCGGGTTTTTCGCGGCGATGCAGAAGAATCAGCGCTCCAGCAGGATCCGCAGCATGCGGCGCAGTGGCTCGGCCGCACCCCACAGCAGTTGGTCACCCACGGTGAAGGCGCCCAGGAACTGCGACCCCATGTTCAGCTTGCGCAGACGGCCCACCGGAATGTTCAGGGTACCGGTGACCTTGGTCGGGCTCAGCTCCTGCATGCTGATCTCACGCTGGTTCGGCACCAGCTTGACCCAGGGGTTGTGCTGGCTGATCAACCCTTCGATATCGGCGATCGGCACGTCCTTGTTGAGCTTGATGGTCAGCGCCTGGCTGTGGCAGCGCATGGCGCCGATACGCACACAGATACCGTCCACCGGAATCGGGTTCTTGAAACGACCGAGGATCTTGTTGGTCTCGGCCTGGGCCTTCCACTCTTCGCGGCTCTGGCCGTTGGGCAGCTCCTTGTCGATCCACGGAATCAGGCTGCCGGCCAGCGGCACGCCGAAGTTCTCGGTTGGATAGGCATCGCTGCGCATGGCCTCGGCCACCTTGCGGTCGATATCGAGAATGGCGCTGGCCGGGTTGGCCAGGTCATCGGCGACCGCGGCATGGGTGGCCCCCATCTGCTTGATCAGCTCGCGCATGTTCTGCGCGCCGGCGCCGGAGGCCGCCTGGTAGGTCATGGCGCTCATCCACTCCACCAGGCCGGCTTCGAACAGGCCGCCCAGGCCCATCAGCATCAGGCTGACGGTGCAGTTGCCGCCGACGTAGTTCTTGGTCCCGGCATCCAGCTGCTGGTCGATGACCTTGCGGTTCACCGGATCGAGGATGATCACCGCGTCGTCCTGCATGCGCAGGCTGGAAGCAGCGTCGATCCAGTAGCCCTGCCAACCGGCTTCGCGCAGCTTGGGGAAGACTTCGCTGGTGTAGTCGCCACCCTGGCAGGTCAGGATCACGTCGAGGGTTTTCAGCTCTTCAATGCTGTAGGCGTCCTTGAGCGGGGCAATATCCTTGCCTACCGACGGACCCTGGCCACCGACATTGGAAGTGGTGAAAAACACCGGTTCAATAAGATCGAAGTCCTGCTCTTCAAGCATCCGCTGCATGAGCACGGAACCGACCATACCGCGCCAACCGATCAGACCTACACGTTTCATCGCAACTACACCTATACAAAAGTGGGCCACTGTCAGTGCAGTGGGCCCGAAAGATTACAGATTCCGCAGCGCCGCGACTACTGCATCGCCCATTTCCTGCGTACCGACCCGGGTACAACCGGCCGACCAGATGTCACCGGTACGCAAGCCCTGGTCCAGCACCCGGCTCACGGCCTGCTCGATGGCGTCCGCCGCTGCGGTCAGGTTGAAGCTGTAGCGCAGCATCATCGACACCGAGAGGATGGTCGCCAGCGGGTTGGCGATGCCCTGCCCGGCGATGTCCGGCGCCGAACCGTGGCAAGGCTCGTACATGCCCTTGTTGTTGGCGTCCAGGGAGGCCGAAGGCAGCATGCCGATGGAACCGGTGAGCATCGAGGCCTCGTCGGAGAGGATATCGCCAAACAGGTTGTCGGTGACGATCACGTCGAACTGCTTGGGCGCGCGCACCAGCTGCATGGCCGCATTGTCGACGTACATGTGGCTGAGCTCGACGTCCGGATAGTCCTTGGCCACCTGCTCGACCACTTCACGCCACAGCTGGCTGGACGCCAGGACGTTGGCCTTGTCCACCGAGCACAGCTTCTTGCCGCGCACCCGCGCCATGTCGAAGCCGACCCGGGCGATCCGCCGGATCTCGCTCTCGCTGTAGGGCAAGGTGTCATAGGACTGGCGCTCGCCGTTCTCCAGCTCGCGGGTGCCGCGAGGAGCGCCGAAGTAGATACCGCCGGTCAGTTCGCGGACGATGAGGATATCCAGGCCGGAAACGATTTCCGGCTTCAGGCTGGAGGCATCGGCCAGTTGCGGGTAGAGGATCGCCGGCCGCAGGTTGCCGAACAGCCCCAGTTGCGCGCGAATCTTCAACAGCCCGCGCTCAGGACGGATATCGCGTTCGATCTTGTCCCACTTCGGACCGCCCACCGCACCCAGCAGCACCGCATCGGCGGCACGGGCCCGGTCCAGGGTCTCGTCGGCCAGGGGCACGCCGTGCTTGTCGATGGCCGCGCCGCCGATCACATCGTGGCTCAGCTCGAAACCCAGGCCGTACTTGTCATTGGCCAACTCCAGGACCTTGACCGCTTCGGCCATGATTTCCGGGCCAATGCCGTCGCCAGGGAGAATCAGAATCTGCTTGCTCATGGGGTTCCTCGTTCGTTCTGTCGGTACGCCCTTGGGCGCACCCGGAAAAATTCTATCGCTCGGCCCACAGTACCAGTACATCCGTACTGAACGAACCATCGGCCTCAATCTGAAAATATTCGCGCACTTCATTGCCCATCGCCTGCTGCAATTGGCGAATCGCCACCCTCAGCGGCTCGGGCGTGCGCATGCGCTCGACCCAGGAGTCGTACTCCAGGCGCAGGCGCTGCCGGGCGCTGCTGCGGGCCTGCAAACCGGCCTCATTGAGCTGGTGCAGCCATTCCCCGGCCGAATAGTCGCGGACATGGCTGGTGTCGCGCAGCACTTCGACGCTCTGCAAGTAGGTATCCAGCAATGGACTGCCAGGTGACAGGACATCGATGAACGCCGCCACGCCGCCAGGCTTCAGGACCCGGCGCACCTCGCGCAGGGCCAGGCCCAGGTCGCTCCAGTGGTGGGCCGAATAGCGACTGAAGACGAAGTCGAACTCGCCATCGGCGAACGGCAGGCGCTCCGCCGCACCCGCTACCGTGCGGATGTTCTCCAGGCCACGCTCCCGAGCCGCCGCTGCCACCACATCCAGCATCCGCTGCGAAAGGTCATAGGCCACCACCTGTGCGACCAACGGCGCCACATGGAAGCTGACGTGCCCGGCACCACAGCCCAGATCCAGCACCCGGGCCTCGTCCTTGCCCGTCACTTCGGTCTGTAGCAGCGCGAATTCGGCGCCCTGGGCATGCACTGCGCTGTTGAGGTAGGCCACGGCCTGTTCGCCGAATTGCTGCTGTACCACCTGGGTATGGGCATTGCTGGTCATGCTTGGCTCCTTGGGGCGTAGAGAACGGTGCTCACTGGCCGGCCCTGCAACGAACGGCAAGGGCCGGGACGCAGGCACTCAGGCGTCGCGGAACAACCAGGGCTGGCGCTGCTTGTAGCCGACCTCGAAACGGCGGATGGCGTCGGCGTCCTGCAGGGTCAGGCCGATGTCGTCCAGGCCGTTGAGCAGGCAGTGCTTGCGGAACGCGTCCACCTCGAAGCGGTACTGCTTGCCGTCCGGGCGGGTCACGGTCTGCGCGGCGAGATCGACGGTCAGCTGGTAACCCTCGGTGGCTTCGGTCTGCTGGAACAGTTCGTCGACTTCGTCATCCTTGAGGATGATCGGCAACAAACCGTTCTTGAAACTGTTATTGAAGAAGATGTCGGCGAAGCTCGGCGCGATCACCGTACGGAAGCCGTACTCGTCCAGCGCCCACGGCGCATGCTCGCGGGAGGAACCGCAGCCGAAGTTCTCACGGGCCAGCAGCACGCTGGCGCCCTGGTAGCGCGGGAAGTTGAGCACGAACTCCTGATTCACCGGACGCTTGGAGTTGTCCTGGTTGGGCTGGCCCACATCGAGGTAGCGCCATTCGTCGAACAGATTCGGGCCGAAGCCGGTGCGCTTGATCGATTTGAGGAACTGCTTGGGAATGATCTGGTCGGTGTCGACGTTGGCACGGTCGAGCGGCGCGACGAGACCTGTGTGCTGGGTGAATGCTTTCATCTCTGGTCTCCTCAGGCCTGCATCAATTCACGTACATCGATGAAACGACCGGTCACCGCGGCAGCCGCGGCCATGGCCGGGCTCACCAGGTGGGTACGCCCGCCGGCGCCCTGGCGGCCCTCGAAGTTGCGGTTGGAGGTGGACGCGCAATGCTCGCCACTCTCCAGGCGGTCCGGGTTCATCGCCAGGCACATGGAGCAGCCCGGCTCACGCCACTCGAAGCCCGCCTCGAGGAAAATCTTGTCCAAACCTTCCTGCTCGGCCTGGGCCTTCACCAGGCCCGAACCCGGCACCACCAGCGCCTGCTTCACGGTGGAGGCGACCTTGCGCCCCTTGGCCACGGCGGCGGCGGCGCGCAGGTCTTCGATCCGCGAGTTGGTGCAGGAGCCGATGAATACGCGGTCCAGCTGGATATCGGTGATCGCCTGGTTGGCATTCAGGCCCATGTATTTCAACGCCCGGACGATGGAGTCGCGCTTGACCGCATCGGTTTCGACGCTCGGATCCGGTACGTTCTGGTCCACCGCGAGCACCATTTCCGGGGATGTGCCCCAGCTGACCTGTGGCTTGATGTCTTCGGCACGCAGCTCGATGACGGTGTCGAAATGCGCGTCGGCATCGGACACCAGGTCGCTCCAGGCCTCCACGGCCTTGTCCCAGTCGCTGCCTTGCGGCGAGAACGGACGACCCTTCACGTACTCGATGGTCTTGTCATCGCAGGCCACCATGCCGACGCGGGCGCCCGCCTCGATGGACATGTTGCAGATGGTCATGCGGCCTTCCATGGACAGGTCGCGGATGGCGCTGCCGGCGAACTCCAGGGCGTGGCCGTTGCCGCCAGCGGTGCCGATCCTGCCGATCACCGCGAGGACGATGTCCTTGGCGGTCACGCCGAAGGGCAACCGGCCCTCGACACGCACCTGCATGTTCTTCATCTTCTTGGCCACCAGGCACTGGGTGGCGAGCACGTGCTCCACCTCGGAAGTGCCGATACCGTGGGCCAATGCGCCGAAGGCGCCGTGGGTCGAGGTGTGCGAGTCGCCACAGACCACGGTCATGCCCGGCAGGGTGGCCCCCTGCTCAGGGCCGACCACGTGGACGATGCCTTGGCGAATGTCGTTCATCTTGAATTCGAGGATGCCGAAATCGTCGCAGTTCTCGTCCAGGGTCTTGACCTGGATGCGCGACACTTCGTCGGCGATGGCGTCGAGGCCACCTTTGCGCTCGGCCTGGGTGGTCGGCACGTTGTGGTCCGGGGTGGCGATGTTGGCATCGATGCGCCATGGCTGGCGGCCGGCCAGACGCAGGCCTTCAAAGGCCTGCGGCGAGGTCACTTCGTGAAGAATGTGACGATCGATGTAGATGAGCGACGAGCCATCGTCACGGCGCTTCACCTCGTGCATTTCCCAGAGCTTGTCGTAGAGCGTCTTGCCAGCCATCGGACCTTTCCTCATCAGCTTGTTTCTACGCCTGGGCCCTGACCGTGCGCCGATCAATAACCCCTTGGCTTGTGAGGCTGATGCTATGGCGTTAGATTAAATAACTCAAATTCATATTTTTCATGATTTGGATAACCAACAGGAATGCAAGATGGACCAGGCCAACCTCAATGCCTTCATCGCCATCGCCGAAACCGGCAGCTTCTCTGGCGCGGGCGAGCGCCTGCACCTGACCCAACCGGCCATCAGCAAGCGCATCGCCGCATTGGAACAACAGCTCAATGTGCGACTGTTCGATCGCCTGGGCCGTGAAGTCGGCCTTACAGAGGCTGGCCGGGCCCTGTTGCCCCGGGCCTATCAGATCATCAACGTGCTGGACGACACGCGCCGGGCCCTGACCAACCTCACCGGCGAAGTCAGCGGGCGCCTGACCCTGGCCACCAGCCATCACATCGGCCTGCATCGCCTGCCGCCCCTGCTGCGGGCCTATACCCGGCGCTACCCACAAGTGGCCCTGGACATCCAGTTTCTCGACTCGGAGGTGGCCTATGAGGAAATCCTCCACGGCCGCGCCGAACTCGCGGTCATCACCCTGGCTCCCGAGCCCCACGGCCTGGTCAAGGCCACCGCGGTCTGGGACGACCCACTGGACTTCGTCGCCGCCCCGGAACACCCGTTGGTCAGCAACGGCCAGGTCAGCCTGGCGGATATCGCCCTGCATCCGGCGGTTTTCCCCGGCGGCAATACCTTCACCCACCACATCGTCCAGCGATTGTTCGAGGCCCAGGGGCTGACGCCGAACATCGCCATGAGCACTAACTATCTGGAAACCATAAAGATGATGGTCTCCATCGGCCTGGCCTGGAGTGTGCTGCCGCGCACAATGCTCGACGAACAAGTGGCGCGCATCCCTTTACCGGGCATACAACTACACCGCCAGCTAGGCTATATCCTGCATACCGAACGGACACTGTCGAATGCTGCGCGGGCTTTCATGGCCTTATTGGACGCACAGGTCGATTGGCCAGGGAACCCGGCATAAGTATTCCGGGTATTGCCCGTGCCCTGCCGCCTCCCACCATGAGCCCTCGCGCCAAACGAACTACTCAGCACAAGGCCTGATCACCATGCCCAAACCCGCTGACCGTATTCCGCCCATGCCGCGCATCCACGCCGTCGACCCCAGGGAGTCGGAACAGAGCTGGGAAAGTGCGCCACAACTGCTCGCCGCGCTCAACGGCGCGAGGCTGGGAGCCTGGTATTGGGATATCGAAAGCGGGCAAATCAGCTGGTCCCGGGGCACCCAGGCGCTGTTCGGCTTCGATCCGCGCCAACCCCTACCGGAAAACCTCGAATATCTCGACCTGCTGCCCATCGAGGACCGGGCCCGAACCGTACGCGCCTTCCACTCGGTGCTGGCCGGCGCGCCCCTGGAACAGGCCATGCACCATCGCATCCGCTGGCCCGATGGCAGCCTGCACTGGCTGGAAATCAACGGCAGCGTGCTGCCTGACAAGCATGGCAAACCCCGGATGATCGGGGTAATCCGCGAAATCACCCACCAGCGCCAGCGCGAAGAGGCCCTGAGCAGCTCGGAAAAGCGTTTTGCCACCCTCTTCCACTTGTGCCCCAACATGGTGCTGTTGACCCGCCTCGAAGATGGCCTGATCAGCGAAGCCAACCAGTACTTCGAGAGCCAGTTCGGCTGGCCCGCCGAGCATGTGATCGGCCGCACCACCCTGGAAATCGGCTTGTGGGTCAATCCCGAACAGCGCGCCCAACTGATCAAGGCCGTACAAAAGAAGGGCCAGGCCGCCAGCCTCGAAGTGCAACTGCGCGCCAGCAATGGGCAGATCCACGACGGCATCCTCAGCGCACAGAAGGTCGAACTGGAGGGCAAGGCCTTTTTGCTCAGCACCTTTCTCGATACCAGCGAGCGCAAACGCGCCGAACAGGCCCTCAAGGACAGCCAGGAACGCCTGGACCTGGCCCTGGACTCGGCGCAACTGGGCACCTGGGACTGGCACATCCCCAGCGGCATGCTCTATGGCTCGGCACGAGCCGCGCAGCTGCACGGCCTGGAGCCTGTACCGTTTCACGAGTCCTTCGATGCCTTCTTCGAGGGCGTGCCCACCGAGGAGCGCAACTCCATGCGCGACGCCTATCGCAGCCTGCGCGAAGGCCCGGCGGGCAACTACCAGCTGACCTATCGCGTGCAACTGGCCGATGGCAGCTCGCGTTACCTGGAAAGCCGCGCCCGTCTCTATCGCGACGAGCAAGGCAACCCCTTGCGCATGGCCGGAACCCTGCTGGACATCACCGAGCAGGTGGAACGCGAGCAGCGCCTGATCACCTCCGAAGAGAAATTCGCCAGCCTGTTCCAGGTCAGCCCCGACCCGATCTGCGTCACCCTGCTGGAAACCGGCCAGTTCATCGAGATCAACTCCAGCTTCACCCAGACCTTCGGCTGGACCCTGGACGATGTGATCAATCGCAGCGCCGAGCAGATCGGCCTCTGGGAAGACACTGCGCCGCGCCTGCGGCGAATCGAACAGGTGATCCGCGAACAGGCGCTGAACAACGTGGCGGTGGTGGTCAACCATAAGGACGGCCAGCCTTTGACCTGCATCATCTCCAGCCGCCAGATCATCGTCGACAAGCAACCGTGCATCGTCACCACCCTGCGCGACATCACCCAGCAGCAACGCTCGGAAGCGGCGCTCAAGGCCAGCGAAGAGAAGTTCGCCAAGGCCTTCCACTCCAGCCCCGACGCCATCACCATCACCGAACGCGATACCGGCCGCTACCTGGAGGTCAACGACGGTTTCTGCCGCCTGACCGGCTACCGCACCGACGAAGTGATGGGCCATACCCTGTACGAGGTCGGGATCTGGGCCGAGGAAACCCAACTGGCCACGCTGCTGGCCGAGCTCAAGCTCAAGGGTCGGGCGCGCCATCTGGAGATGCTGGGGCGCAACAAGCGCGGGGAAATCTTCACCCTCGAGGTATCGGTAGAGCCGATCACCCTCAATGAAACCCCCTGCCTGCTGCTGACCGCCCGGGACGTCAGCTTGCTGAAGAATGCCCAGGCGCAGATCCGCCACCTGGCCTACCACGATCCTCTGACCAACCTGCCCAACCGCGCCCTGCTGATGGACCGCCTGAGCCAGCAGATCGCCCTGCTCAAGCGGCATAACCTGCGCGGCGCCCTGCTATTCCTCGACCTGGACCACTTCAAGCACATCAACGATTCCCTGGGGCATCCGGTGGGCGACACGGTGCTGAAGATCATCACTGCGCGACTGGAAGCCAGCGTACGCATGGAGGACACGGTGGCGCGCCTGGGCGGCGACGAGTTCGTGGTCCTGCTCAGCGGCCTGGAGGGCTCGCGCAACGACGTCAGCGAACAGGTGCGGCAACTGGCGGGCACCTTGCGCGAACTGCTGTCGGAGCCGATGTTTCTCGACGGCCAGCGCCTGCAGGTCACGCCCAGCATTGGCGTGGCGCTGATCCCCGACCACGGCTCGACCCCCACCGACCTGCTCAAGCGTGCCGATATCGCTCTGTATCGCGCCAAGGACTCGGGACGCAATACCACGCAGATGTACCACAACACCATGCAAAAGGCCGCCAGCGAACGCTTGCGCATGGAAACCGACCTGCGCCTGGCGCTGTCCCGGGGCGAGTTCAGCGTGCACTTCCAGTCCCAGGTGGATGCTCGCGACAATCGCATCGTCGGCGCCGAGGCGCTGGTACGCTGGCAACATCCGGAACTGGGGGCGCAGTCGCCGACCGAGTTCATCAAGGTGCTCGAGGACAGCGGGCTGATCCTCGAGGTGGGCACCTGGATCCTCGATGAATCCTGCCTGGCCTTCAGCCAACTGATCGAAGAAGGCCTGGTGGACCCGCACCAGTTCAGCCTGTGCGTGAACATCAGCCCCCGGCAGTTCCGCCAGAACGATTTCGTCGAGCGAATCGAGCACAGCCTGGCGGCCTATGCCCTGCCTTCCTCGTTACTGAAGCTGGAGATCACCGAAGGCATCGTGATCCAGAACCTGGAAGACACCATCAACAAAATGCGCCGCCTGAAGAAGCTGGGGGTCAGCTTCGCCATGGATGACTTCGGCACGGGCTACTCATCCCTGACCTACCTCAAGCGCCTGCCAGTGGACACACTGAAGATCGACCAGTCCTTCGTCCGCGATGCCACCCACGATCCCAATGATGCGGAGATCATCCGGGCCATCGTCGCCATGGCCCGCAGCCTGGAATTGAAGGTGATCGCCGAAGGCGTCGAGACCCCGCAACAGCTGGAGTTCCTGAGGGGCCTGGAGTGCCACCTGTACCAGGGCTACCTGCACAGCCGGCCACTCCCGCTAGGCGAATTCAAGAAACTGCTGGAATGACAGGCACGAAAAAGGGCGCCCGCGGGGCGCCCTTGTCCTGCTTGCAGGTCTTAGTGCTGCAGGACCGCTTGCTGCATGCCGTTGATCGGGATGCGCTTGGGCTTGGCTTCTTCCGGTACGACCCGCAGCAGGTCGATGTTCAGCAACCCATTATTCAGGGCCGCGGCCTTGACCTCGATATGGTCGTCCAGACGGAAGGACAACTTGAAAGCCCGCTGGGCGATGCCCTGGTGCAGATAGGTGACGCCCTCGTTGGCATCACGCTTGCCACCGCTCACGGTCAACACGCCTTTCTCCACTTGCAGCTCCAGGTCTTGTTCCTGGAAACCGGCGGCGGCGATCACGATGCGGTATTGGTCATCGGCGTGCTTTTCAACGTTGTAGGGTGGATAGCTGCTGCCCGGTTCGTTGCGCAGGGCCGACTCGAACAGCTCGTTGAAACGGTCGAAGCCAACAGAGGAACGGAACAGCGGAGCCAGGGAAAATGCAGTACTCATGGGTAAATCTCCTGATAGTCAGCGAGTGGTTATCTACGCGACCCGAGTTCGGCGTCGCGTACCCAAGAGATAAGGACCGTCCGAGGCATTTCAAGAGCGTCCATGGAAATTTCTTCAAGCCGTCTCGCTGCACGGCATACCCAGCAACCTGCCAACCTGGTCCAGCTCGGTTTCCCGCCGCAACGCGGTGAACAACTCGACCGCCTCGGGGTAATTGCGGGTCAGCATCGCCAACCACTGCTTCAGCCGCCCCGGGGCCGAACGCGGAGTCAATTGCGCCACCACCTGGGTCCAGAAGTCATGAATCAAGGGCAGCAATTCGGCCCAGGACATCGCCACCACTTCTTCGCCAGCCCGAGCCGCGGCGATCTGCCGAGCCAGGTCCGGACGTGAAACCAGCCCGCGCCCCAGCATGATGTCCTCGACCCCGCTGATTTCCCGGCAGCGCCGCCAGTCCTCGACGCTCCAGATATCGCCGTTGGCAAACACCGGCACCTTGACCACTTCCTGGACCCGAGGAATCCACTCCCAATGGGCCGGGGGCTTGTAGCCATCGACCTTGGTCCGCGCATGCACCACGATGTGCTCGGCGCCACCTTCGGCCAGCGCGGTGGCACATACCAAAGCACCATCCGGGCTATCGAAACCCAGGCGCATCTTGGCCGTGACCGGGATATGCGCCGGAACCGCCCGCCGCACATGCTCGACGATCTGGTTGAGCAGCTCGGGCTCCTTGAGCAGCACCGCACCGCCGCGGGACTTGTTGACGGTCTTGGCTGGACAACCGAAGTTCAGGTCGATGACCTCGCTCCCCAACTCGCAGGCCAGCGCCGCGTTCTCGGCCAGGCAGACCGGATCGGAGCCGAGCAGTTGCACCCGTAGCGGCACCCCGGCCGCCGTCTGTGCACCTTGCAGCAATTCGGGAGCAAGCTTGTGGAAATAGGCAGGCGTCAGCAGGCGGTCGTTGACGCGGATGAACTCGGTGACGCACCAGTCGATCCCACCAACACGGGTCAGTACATCCCGCAGAATGTTGTCGACCAACCCTTCCATGGGCGCCAGGGCAATTTGCATGAAACACACTCGACGAAAACAGGCGAAAAAACGGGCGCCAGTTTACTGGGTTTCAAACGCTGGCAGTACCTTGCCGTTAGCAACTGCCGGCAAGCGGAGCCCGCACTCCACGCACCGGGGGACGCCTCAGCAGGATTGCAGGGCCGGCCCATAGCCGTCGAGGAACTCGGCGGGCATGCGCTTGGGCTTGCCGCTGGACAGCTCGATGCAGACGAACGTGGTCTGGGCCCGCAGCAGGGTCGCGCCATCGCTCGGGCGCACCAGTTGGAAACGCCGGGTCATCTTCAGGCGCTGGTCCCAATCGACGATCCAGGTGGCCAATTGCAACTCATCGCCCTCGTAGGCGGAGGCCAGGTAGTCGATTTCATGCCGCACCACGGCCATGGCCCGGTCCAGACGGCGATATTCAGCCAGGTCCAGCCCCAGGCGCTGGGAATGGCGCCAGGCACAACGCTCCAGCCAGGTAACATAGACCGCATTGTTGGCGTGCCCCAAGCCATCGATATCTTCGGCCGCCACCTGCAGATCGATGACGAACGGCGCTGCCAGATCCCAACTCATGCCCGACTCCCGGTCAGTTTTTTGACCGATGCAGTGTAACGGATGGCCAGCCCGATTGGCGCATCCACCCAGGCCCGGCTAGCTCTGGCTCAGGGTCTTGCTGCTTCGAGGACCTGGCGAACCGGGGCTCGCGGGGGCGTATTGAATCTTGGCTGGATGATCATTCGCGATGTGAATGGCCAAGTGGCAACAGGGCTCGCTACGGCTTCAGGTCAGAGCACGGCGGATTTGGCAGCGCGCAGCAGGCGATCGGACAACTCCCCCGGCCCCAGGGCGCGCGCCAAGGACAGGCCGCCGATCATCAAGGCCATGTCCGCCAGGGCTTTATCCGTATCCTCGGGAGTTTCGGCCAGTTGCGCCACCATCAGTTCCATATGCTCGCTCAGGGCCTTGCGGAAGCTATCCGGCAGGCGTCCTAGCTCCCCTACCGAGGCGGGGATCGGACAGGCCAGTTCGGTGGAGTCACGATGCTTGCGCGACAGGTAGAAGGCGGCGGTCAACGCCCGACGCTCCACACCGCTCAGGTTGCTGTCCATTTCGTCGAGCAGGCCGCGCCGGTGCGCGAGCAATTGGGTGAAGGCCTCCAGCATCAGCGCGTCCTTGCTCTCGAAGTGCGCGTAGAAACCACCGACCGTGAGCCCGGCCGCCCCCATCACCTCACCCACGCTCGGCTCGGCCGGACCACGCTGGATCAACGCCGAGCTGGCGGCTTGGAGAATGCGCTCCCGGGTCTGAGCTTTTTTATCGTTCATCGTTGCCTCCGAATATTACGAAAAATATTATTCCCATAATAATTTTCCGCAAGTCGCTAGCGTGACCGTCGGTCAGGAGGGACAAGCTGGGAAAAGAAGAGAGAGAAATTGCCGGATGCCAGAAAAACAAAAGGGTCATTCAATAATCGAATGACCCTTGAAATCCCGCATAGCGGGTAAACCTGGCGTCCCCTAGGGGACTCGAACCCCTGTTACCGCCGTGAAAGGGCGGTGTCCTAGGCCACTAGACGAAGGGGAC